>JAJZGX010000063.1 GCA_021804825.1 Pseudomonadota bacterium | reverse complement strand
CAGGGCCAGAGATTTCCCCATCAGGACGATGGGTGCGGCGCGAAACAGCACGCCCATCTCGCCCATGCTATCGGCGATATAAATTTCGGTTTGCGGGCCGGGGAGTTCGTTTCGCGAGCGCTGGGCAACATGAAATCCGCTGCGGGCCAATTCTGCGGCGATCACCTCGCCACGATCATGATGGCGTGGCGCGATCATGGTCAAAAGCTCGGGAATTTGCGCGCTGGCGGCGCGATGCACCCGGGCAATGACATCTTCCTCGCCGGGGTGGGTCGATGCGGCCAGCCACGCCGGACGCGTGCCGATAGCGCCGCCGAGCAGCGACAAGGCGCGAGCGTCGGCGGTCGGCGCGGCGGCATCATATTTGAGATTGCCGACGCTCAACACCGCCGGCATGCCAAGCGCCGACAGATGGCTGGCATCTGCATCGCTTTGCGCCAGGCACAGCCGGACATCGTGCAGCAGTGCGGCAATGGTGCCCGGCAGGCGCGCCCAGCGACGAGCTGAGCGCGGAGACATTCTGGCATTGACCACAATCAAGGGAATGCCGCGCTTGGCCAAGCCCTGAAACATGTTGGGCCAAAATTCCGATTCGGCCACCAATGCCAGATCAGGTGCCCAATGATCGAGGAAGCGGCGCACAAACAGCGGTCCGTCGAGGGGTGCAAACTGGTGCAAGGGCCCGCTGCCGAGCTGGGCTTGCACCAGGCGCGCCGAAGTCGCGGTGCCGGTGGTCAGCAACACCTTGAAACCCCTGTCCAGCAGGCGTTGCACCAGAGGGCGCAGCGCCATGGCCTCGCCAACGCTGGCACCGTGCAGCCAGACCAGCGCTCCGGCAGGCCGCGCCAATTCGCTCATGCCGAGCTTCTCGCCCAGGCGCAGCTCATCTTCCTTGCCCTGCTTCAGACGTCGACGCAAAAATGGCCCGGCCAAAGGCTGCAAGCAGAAACTTGCGGCCCGATAGAGCGGCAAAAGGTTGGTCTTGATGATCAAGATGATGCGCCATTTTCGCGGGCGATGACCAGATCTTCGCCGGGGTCTTGGCGGCGAACCATGGCATAGGCGCGCGCCTGAATCCGATCCAGATCATGTTCCAGCGCACGTCGCGCCGCTTCTAGCGTTGCCGCATCACTATGACGCTGGACGGACAGCGGCGTCCCCAGCACCAGCGCACCGCGGCCAAAAGGCAGTGCCAGTGAGGCGCGATCCCACGAGTTGAAATTGATCCGATTCCGGACAGCCAGAGCGAGGGGAACTATGGGGCGTCCTGAAATCTGCGCAAGGGTGATGATACCAAGGCCGCTGCGGCGTGACACCTTGGGCACATCCGCCGACATCACCACCGATGTTCCGCCCGCCAAAGCCCGCATCATGGCGCGCATCGCCACCATGCCGCCGTGCCGCTTGGCTTTTTCTGGAGACCCGCCCGAGCCGCGGATGGTGCCAAGACCGCGATGGTTCAACATGACCGAGGCAATGCCGCCGTCACCGTGCCGCGAGATCAGCGCAGCCAGCGGCACTTCACGCGGCAAAAACCGATGCAAAAAGGCGTTTTGGCCATGCCAAAAGGCAAAAATGCATGGCAAATCAGCCTGCACGAGGGCGTCTAAATCTTGCGGCTCTCGCGCATAACGCGTTGTTGTATCAGTGAAATCAAGATAATGCGCCAGCACCCGTCCCAACAGGGCCTGCCCTGCAGGGCTTTGCCCCCAGGCTTTCAGCATGGCGTCTGCCTGTTTGCGTGGCCGCTCATATCGTGCCTTCAGCGTGCGGGATCGAGAAAGCGATGCAGATGCACGATGAAATAGCGCATGTGGGCATTGTCGACACTCACCTGCGCCTTGGCGCGCCACGCTTTTTGAGCGGAAGCGTAATCTGGAAAGATGCCAACAATGTCGAGCGCGGCGGCATCGCGAAATTGAACGTCATCCAATGATGTCAGTTCACCCCCAAAAACCAGATGCAGCAATTGCGGTTTATGTGCTTCAATCTCTTGCATGGAGCCTCAGTCCTGTTGATAAGTTCTCGTGCCTGCGACCTTCATCGCCACGCCAGCCGCAGCATTTCTGCCAAGGCAGGTCGTCCGGCAAACAATTCCTTGTGGCGCAACTCGGCGCGATCATAGCGCAGAGCCTGGCCATTGTGGTCGTTCAGCACGCCGCCTGCCTCGCGCAAAATGAGGTCGGCAGCGGCAATATCCCAGTCGTGCGCATTGGCCGAAGCGACCGCGCCGTCCAGACGCCCGTCTGCGACCAGCATCAGCCGATAGGCCAGCGAGGGCAGTTTCGTGCGCATTTGCAGGGGCGGCAGGCCCGCGAGGCTCGTCAACCGCGTCGGGCCACTCATACGCAGGGGCGCGCCTGCCGTCTCCTGCGCCACCGAAATCCGCGCGTTGTTCATCCAGGCCCCGGCACCGGCCCGCGCCGTGAAGGTTTCGCCGAGCGCCGGTGCCTCGATCACCGCCATGATCGGCACGCCGTCGCGCACAAGCGCAATTGAAACGCACCATTCGCGTTCGCCGCGAATAAACCCACCCGTGCCATCGATGGGATCGATGATGAAGGTTTCTCCGGCCGAGCGGCGCGAGCCATCATCGGGGGTCTCCTCCGAGAGCCATCCCGCTTGTGGCAGCAACTGGCGCAGAGCCTGATGCAGGAAGCGGTCAACTTCAAGATCGGCAGCGCTGACAGGCGAATAGCCGCCTTTGAGCGTGACTTCCGCCCGCGTCGAAGCGCCCGGCTCGAACCAGGCCAGGGCTTTGCGTCCAGCCTCACGCGCAGCATCACAGATGCCCTGAAACAGGACGTCGGCGGCGATAGTAGATGGAGATGCAGTCGAAATCATAGCGCCCGTTTATGCGTCCGCGGGCGCGCTGGCAAGGCCTGCACGCTAGCGCGCCACCCCGACGCGCTTGATTTCCCAGTGAAGGGTGACGCCGGATTGTTCCATGACTCTGCGGCGCACCTCCTCGCCCAAGGCCTCGATATCAGCGGCGGTGGCCTGCCCGCGATTGATCAGAAAGTTGCAATGCATCTGCGAAACCTGCGCGTCGCCTATGGCCAGACCCCGGCAACCGGCCTTGTCGATCAACTGCCAGGCCTTGCCGCCCGGCGGATTGCGAAAGGTCGAGCCGCCGGTCTTTTCGCGAATGGGTTGGGCGGCCTCGCGGGCGGCGGTGATGCGTGCCATTTCCGTCTCGATCGCGGCGCGCTCGCCAGCGCGACCCTGAAACAGCGCCGAGGTGAAAATGATATCCTCGCCAATGCTGGAATGGCGATAGCCAAAGCCCATCTCATCATGGCTGAAACTGACCTTGTTTCCAGCCCGGTCAAAGCCATGGGCGGTCACCATCACGTCCGTGGTTTCGCCGCCATGCGCGCCTGCATTCATGCGCAAGGCACCGCCGATCGAGCCGGGAATGCCCCGAAAAAACGCCAGGCCATCGACGCTGGCTTCAGCGGCGGCCTGGGCGACCCGCATATCGGGCGCGGCAGTCCCGGCACGCAGACGATAGTTGTCTTCCAGTGTGATGGCTCCGAAAGCCCGCCCACCGAGGCGCAGCGTCACGCCCGGAATGCCGCCGTCCCGCACAATCATATTGGAAGCAAGACCGATGACGCTGACCGGAATTTCGCGCGGCAATTGCTGCAGAAATGTTGCGAGATCATCGTCATCCGCAGGCGAGAACAAGACCTCGGCCGCCCCGCCAACCCGAAACCATGTCGTGGGGGCCAGGGGCTGCTTGAAGGTCAGCCGCCCGCGCAGCCCCTGCATGGTGCCTGTAATATCCTGAGCAATTGACGTCATGATTGCAACTCTGGTCCCTGATCAATGCTTTGCTGCAAGCTGTGCCAGCAGGGCGCTGACATCTGCGGCGGCGGCTTCCAGCGCCGCCTGATCGCGGCAGCGCAGCACAATCTGATTACGAAAGCGCCCGTCAACGAGCGAAGGGTAGGAACCGATCGACACGCGCGGATGTGCGGCGGCTATCGCGCCCAATGCGGTGGCATAGGCACCCTCAGGCAGATCTTCGACATTCAGATTGACGGTGTGGAGCACCGCGCCCGTCTGCAAGCGCGGCGTCACCGCCTGCAGCATGGCCGTCATGATCGAGGGCACGCCCGCCATGACGATGACATTGCCGAGCATGAAGCCCGGCGCTTTCGAGACGGAATTTTCGATCAACGTCGCCCCGACCGGGATTCGCGCCATGCGTCGACGCGCGGCGTTGAGGTCTTCGGGTTTGATACGCTCCAGCAGCAGCGCGATCGCCGCAGGGTCTTCGCGCAATTCGACGCCGCATGCCTTGGCGACACAATCGGCGGTGATGTCGTCATGGGTCGGGCCAATGCCGCCGGTGGTGAACACATAAGTGTAGCTGTGCCGCAATGCGTTCAGTGCGGCGATAATGGCGGGGGCCACATCCGGCACCACGCGCACTTCGCGCAGATCAATGCCGAGCCCGAACAAATGATCCGCAATGGTGCCGATGTTCTTGTCCTTGGTGCGCCCTGACAGGATTTCATCGCCGATCACCAGAATGGCGGCGGTGATGGATGGTGCCTCGCTCATGATCATCTCCAGTCAAATCTTCTCAAAGGCAATGTTGCTGCGCGTGCGCAGCGCGACGCGGTAATCATGCTGTTCGATCAACCCAACAAGATCGGTTGGCCAGACGCGCGTCAGATCGGGAATCAGCAGCAGGCGCGGGTGCAGCGACGGCGCAGCCTGCGCGAAAAACGGCTCAAGGATGATGTCTTCGGCACCTTCGACATCAATTTTCATGGCATCGATATGCGTGACGCGCTCGCGGGCGAGCAAACTCATCAGGCTCAAGGCCGACACCTGGCGGGTATCGCCGGCATGGCCACGGTTGAACAGCCGAATCGA
Source organism: Pseudomonadota bacterium (assembly GCA_021804825.1). Lineage (GTDB taxonomy): Bacteria > Pseudomonadota > Alphaproteobacteria > Rhizobiales > Beijerinckiaceae > REEB77. The sequence goes on along the minus strand of JAJZGX010000063.1, from coordinate 11,355 downwards.
TGAATCACCCTCGTTGCGATCATCAACGAACAGGGTGACCTCGCCGTCCTTGTCGGCGATCGCGCAATCCAGCGCCTTGATGGTGGCAAAGGCATTGAGCTTGATATTCACCACCAGCCGCTCAAACAGGCAATCCAAAGGCTCGACCGCAATGATGCGTGCCCCGGCCCCAAGCGCCGCAGCCACATGCAGCGCGTAGCCGCCGACATTGGCGCCAATATCAACGAAGGTGCAGCCCTGGGTCAGTCGCTGGGTGAGAAATGTGCGCTCGGGCTCGTCAAAATAATGCGGTGTGAACAATATCCGTTTCTCGCAGACATTGTGCTGCGGGCGCACCCGCAGGCGCGCGCCCATGGCTTCGACATCGACAGGACGGTTGCCAAGCTGCTTCATCGCCGCCGCGCGCAAGAAAATAGCCCGACGCTTGCCAGCCCAGGTGTGCGACGTCGCCCGCGTCGCCCGCAGAATGCGTTGTAACAGCGGCGTGGCGGCATAATAGCCAAAGGGGTGCGGTTCAGTGCGGACTGTGGTCATGGCGAAGGTGAGCGCAGTCCTTGCTGGTTTGCATTGACCAGCGTTCTCTGCGCGTTGCCAACGCGTTTGGCAAGACCAAAGGCCAAGCTTGCCGCCGGGCAGTTACAGCCGCAACGGCGGCGTTTCAGCCACCGGCGTCAGCAGCGGGCGACCTTCGGCGAAGCAGAGGATATTGTCGATCACCAGTTGCGCCATGGCGTTGCGGGTATGATGCGTGGCCGAGCCGACATGGGGCAACAGCACCACGTGCGGCATGTCGATGAGCGCCTGCGGCACATGCGGTTCGTTGGCAAAGACATCGAGCCCTGCCGAGCCAAGCGCGCCCGCCTGCAAGGCCGCGATGAGCGCCGCTTCATCCACGACCGAGCCGCGCGCGACATTGATCAGCACGCCTTGAGGCCCGAGGGCCGCCAATACCTCGGCATTGATGATATGCTGGGTTTGTGGGCCACCGGGTGTGATGACCATGAGAATGTCGCAGGCCGCCGCCATGGCGGTGAGATCGGCGTAGAAGGTGAAAGGCGAAGCTGCTTGGCGGCTGCGGCCGTGATAGGCGATTTTCAGCCCGAAGGCCTGCGCCCGCGCGGCTATGGCCTTGCCGATGCGCCCGAGCCCGACAATACCCATGGTCTTGCCGCTGAGCGAGGCGGTCAGCGGAAAATTGCCGTTTGGCCACGATCCTGCGCGCAAATACCTTTCGGCCTGCGGCAATTGCCGCACCGTCGCGAGCAAAAGCCCCATGGCGGTGTCGGCGACTTCATCATTCAGCACATCGGGCGTGTTGGTGACCATGATGCCGTTGCGGCCAGCATAGACGGCGTCGATGTGGTCGTAGCCGACGCCGAAGGACGAGACCAGCCGCAGACGGGGAAATTGCGCCATATAGCTGCCATTGATCGGCTGATGTCCGCCGCCGACGGCCATGGCCTGGATGCCCGGCGCGACAGCACGCAGCAGCGCGGCCGGATCAGCCGCTTCGTAAAGCTTGTGCAGCGCAACCTTGCCGTCCAAAGCCGCAGCAATCATCGGCATCATCGGATTGGGCATCAACACGTCAATGAGGGGCATGGCACACTCCACCTGGGGGCTGGACACAGATGTGCCGCACGCCGCGGCGCCTGTAAACCTTCAGGCGGTAAGTTTTGTCAGTGTCGGGACGACCTTGACCACACGTTCGCGGTACCACAGGTAAAGGCCGGAACTGATGACGATCGCGCCGCCGCCCAGCGTCCAGAGCGAAGGCACGTCGCCGAACACCACATAGCCAATCGCCACCATCCAGACTATCTGCGTATAGACAAAGGGGGCCAGCACTGCTGCAGGCGCGCGCCGGTGCGCCTCGATGATGAAATAATGTCCGACCGCGCCCGCAAAACCCGGCAGAATCATGATGCTCCACTCAAGGGCGCCATGCGGCCACACCCACCAGAAAGGCAAGGTCGCCGTGAGGATCACCGTTCCCAGCAGGCTGGAATAGGTCAGCGTCGTTTGCCATGAATCACGGGAGGCGAGCTGGCGCGTCCAGATGTTGTATAGCGCGCCGCACAAGGTCGCGACAAAACACAGCAGCATGGCTGGCTGGAAGCCACCGAGCCCCGGCCGCGTCACCACCAAAATGCCGAGAAAGCCGACGCCGATCGCGGCGAGGCGGCGCGGGCCGACCCATTCGCTCAGCATCGGGCCCGCCAATAGCGCGACAATCAATGGCAGACTGAAGGCAATCGACACGGTTTGCGACAGTTGCAAATGTCGAAGCGCGAGGAAATTGGCCAGCGTCGAGATGAACAAGGCCACCGACCGCACGATCTGCAATCCGAGAGCGGAGGTCTTCAAAACATTGCGATGCTTGAACGGGTTAACCATAGCCAGTGCAATCAGGCTGGCCCCGGCATAGCGCGCCCAGGCGGTCTCCAGCGGCGGCAGGTCATGACCAAGCCATTTGGCGGATGAATCCAGCATGGAGAAAAACAGATAGGCGGTCATCATCATGATGATGCCCATCTTGCGCGTGTGTCGAGCCACGGCGTCCTTGCTGTCGATGTCGACAGCCGACGTGTTGAGAGATAGCGCGGCTGACATGGTATGGCGCTCCGGCCGGTTTGGTAAATGAGTCAACAATGCCGCTATCATGTCCAAGGTTAATGATGCGATGCGCAAAGCCGTGGTGTGGGAATGGTAGCTATGCGCAATATACATAGCGCCGGTTTTGCCGCGGGCTGATGATCGCCTGCTCCTTCACAGGCCCTGGGCTCAGGCCCAGCTTTGTTGCCGTCCTTCGGGGCGATGGCGCAGCAGCCAGCGCGCCAGCCATGTGGTGATGGCAAACAGACCGATGCCCATGGCGGAGATGATGACCAGAGCGGCATACATGCGCGGGATGTTCAGCTGGAAGCCGGATTCGACGATGACGGTGGCAAGACCGGAACCGGCACCCGAAGCCCCTGCCGCGAGTTCGGCGACTATGGCACCGATCAGCGCGAGGCCGCCCGCGACACGCAAGCCGCCAAGAAACCACGGCAACATGGTGGGCAGCCGCAGCAGCCGCAGCTCCTGCCAGCGCGAAGCTCCCGAAAGCGCGAACAGATCGGCAAGGCCCGGATCGACAGCGCCAAGACCCTGCACGCAGGCCGCCAGCAGTGGAAAAAATGCCACCAGAAATGCCGCCAGCAACACTGCGGCATGGGTGGAAAGATAAATCAGCAACAGCGGGGCGATGGCGATGATCGGCGTCACCTGCAAAATGACCGCTATCGGGAACAGGGCCCTGCCGATGCCGGGTGATTGCGCAAACAACAGGGCCAGCCCGAGCCCGCCAAAGGCCGCGAGCCCCAGCGCCTGCAAGGTGGTGCGCAAGGTCACCAATGCTGCCGCGTCAAGCAGGGCACGGTCATGCAGCAACGTATGGACGATCAGGCTGGGTGCGGGCAGAACGAAGGGCCGGAGCGCCAGCCCCATGACCAATCCCTGCCACAAAGCCAGCAGCACCAGCACGCTGAGCAGCGGCAGCAAGCGATAGCGCAGCGACGCGGTCATAAATCATCTCCGGCGTGCAGGGTTTGGCGCAGACTGGCTGAAACCTCCGCAACCATGGTCAGGAATGCGGCGGCTTGTCGGAAATCCTGGTGGCGCGGATGCGGCGCATCGACGGTGAACTGCGCCATGATGCGACCCGGCGCGCGCGCCATCACCAGCACCCGGTCAGCCAGCGCCACGCTTTCCGACACGGCGTGCGTGACAAAAACCACGGCCATGCCGAGCTTCGCCTGCAGTGAGGAAAGATCATCGCTCAACCGCAGCCGCGTGATTTCATCCAGCGCGGCGAAAGGCTCGTCGAGCAGCAGCAACGAGGGTTCAACCACCAGCGCGCGCGCCAGCGCCACCCGCATCTTCATGCCACCTGAAAGCTCATGGGGTCGCGCGGCGGCACGATCCGCCAGCCCCACCTGCGCCAGCGCCGTCATGACCCGATCATGAAGCGCAGCACGCGGTGTGTGCCGCAGACGCAGCGGCAGCGCGACATTATCAAAAGCGCTGGCCCATGGCATCAGCGTCGCATCCTGAAACACGATGCCGATATTGTCCGATGCCTGCGGGCGCGCGACCCTGCCAGATGTCGGCTGCTGCAACCCCGCCATCACCCGCAGCAAGGTGGATTTGCCACAGCCAGAGGCGCCGATAAGGGCCAGAAATTCGCCCTTTGCGACGCTGAGCGAGACTTCTTGCAGCACGGGCGCGCCATTGCCAAAACTGAGACCGACGCGCTCCAGCGCGACCAGCGGCGTCGCGGCATTCATTTTGGCGCAGCGGAAGTCGGCCCCTTGTTGGCGAAGCGCAACGTATAGGCCTTGGAAATCGCCAGTCCGGCGGGCACAACATGAGCCGCGACCATTTTGGCATAGAATGCGGCAATGCGTGCAGCGCTCATCGCGCCAATGCCGTCTTTCAATGCGTCGCCCGATTCGACAATGCCATATCTTTTCATGGCTTCTCGTGAATAAGCGAGTTGGGCGTCGCTCATTTGTGGGTTGGCCTGTTTGATCAACGCATTGGCCGCAGCCGGATTGCCATGCAGATAATGCTGCCAACCCAACGCCGAAGCCGCAACAAAGCGCTGCACGACATCGGCATGGCTGGCAATATAATCATCGCGCGCGACAATCGTCGTGGAATAATTCTGGTAGCCGTGATCGGCCAGCAAGAACACATTCGGCTTGAAATGCCCGGCTTGCTCGACGGCAAAAGGCTCGGACGTGACATAGCCGATCTGAATCGACTTCTTGTCGGCGATGAAGGGCGCGGGGTTGAAATTATAGGGCTTGGTTTTGGTTGCCCCAAAGCCTTGCGATTTGGCCATCCAGCGCCAGACCGAGGCCTGATCCATCGTGCTGACGAAGGCGGTCGCCTTGGGCAGATCGCGCCAATGATCGAACCCGACGCCAGGATGCGACATGAAAATCTGCGGATCCTTCTGGAATTCAGCCGCCACCACTTTGACCGGCACATGGTTGGCCACGGCATTGAAGGCCTCGATCATGTTCAGGCCCATGGCAAAATCAATTTTGCCCGCTGCAAGCATGAGAGCGTTGTTCTTGTTCGGCCCGCCCTGAATGATCTTCACATCAAGTCCGAATTTGGCATAGGTGCCATCGGCAACCGCTTGATAAAAGCCACCATGCTCGGCCTCGGCCAGCCAATTGGTCGCAAAAGTGACGTGATCGGCGGCTTTGGCACCCGGCAAAGCCGCCATTAGGGCAGCGAAAATCAAGCTGGTTGCGAAAATTCTGTTCATCAAACTTTGTCCCGTCATTCTTTGCAGGAGGCACGAATTACGGCGTCCTTAGCGGGTTTGGTCGCGCATGGCGATGGAAATCTGGCGCGTTCGCGCCGGGCGGGGGCGGCGCGTTCAAGCACAATTCACATCGCGAACGATCACATGGCCGCGAGTCGGCTGTGCTTGAGCGCAGCATCGTCGGCGAAGGACGTTGCGCTTTCGGGCCGGTCGCGTCGCGGTACATGATCGAGGCCATAAAAATTGAAATCGACATCAACCTGTTGAGCTTAAATGGGCTTTTGAGCTATATCTGGCTTGGCCAGAGCAAATGGCGGCATGCGCATGTGGGCTATGTGCGCGGGCTTTGCGCCAGCGCGGCACCGGACGATGCGAACGCGGATGAAGTTCGCCTCGCAGACTTGTGAGCACCGTTCGACAATTTTTCAGGTAGTGAGCGGCTATTGGAAGATGATGCACCAACACCAAGTTTGATGAGGATGTGACATGATAGCGCTCGCGACGGCCAATCTCGCGCCATGGACTGATCGCACGGGGCGCTTGTCGGCTCTGAAACTCGTCTGCTTTATCGCCACACTGCTTCCCGGCGCCTATGTTCTGGGCCAGGCGGTCACCGGCAATCTTGGTGAGCGGCCGATTGATTCGGCGCTGCTGCAAACCGGCCTGTGGGTTGTGCGCTTTCTGGCGCTGACGCTGGCCATCACGCCGCTGCGCCGGGCGCTGCAAATGCCGAAGCTGCTGACGGTGCGCCGCATGTTCGGCGTCGCCACCGCCGCTTATGCGCTGCTGCATTTTTCGCTCTACAGCGTGCAGCAGAATCTCGATGCCCGGCACATCATCAGCGAGATCATCTTTCGCTTTTACCTCACCATTGGCTTTGTCGCCTTGGCCGGACTGGTCGCGTTGGCGGTGACGTCAACCGACAGCGCCATCAAGCGCATGGGCGCGAAGGCATGGAACCGCCTGCATATGCTGGTCTATCCGATCATGGTGCTGGGTCTGGTGCACTTCGTGCTGCAATCCAAGCGCGATGTCAGCCAGGCCTTCACGTTCATGGGCATATTCGTGTTGCTGATGCTGGCGCGCAAGCTCGACAAAAAGGGCACAGCCACGATCGTCCAGCTGACTTTGCTTGCGCTTGGCGCTGGGCTTGCCACCATGTTCGGCGAGGCGCTGTGGTATCACCTGCATTCGGGCATCCCGCTGCTGCGAATTTTGTCAGCCAACACAAATTGGGCGCTGTTTCCACGCCCCGGCCATTGGGTGTTTGCCGCCGGGATGGTGCTGGCGGTGGGCCGCCTCTGGAAGCCGGCTCCGGTGAAGCGCGCACGAGCTGCGCCCGCACTCGCGACCTGAGTTCTGCGCGTCGCGCTACCCGCTATGGCAAGCGTCGGCCCTGCTAAATCGTGACCTGCGCACCAAGCTCGACAACGCGATCGGACGGGATGGAAAAGAAGTCAGTGGCATTGGCTGACTGGCGCGACAGGGCGATGAAAATCTTGTCCTGCCACATCGGCATATCGGAATTGATGGCCGGCTTGATGGTGCGCTTGCCGAGAAAGAACGAAGTTGTCATAATATCGAATTTCATGCCGGATTTGCGCAATTGCGCCAGAGCAAGCGGCATGCGCGGCGTTTCCATGAAGCCATAATGCAGCGTGACGCGGGAAAAGTCCTCCGAGAGCTTCTCGATCTCGAAGCGGTTGGCCGGTGTCACTTTCGGCACGTCTTCGGTCTTCACCGACATGATCAGCACCCGTTCATGCAGCACTTTGTTGTGCTTCAGATTGTGCATGAGCGCGGAGGGCGCGACGCTTGTGTCGCTGGTGAGGAAAATCGCTGTGCCGGCCACCCGCGTCGGTTTGCTTTTCGCGAGCATGCCAATCAGTTCGCGGATCGGGATCGAGTCGCGTTTGGTGCGCGCCACCAGCAGCGCCGAGCCGCGCATCCAAGTCCACATCAACAGCATCATGACGAGGGCAATGGTGAGCGGCACATAGCCGCCATCAACGATTTTCAGCAGGTTGGCGGCAAGGAATGACATGTCGATCGACAGGAAACCCAGAATGACCGCCGCCGACAGCGGCAGCGACCATTGCCACTTGTAGCGCACGACCACGAAAGCCAGCATGGTTGTCACCACCATGGTGCCGGTCACGGCTATGCCATAGGCCGAAGCCAGCGCCGTCGAATTGCGGAACAGGAACACCAGCGCCAGAACGCCGATCAACAACATGGTGTTGATGCGCGGGATATAGATTTGACCTTCCTGCGATTCGGACTTGTGCTGAATTTCCATGCGCGGCAGCAATCCCAGCTGGATCGCCTGACGGGTCAGGGAAAACGCACCGGTAATGACCGCTTGGCTGGCAATAACGGTTGCCAGGGTTGAAAGCAGCACGAGCGGCAGCAACAGCCACGGCGGCGCCAGCAGGAAGAACGGATTCTTCACGGTGTCGGGGCGGGCCATCACCATCGCGCCCTGCCCCAGATAATTGAGCATCAGCGCCGGAAGCACAAAAACCAGCCATGACAATTGAATGGGCTTGCGGCCAAAATGGCCCATGTCGGCGTAGAGCGCCTCAGCGCCCGTCACCGCCAGAAACACCGAGCCCAGCACCAGAAATCCCAACAAGCCATTGCCAAAAAGAAATGTGACGCCCGGCAATGGGCTGAAAGCGGCTAGAATGCGCCAGTCATCGGGAATGTGCACCAGGCCCAGCACGGCAATCAGAGTGAAAAAAACCACCATGACCGGCCCGAAAAAGGAGGCGACCTTGGCGGTGCCACGGCTTTGCACCCAGAACAGGCTGATCAGAATGACGACGGTGATCGGCACCTCAAAATCATTGAGCACAGGCGTTACCAGCGACATGCCTTCGACCGCCGACAACACCGAGATGGCCGGCGTGATCATTGCATCGCCAAAAAACAGCGCGGCACCGGCGACGCCGAGCAGAAATATGAATTGCGTGCGCCGTCCAAAGGCATTCTGCGCCAGCGCCATCAAGGACAGGGTGCCGCCCTCGCCCTTGTTGTCGGCACGCATCAGAAACAGCACGTATTTCGCCGTGACGGTGAAAAACAAGGCCCACAGCAGCAGTGAGACGATGCCAACCACGTCTTGCGGATTCATTGCCGAATTTGAAATATGACCCAGCGAGGTTTGCAGGGCATAAAGCGGACTCGTGCCAATGTCGCCGAAAACGACGCCGATGGAACCAAGTGCCAGCGCCAAGAAGCTCGTGGCGTGGGTGTCGGGCGCCATTGTGGCGTGCCCGTTGGAGGCACCCGCTACCGGGGGTTCCTGCACCAGATTATTCGACATCAAGGGTGACTCTGCACAGCCACGGCGCCACCGCTAACGCAGCTCGCCCCAGCAACTGGAAAGCGCTTATACATGATTATGCCACAATCGGGAAGCACCCGCGCTGCGACAGTTTTGCTCTAAACAGAGTTGGCGTTGAAACGTGCCAAAATCGCGTCAAGGCGTTGAAGTAACTCAGGGTCACGGGCACCGGGTGCCGTCATGATCGCACCGTCGAGGGCCAAATCAGAGCCCACCGGACAGGCCTCGTGGGTGCTGGGATGGCCCGCAATCACCCGCCCCAGGAGGGCGGCGACGCGTGCGGCATTGTCCTCGACCACGCGGATCACCGAGGCGACATCGACATGGTCGTGATCCTCGTGCCAGCAATCGTAATCGGTGACCATGGCGATGGTGGCGTACGATATTTCTGCCTCGCGTGCGAGCTTGGCTTCGGGCATGGCGGTCATGCCGATCACATCGCAGCCTTGCGCCTTGAAGCCGAGCGATTCGGCCTTGCTCGAAAATTGCGGCCCCTCGATGCAAAGATAAGTGCCGCCTTGCTGCAAAGGCATGTTCAGCGCCTCGGCCGCGGCGGCGAGGCGGGCCACAAGGCGCGGGGCGACGGGTTGTGCCATCGACACATGCGCCACGCAGCCATTGCCAAAAAACGAGGTCTCGCGCCGAAACGTCCGGTCGATGAACTGGTCAACCAGCACAAAATGTCCGGGGGGAAGATGTTGCCGAAACGAGCCGCAGGCCGAGACCGAAATCAAATCGGTGACGCCTACGCGCTTCAAGGCATCGATATTGGCGCGGTAGTTGATGCCAGATGGCGACAAATGATGTCCCCGCCCGTGCCGCGGCAGGAACACGATGTCATGCCCGGCCAAGTGGCCACAATGCAGGGCATCCGACGGCGCACCGAAGGGCGAGGTGACGACCTCGCGCCGGATATTGGTCAGGCCGGCAAGGTGATAAAGCCCGGAGCCGCCGATGATGCCAATGATTGCTTTGGGCATGTGCGCCTCTCCTTGTACACTTGACCTTTGCCCCGTCTCTGCCACAAGCTTCGCCGCAGTCAACAACAGGGCAAGATCTTATGGCTGAATTTGAACTCTATGGCTTTGCCGAATCGGGGCCATGCTACCGCGTGGCCTTCATGCTCAAAGCCTGCGGACTGGATTTTGCGCAGCATTCGGTGGATTTTTTCAACGGCGAGACCAAAACGCCGGACTATCGCACCAAACTCAATGAAATGGGCGAAGTGCCGGTGCTGGTGCATGGCCAGAGAAAGCTGGCGCAATCAGGCGCAATTCTCGCCTATCTGGCACAATTCACCGGCAAATTCGATGGCGCGAACGAGGATGAAAAGCTTGAGATTCTGAGCTGGATGCTGTTCGACAACCACAAGCTCAATGGCCTGATCGGAACCTTGCGCTTCATGGTGGCGATGAGCAAGACCGGCGAAACACCGGTCACCGGTTTCTTGCGCCAGCGGGTCACCGGGGCGCTGGGCGTTGTCGAGGGGCATCTTGCCGAACGCAGTTTCATGGTTGGCGAGCATCTTACCATCGCCGATTTTTCGCTCTGCGCTTATTTGTTCATGCCGGAAGATTATGGCATCGACTGGGATGAATATCCGGCGATCGGTCGTTGGCTCGCCCGGCTCAAGGCCGTGCCGGGTTGGCAGGCACCTTACGATATCTTGACCCGTGCCACGCCCAAACGTGGTTGATGCGCCAACGCGCGCGCCGAGCGTTGCTGGCGCGCTGAGGGGACGGGTTGCAGCTGGTCAGATGACCGCCGATGTGGCGCAGGACGAGATTGCGCTGCGCCTCGACCGGCTCGCCGCGCAGCTTCGCGACGCGCGCCGGGCCTCGCCGCGACCGCTGCTGGCATTTCTCGGCCAGCGCATCGTCCATGCCGATGCGCCGCGTGGCATTTATATCTGGGGCGCGGTCGGGCGTGGCAAAACCATGCTGATGGATCTGTTTTTCGAAGCCGTGCCCCTGAAAGCCAAGCGCCGCGTGCATTTCCACGCCTTCATGGCCGATGTGCATGCGCGTATCCATGCCTGGCGTCAGGCGCGCCTGCGTGGTGAAGTCAAGGGCGACGACCCGATCAAGCCGGTGGCCGAAGCCCTGACGGCTGAGGCGCATCTGCTGTGCTTTGACGAATTTGTCGTCACTGACATCGCCGACGCCATGATTCTGAGCCGCCTGTTTACGGCCTTCTTCGAGCGCAATGTCGTCGTGGTCGCGACCTCGAATGTGCCGCCGCACCAGCTTTACCGCGATGGCCTCAACCGCGCGCTGTTCCTGCCTTTCATCGCTGAAATCGAGGCGCGCATGGATGTGCTGCAACTCGACGCCGCCCGTGATTTTCGGCTGCAACGCCTCGCTTCTGAAAATATCTGGATCGTCCCTGCCGATGGCGCGGCGCGGCTGGTGCTGGATCGGCTGTTTGCGGATCTGGCCGTGGGCATAGCGGCCGGCCCGCGCGATCTTGAGGTGTTGGGACGTAAATTGCACGTGCCGGTGGCGGCCGGCCCGGTGGCACGTTTCAGCTTTTCGGCGCTTTGCGAGGCGCCTCTGGGCGCCGCCGATTACCTGACTCTGGCGCGCGAATTTCACAGCCTGATCATCGACGACGTGCCGCGTCTCGCGACGGACAGTCGCAATGCGGCGCGGCGCTTTATTCTTTTGATCGACACGCTTTATGA
>JAJZGX010000062.1 GCA_021804825.1 Pseudomonadota bacterium | reverse complement strand
CCGGTTCGATGCCCTGCGCGCTGATGCCATAGCCGGGTTGACCGTGGCGATTGTGGCGCTGCCCCTGTCGATGGCCATTGCCATTGCCTGCGGTGCCCGGCCTGAAGACGGGCTCTACGCTTCCATCGTGGGTGGATTTTTTCTCTCGGTGTTTGGTGGGAGCCGATTCCAGATCGGCGGGCCGGCGGGGGCCTTCATCGTGGTCGTGGCAACTGCCATTCACACTTACGGCTATGAGGGATTTCTTCTGGCGGTGATCATGGCCGGCTTTTTTCTGGTGGTGGCAGGTCTGTTGCGGCTTGGTTCCTTCGCCCGCTATGTGCCGCATCCGGTCATCGTTGGGTTCACGGCAGCCGTCGCCATTCTGATTTTCAGCAGTGAAATCAAGGATATGTTCGGCCTGAACCCCGGCCCGTTGCCGGCGGCGCTGTTTCCCAAGCTCGGTGTTCTGGCGCGCGCATGGGCGACCTTCAGTCCGGCATCAACCGCGCTGTCGATTGGTTCTATCGTTCTCATCGTGGCGCTGCGGCGCTGGCGCCCGAAATGGCCTGGCTATCTGGTGGCGGTGGCACTGGCTTCGGTCTTGGCCTGGGCTCTGCATTTGAATGTGCCGACCCTGGGTTCGGTGTTCGGAGCCATGCCGCAAGGCCTCAACATGCCGCATGTTCCGCATGTTTCGCTGGATCTGATGATCAAGTTGCTGCCGACGGCGCTGATTTTTGCGGCGCTTGGCTCCATTGAATCGCTGCTCTCGGCCGTTGTGGCCGACAGCATGACCGGACGGCGGCACCGCTCGAATGTCGAACTGGTGGCGCAGGGCATCGCGAACGTGATGTCGGCGCTGTTTGGCGGCCTGGCGGTCACGGGGGTCGTGGCGCGCACGGCGGCCAATATTCGTGCGCATGCGCATGGCCCGATGGCGGGCATGTTCCATTCCGCGTTTTTGTTGCTTTTCCTCATGGTCGGCGGGCCGCTGATCGAGCGCATTCCTCTGGCGGCGCTGGCAGCGGTGCTGGGAATCGTGTGCTGGAACATGGCTGACCGCAAGAATTTTGTGGCTTTGCTGGGCCATGACCGCAGCGAGGCCGTGCTCTTGCTGGCGACTTTCCTGCTGACCTTGTTCACGACACTGACGGTGGGTATCGGCGTTGGTGTCACCCTAGGGGCGCTGAACTTCATGCATCGCATGGCAGGGCTCGCGGGAGTGGCCGTGGTGACGCCGGGCGAGGCCGAGGACGTCGATGAAGATGTGGAGGCGTTGCTGCCGCTTCATTCCGACAAGGTGCTGGTGACGCGGATCAACGGGCCATTCTTTTTTGGCGCGGCTAGCGAAATCGGCCGCGTTCTGGAACGGCTGGGCGACAGGCCGCTGGCCTTTGTCATTGATCTCGTTGGCGTGCCACTGGCTGATTCCAGCGGCGCGCAGACCCTGCATGATTTCATCAGCAGAGAGCGCAAGCGCGGGGCCAAAATCTACCTCGCGAATGTGGCGCCCAAAGTGCGCGAGGTGCTTGAGCGCGCCCATATAGGCGCGCCGCTGGTGACATTCTGCGAGCAGACCAGGGACGCGGTGATACAGGCGGTCGCGGCGACCGCCGGGGCTTGAGGGGCCTGTCCCTCAGCCTATAGCGACGATGGATAATTCGGGCTTTCACGGGTGATGGCGACGTCATGCGCATGGCTTTCGCGCAGGCCCGACGACGTGATGCGCACGAAGCGCGCCTTGCTCTGGAAGGTCGCGATATCCGGCGCCCCGACGTAACCCATGGCGGCGCGCAAACCGCCGGCCAGTTGATGCAGCACCGAGGCCACCGGGCCACGGTAAGGCACCTGGCCTTCGATGCCTTCGGGCACCAGTTTCAAGGCGTCCTTGATATCCTGCTGGAAATAACGGTCGGCCGAACCGCGTGCCATCGCACCGACCGAGCCCATGCCGCGATAGGATTTGAAGGTGCGGCCCTGATGCAGGTAGACCTCGCCGGGGCTTTCATCGGTTCCCGCCAGCAGCGATCCGATCATCACGCAATTGGCTCCTGCGGCAATTGCCTTGGCAAGATCGCCCGAAAATTTGATGCCGCCATCGGCAATCACGGGAATGCCGGCGCGTTGGGCGACTTCCGCCGCATCGAGGATCGCGGTGAGTTGCGGCACGCCAACCCCCGCGACAATGCGCGTGGTGCAGATTGAACCGGGGCCAATGCCGATCTTGACCGCATCGGCACCGGCATCGATCAGCGCCCTGGCGCCATCGCCGGTCGCAACATTGCCGGCAATCACCGCAACCCTGTTCGACATGAGCTTGACCCGCGTCACCTGATCGAGCACCGCTTGCGAATGGCCGTGCGCGGTATCGATCACCACGCAATCGACCCCGGCATCAATCAGCAGCTGACTGCGCAGGATGCCCTTTTCGCCCACCGTGGAGGCAGCGGCGACGCGCAAGCGCCCGCCCTCGTCCTTGCTGGCATGGGGATGCAGCGTCGCCTTTTCTATGTCTTTGACCGTGATGAGGCCAACGCAGCGATAATCATCATCAACCACCAGCAATTTCTCGATGCGGTTTTGATGGAGCAAGCGCCGCGCTTCTTCTTTGCCGACCCCTTCACGCACCGTGATGAGCTTTTTGGTCATGAGTTCGGCGACGGGAATTTCGGTGTTTTCGGCGAAGCGGACGTCGCGATTGGTGAGAATGCCGCAGAGCTTCTGCGGCCCGGTACCGCCGCCACGCTCAACCACCGGGATTCCGGAAATCTGATGCCGCTTCATCAACGCCAGCGCATCGGCCAGCGGCGCATCAGGATAAATCGTGATGGGATCCACCACCATGCCGCTTTCAAAGCGCTTGACCTTGCGCACCTCTTCGGCCTGTTCAAGCGGCTCCAGATTGCGATGAATGACGCCCATGCCACCGGCTTGCGCCATGGCAATTGCCAGTCGCGCCTCGGTGACCGTGTCCATGGCCGAAGAAATTATCGGCAGGTTGAGGTAAATCGAGCCGGTGAGCTTGGTAGAAATATCAACCTCGCTCGGCATCACCAACGAGTGATCGGGCTGCAACAGCACGTCGTCAAAGGTCAGGGCCTCGCGAAGTGGCGACGGGATAATGACAGCCATGACCAACTCCACAAATATCTTGGAACCCCGCGATCCGAGCACCGACGGGAATTGGCAGTGGTCGTTAGCACGGCGCGGTGCCGTTGCAAAGGCGAGATCGGTCGCTGGCAGCATCTTCGCCCCGGACATGCAGCGACGGCTGGCTGCGGGCTTGGACAGTCTTCAGCGTAGCAGCTAGATTTGGCTGGCGCCGTCGCGATGCAGGGAGCCAGAAGATGTTCACGATTCGTCAAGATGACATGTCGGGACAGCCAACGCGGGACTTGTTGGCGCAGCATCTTGCCGGAATGGCGGAAAATTCTCCCGTGGGCAGTGTTTTTGCTCTCGACCTGTCAGGGTTGCTGGTGCCCGAGGTGACCGTGTGGTCGGCCTGGAGGCATGAAAAGATCGCCGGCATCGGTGCCCTGAAAATGTTGCGCGACGGCAATGGCGAGGTCAAGTCGATGAGAACGCACCAGGATTTCCTGCGCATGGGCGTAGCGGCGCTCATTCTTGATACCATTATCCGGGAGGCCGGATCGCGCGGGTGCCGACGAATCAGCCTCGAGACCGGTAGCGGCCCGGCTTTCGCGCCAGCCTTGCAGCTTTATCGTCGCCGCGGCTTTGATGTCGGGGCACCCTTCGGGGCTTACACGAAAAGTGATTTCAACCAGTTTCTGCATCTTGATCTTGGTTGAGGCAGACGTCGACGTCGCCACCGCGCCGCAAGGGGCGTTCAGGCCCCATAAAAATTCCTGTACCAAGCCACAAAGGCTGCGACGCCGTCCTGCACATTTGTCTGTGGGCGAAAACCGGTCAGTTTTTGCAGCAGCGCCGGGCTGGCGTCACTGCATTTGAAGTCACCTTGCTGCATCGGCAGGAAGTTGCAGCGCGCCTTGATCTGCAAGGCCTCCTCAAGGGCCTTGACGTAATCCATCAGCGGCACCGGCACGCCGCCGCCGATATTCACGACCCGGAATGGCGCTGCTGGTGACAGCGAATCTTCGTCACTCGAACCCGCAGGCATGCCACATTGTGGCACCGCATCGCCGAGGCGCACGATACCCTCGATCAGATCGTCGATATAGGTGAAGTCGCGCTGCATGTCGCCGCCGTTGAAAATATCAATGGCTTCGCCCGCCAAAGTCGCCCTGGTGAATTTGAACAGTGCCATGTCCGGGCGTCCCCACGGGCCATAGACCGTGAAAAACCGGAAGGCTGTGGTCGGGATGGCGAAAAGATGGGCATAGCTATGGGTCATCAGTTCCGTCGCCTTCTTGGTGGCGGCGTAGATGGTCAGCGGGTGGTCGGCGCGGTCGGTCTCGTGAAAGGGCATCTGCGTATTGGCCCCGTAAACCGAACTGGTCGAGGCCAGCATGAAATGCTCGACCGGACGGGCGCGGATCAGTTCCATCAGATTGAAGGTGCCCACAATGTTGGACTCGATATAGCTGCGTGGCTGCTCAAGGCTGTGGCGCACACCGGCTTGCGCCGCCAGATGGACGATCCGGTCGAAGGGCTCGGCCGCCCACATGGCTGCCAGCGCTTCACGATCCTCAAGCATCAGGCGATAGCCGCGATAGCGGTTTGATTGCTGGAGAATGGCGTGGCGCGCCTCTTTCAGCGTGAGGTCATAATAGGGCGTGAAGCCGTCGATCCCGACAACCTCGTGGCCGTCAGCGAGCAGGCGCCGGGCCAAATGAAAGCCGATGAACCCGGCTGCACCCGTCACAAGCCAGCGCATAGGCCCTCGCTCCCGTCATGTGAGTGCTGCGCCGGGCGCACGAAGCTGACCGGATCGCATGATCCTCCGGTTATAATTCGCGCTGTTTGCTGAGGATTACAAGTGCAGGGGGGCATGCCAAAAATCGCCATTTTCACGAAATTTCCTTCAAATTCAAGCTTTTGCAGGCTATTGAGCAACGGAATGATTCTTGTTTTATGTTAAAATGCTCATTATACGAAGCTTACATAACTCCAATAATCAACGCATTTGATGATATATTAGATCAAACCTTGTCATCATGATGTAAGCGCAGCCTCATTATGAGATGAGCGTGCGATTGTTTCAATGGTTTTTTTCAATGACTAGAAGTTATCAAGCCGAAGAATGGTCGTCGGGGCAAAGATGCATTGTGGACTTGCGAGGCTCGCGCGGCGATGGCGCGCCAGCGCGTTCGGCGCGACGTATCTGCCTCTATTCACATGACAGTTTTGGTCTGGGACATCTGCGACGCAACCTTGCCATCGCGCAGGAACTGCTTCGCGATGAGGGCGAATTTTCGGTCACGCTGATCAGCGGATCGCCGGTGTTGCAGCGCTGGGACCTGCCGGAGCGGCTCGACATTGTCGCGTTGCCGCCCGTGGTGAAAGTGGCGGCGGAAACCTATGCCTCACACGATCCCTCAAAGCCCTATGCGCTGACAAGGGAGCGTCGCGAGGCGCTGATCATCAAGACCTTGCGCACGCAGCGACCGGAATTCCTGCTGGTGGATCATGCACCGCAGGGCATGAATGGCGAGCTTCTCGCGGCGCTCGCAATGTTGCGGGCAGACATGCCTGAAACCAAAGTGGTTCTGGGCTTGCGCGACATTCTTGATGCGCCCGAAACCGTGCGTGAATTATGGCGCAAGCAGGGCATCGAAGACCTGCTGCTGAACAGCTATCATGCCGTGATCGTCTATGGCGAAAAGCATCTGTTCGACATTGCCGAGGCCTATGGTCTGGGCAGCAGACTTGCTGCCAAGCTGACCTATTGCGGCCATGTCGTCGCCAAGCCGGATCAGGCGACGGGCCAGCCGCTGTGGCAGAACGACCCGGCCACACCCAAGAAGACCATTTTGGTGACGCTCGGCGGAGGCGCCGACGGGCTCTTTCTGGCGCAAACGGCTCTGGAAGCTTTTGTCGCGGCGGCGCGAAGTGATTGCCGGATGATGATCGTCACCGGCCCGCTGATGCCCCAGGAACAGCAAAAGGCTCTGCGCCAGGCGGCAGTCAGCGCGCCGGATATTGCCATTATTGAATCCACCACGAATCTGGTGCCGAGCCTTCGTGCTGCCGATTTGATCATCGCCATGGCTGGCTACAATACCTGTTCGGAGATCATCGAAGCGCGCAAAAATGCGATTTTTGTGCCGCGAACGGCACCCCGCGTCGAGCAATTGCTGCGCGCCCGCCTGCTGGCAGCACTTGGCCTGTCTTATGTCGTCGAGCCGGGGCCGGAGCTTTTGCAGCGCCTGTCACTTTGCATAAAGGAGGCGCTCGATGCGCCGCCACGCGATGAAGCGGTGTGGCAGCGGTTTGATCTCAACGGCGCACGGCGCACGGCATCCTGCCTTCGCGAGATATGCCCATGAGCACGCAGCCCCCTATTGTCGCCTATGTGCTGAAACGCTGGCCGCGGCTGACCGAAACCTTCATCCTCAATGAAATTCGCACCATGGAACAGCTGGGTGCGACGCTGGTGATTTTCTCCTTGCTGCCGCCTGAACCGCCGCCGCATCACAGCGGGGTCAGCGAAGTGCGCGCGCCAGTCTACAGGCTGCCTTCGCACTGGCTGCAAAAGCTGGCCGTGCTGCTGGTGGCACATGGCACCTTGCTGCGCACCGCGCCGCGCGGCTATTTCGAGGCGCTCGGCAAGACTATCGGCTGGTCGTGGCGTAGCCGCAAACCCTCGGCGGCGTGGAAGGATTTCGTGCGGGCAGGGTTTGTTGCCGCGCGGTGCCGCGACCTCGGTGTCACGCGCCTGCATGCGCATTTTGCCAATACACCGACCGGCGTTGCGCAAACTGCCAGCCTGATGAGCGCCATTCCCTATAGTTTCACGGCCCACGCCAAGGACATTTATCTGGCGTCGCCCTCGACACTGACGCGCCGCATCGAGGGTGCGGACATGGTGGCGACCTGCACGGCCTATAATCTGGCTCACCTGAGCAGCCTTGTCGGCGAAAAGGCCGCCGCCAAGATCGAACTCGTTTATCATGGCATTGATCTTGCCAATGGCTTCAAGCCGGATGCGGCCGCGCCTTCGCCTGCTGCTGCCGGGAATGGCTCTGGCAGGGTGCCGCTGGTGCTGTCGGTCGGGCGCTTGGTGCCGAAAAAGGGCCACGACACTTTGATCGCGGCTTGCGCCGACCTGCGGGCCCAGGGTCTGGCGTTCACGTGCAAAATCGTTGGCGCCGGACCGTTGAAGGCGGATTTGCAGGCGCAGATCGAGGCCTTGGGCCTCACGGAACAAGTCAAACTCGCAGGGGCCATGAACCACGCGGAACTGCGCGGGCTTTATGCCAAGGCGAGCCTGTTCGTGCTGGCACCGCGCATTGCGGAAGATGGTGACCGCGACGGCATTCCCAATGTCATCGCCGAAGCCATGGCGATGAACGTGCCGGTCATCTCGACCGCGACCTCCGGCATTCCCGAGATCGTGCGCGATGGCGAAAGCGGGCTGCTGGTGGAGTCGGATGATGCCACGGCGCTGGCGGGCGCCATGAAGCGCCTGATCAGCGAACCGGAATTTGGCGAAAGCCTGAGCGCGGCGGCATCGGCGCGACTGGCGGCGGCGTTCGATCTCCACAAGACGACACAACGGCTGTTTTCGCTGATGGGCTGCCAGAGCTGCGCCGTCGAAACCGCAAGCGGGCAGGGTTCAAAGCGCTTTGTCGCGGAGGCGGTATCGTGAACATTCTCTATTATAATCCTGACCGCGGCGTGCCAGTGCTGGGTGACAAGGGCGCCAGCGTGCACGTGCGCGCCATGGCGGAGGCGCTGCGCGATCTTGGCCATCGTGTCGTGATCGTCTGCGCCACCAAGGGCGCCGGCAACAGGCTTGAGGGTGTCGAAATTGTTGAATGCAGCCGCGTCACGGATGATGTGGCCGAAGCCGAGACGCTGAGCAGTCTTGGGCTGTCACGTGACAGCCTTGCCGATATCGTGCTGGCGCGTGAAGTCGCGAAGATCAGTGGCGAAATTGGCCGCGCTGCCTGGCTCGAATCGCAACTGGCGTCCCTCGGATTCGCGCCCGACCTGATTTATGAGCGTCATGCCTTGTTTCATTGGGCCGGTGGCGAGCTTGCCGGGCGGCTGGGTGTGGCGCGCCTGCTCGAAGTCAATGCGCCGCTGGTTGATGAACAGGCACGCTACCGCGGGTTGCGGCTGCGTGCGCAGGCGGAAGCTGCTGAGCGCAGGAATTATGAGGGCGCGAGCGCGATCATTGCGGTCTCGGATGCTGTCGCGGCCCATGTTCAGGCGATTGTCGGAACTGCTGTGCCGGTCAAGACCGTGCAGAACGGCGTCAATCTGGCGCTGTTCCAGCAGGCGGACTGCCATGAATTGCGCACCCGCCTCGGCCTCGAGGACAAGACCGTGATCGGCTTTGTCGGCAGCTTCAAGGCCTGGCATGGCGTGATGGAACTGGTTGACGCTTTTGCCAGCCTGCTGCGCGATGATCCTTGCCTGCACCTGGTAGCGCTTGGCGATGGGCCGGAAGCGGGGCGCGTGCAAAGCCGCATCGACGAATTGGCGATAGGCCATGCCTGCACGCTGCCGGGACGCGCGCAACACAACGAGGTGGCGGATTGGCTGGCGCTGATGGATATTGTCGCGGCGCCCTATCTGACGCAGCCGGACTTTTATTTTTCGCCGCTGAAGATCATCGAGGCTCAGGCTGCCGGACGCGCGGTGGTCGCTCCGCGTCTCGGGCAGATCGGCGCCATGATCGACGACAATGTCACGGGCAGCCTTTACGCGCCCGATGATCCGTCAGGCCTGACGTCAAGTCTGGCACGGCTTGTGAAGCAGCCGCTGCTGCGCCACCAACTTGGCCGCGCTGCCCGCGATGGCGCTGCCGGGCAGGATTGGAAACATATAGCGGGGCGGATTCTGAGCTATGCCGCGCCCCGCGGGGTGGCGCCATGACATTGGCAGCACCCGCCACAAACCCGTCGTCAATGGCGTGGCTTCGCCCCTATCTGCGGCAGGAAACCGGCCCTTTGCTGATGGGCACGCTTGCCATGTCGGCACGGGCGCTGTTGTTGATCATCATTCCCTGGCCGCTGAAATTCATCATCGACAACATTATTTTTCAGCGCCCGTTTTCGGCATTGATCCAGCAGGTTCTGCCCGTGCTGTCGCACGAACGCCTGTTCATGCTCAACATTCTGGGCGCCTCGATGATCGTGCTTGGCATTGCCGATGCCGCGCTGGCCTATCTTGGCAATCGGTTGGTGCTGAATGCCTCCAACAGGATAGCTTTCGCGCTGCGATCCGACCTGTTCAGCCATTTCCAGCGCATGTCGCTCGATTTTCATCGTCGCCAGCGCTCCGGCGAATTGATGACCCGGCTCGGCGATGATGTGCGTCAGACCCAGGAATGGATGAATTCGCTCGGCATCGACCTGTTGCCGCATGGCATCACCATCATCGGCATTGTCATCGTCATGCTGGTGCTGGACTGGCACTTCGCGCTGGTGGCCCTGGCCGTTGCGCCGGTGCTGTTTGGTCTGGTGCGGTTTTTTACACAGCGCCTGAAGCAGGCGCAGCGCGGCGTGCGGCGCCACGATGGCGTTTTGTCCGGCCTCGCGCAGGAAGTCCTCAGCAGCATCCAAACCGTGCAGGCCAACGTCCGCGAGGAGCATGAGGATGAGCGTTTCGGCGCGCAGGCCCGCCGCAGCCTCGCCGCTGGCACCACAGCCAACCTGTTGCAGGCAGGCTTCGCGCCCTCGCTCAATCTGGCCATTGCGGTCGCGACGGGTGTGATCGCCTGGTATGGCGCGGCCTTTGTGGTCGAGGGTCGGCTGACACCCGGAGCGCTGCTGCTGTTTCTGGCCTATTTGCGTGCCATGGTGACGCCGGTGCGCCAGCTTGCCAAAAGCGGGCGCATGCTGGGGCGCGCCGCCATTGCCCGCGAGCGGATTGCCGAATGTTTGAACCAGCGTCCGGCGATCAGCGCCAATAGTGATCAGCCAATCCCGGCGCTTTGCCGCGGTGCCATCAGTTTTGATCACGTCGATTTCGGCTATCAGCCAGGCGCCCCGGTGCTTCGCGATGTTTCATTCAAGATCGAGCCGGGCATGCTGGTTGGCATCATTGGTGAAACCGGCGCCGGTAAAAGCACCATCGCGGCGCTGCTGACCCGGTTCTATGATCCGCAGGCCGGAACCATTCGGCTCGATGGCCAAGATTTGCGGCGCCTGCCGCTGGCCTGGCTGCGCCGACAGGTGGTGCTGGTGTTGCAGGAGCCACTGCTGTTCCACGCCACCATCTGGGAAAATATCGCTTATGGCCGCGAGGGCGCGAGCCGCGCCGACGCCATGCGTGCCGCGACCATGTTGGGGCTGCAGGACATGATCGAAGCGTTGCCGCAGGGTTTCGATACCCATGTGAGCGAGCGCGGCAGCAGTCTTTCTGGTGGCCAGCGTCAGTGCATCGCGCTTGCACGTGCCGCCCTGAGCGAAGCGCCGATCGTGATTTTCGATGAGCCGACCAGCCAGCTCGATCCTGCCACCGAGCAAAGAATAAATGCGGCTCTGGCGATTTTCATGCGCCAGCGCACGGCTCTGGTGATCGCCCACCGGCTCAGCACCATCCGCGCCGCCGATGTCATTCTCGTTCTTGCAGATGGCCAGATTGCCGAGCGCGGCCGCCATGCCGAACTCCTCGCAACCGACGGGAAATACGCGGCCGCCTGGCAGGCAATGGTCGATGCCGCGCAGCCGGAGCGACAAGACAAGGCTCTGCAACGCAGCGTCGCCAGCGGTCGATGACCGCCATTTCGTGAATTTTTGAAACAAGGAGACATGTTATGAAAATTGCAGTGATCGGCGGCGGTTATGTCGGGTTGGTAACGGGTGCTTGCCTTGCGAATTTCGGGCATGGCGTCACCATCGTCGAAGGCGATCCGACGCGTTATGCGATGTTGGCCAGTGGCAAGATCCCGATCCACGAACCGGGCCTCGAAGAGTTGGTCGCGCTGCAATGCGAAAAGCGCCTGTTGAGCTTTGCGCCCGACTTGCGCGGTGCACTCGAGGGTGTCGATGCGGTATTTCTGGCTGTGGGCACGCCATCGCGGCGCGGCGACGGCCATGCCGATCTGACCTATATTTTTGCGGCGGTGCGCCAGGTGGCGGCAGCCCTCACCGCCCCGGCGGTGCTTGTCACCAAATCCACGGTGCCGGTTGGCACGGGGCGCAGGATCGCCAATCTGATGCAGGAATTGCGCCCGGATCTGGCGATCGACGTTGCCTCCAATCCTGAATTTCTGCGCGAGGGCAAGGCGCTGCTGGATTTCATGCGGCCCGACCGCATTGTCGTGGGCTGCGCTGGCGGCCACGCCCGCGCCCTGCTGGAAGCCATCTACGCGCCGCTCACCGCAAGGGGTGCCAAACTGCTGGTGACCGGCATCGAGACGGCGGAATTGATCAAATATGCTGCGAATTCCTTTCTCGCGATGAAAATTTCCTTCATCAATGAAATGGCTGATATTTGCGAGCGGGTGGCGGCTGATGTCGCCGATCTGGTGCAGGGGCTTGGCCTCGACAGCCGCATTGGTGCGCAATTCCTGCAACCAGGACCAGGTTTTGGCGGCTCGTGCTTCCCCAAGGATACTGAAGCGCTGGCGCGTATCGCGCAGGATGCGGGCGCACCTTCGCGGCTGGTGGAGAGCACGATCGCCGCAAATTCGGCGCGCAAAGCCGGGCTGGGGGCGCGGATCAACCAAGCGTGCGGCGGCAGCGTCGCCGGCCTCAAGATTGCCGTGCTCGGCCTGACATTCAAACCCGATACCGACGACCTGCGCGATTCTCCGGCGCTTCCGGTCATGCACCGCATGGTCGAGGACGGTGCCACGGTTCATGCTTATGATCCGCAAGGCATGGAACAGGCGCGCCTGTATTTCGACGACAATGTCAGTTTCCACGACAGCGCGAAAGCGGCGCTGCTCGGCGCCGATGTCGCGATCATCATGACGGAATGGGCCGAATTCCAGCGCCTTTCAGCGCGTGACATGCACCAGTGGATGCGTGGTCATTGCATCATCGATATGCGCAATGTGTTCGAGCCATCGGCATTTCAGGCAGAGGGCTTTTCCGTGACGGGGATCGGCCGGCCTTGGAGCGCCATCCAGGCACGGCCTCTGGCCGAAATCAGAAGCACGCGCGAAACCGGCTCGCAGCGCAGCTAGCACCAGGACTTGCTTGCTGGCCGACCAACCGCGCGGTTCAGCGCATGAAATCACCCGAGGCAGCCTAGCCTCTGGTGTCGTCCTTTGCATCTGCCCGAATCTATGTTTTATTAGAATGATCTAAATTAAAAAAACATAGGGAGACGACGATGCGATCCGTTCAAGATGGGGCGCCCTTGATTGGCCGCAGGGCGGTGTTGGCTGGTGGTGCTGCCGGATTGGCGCTCGCACACAGCCGCGCGCTCGCTCAGACCTTTGTGCGGCTGCCACTCGGCTCAAGCCCGCGCGCACGCGCATTGACCAAGGATTTCCCGCAAAAAGGTGAAATGATTTTGCAGCGCTCGCGTCCTCCGCTTCTGGAGACGCCGTTCGCGGTGTTTGACAAAGGCGTGCTGACGCCCAACGACCGGTTTTACGTGCGCTGGCATTATTCGGATATCCCGACCACGGTGGATGTCGATAGTTTCCGTCTGAAGGTGCACGGCCATGTCGAGCACGAACTTTCGCTTTCCCTCAGCGAACTCATGGCGCTGCCGCATGTAGAGATGACCGCGGTCAACCAGTGTTCAGGAAATTCACGCGGCTTGTTTGCGCCGCGCGTGGCGGGCGGTGAATGGGGCAATGGCGCTATGGGCAATGCCCGCTGGACAGGTGTGCGCCTGAGCGATGTCCTCAAGAAGGCAGGGGTAAAGCCTGGCTCGGTGCAGGTGCGCATGCACGGGCTTGAAAAACCACCCGTCGCCGCTTCGCCGCCCTTCAGGAAATCTTTGGCGCTGGATCATGCCATGGATGGGGAGGTCATGATCGCCTTTGCCATGAATGGCGAGGCGCTGCCATTGCTGAACGGCTTTCCAATTCGAATGGTCGTTCCCGGCTGGTATGCGACCTATTGGGTGAAGATGCTCAGTGATCTCGAAGTGCTGGACAAGCCCGATACAAACTTCTGGATGGCAACGGCCTACACCATTCCCGACACCCCCCATGCAGACATGATGCCCGGCCAGACCGGGGTGAAATTCGTGCCGATCAACAAAATGGTGCCACGCTCGTTCATCACCAATCTTCAAAGCGGCGCGAAATTGCCTCGGCAAGGCAAAAGCTTGATCCGCGGTATTGCCTTCGGCGGGGATGAAGGCGTGAAAACAGTGGAGCTGTCACTGGATGGCGGCAGAAACTGGGCGGCTGCCAGGCTTGGCAAGGACGAGGGCAAGTTTTCATTTCGCCGCTGGGAAGCCGATGTGACATTTCCCAAGCCCGGCGACTACATGCTGCAGGTGCGGTGCACAAACACGGCAGGAATCGTGCAGCCCGCAGTGCCCAACTGGAACCCAGCAGGTTTCATGCGCAATGTCATTGAATCGACGCGCGTCACTGTCGCTTGAAGGAATCCGTCATGAAAAATTTGTTGGCTCGACATTGCGCAAGATTTTGCGTCGTGGCTATCGCCGGTCTCGCCTGCTTATCGGAAGCGTCCGCAGGTGCTGTGCCCAAACTAACCACCATCACGGTCAGCTTGCCCGATCCCTTGCGGCAATTTCAGGGGGCGGATGCGGCGGCGATCAACAATAATTGTCTTGTGTGCCATTCCGCCGGAATGGTGCTGAACCAACCTGCCATGAACAAGGCGACCTGGACTGTTGAGGTCAACAAAATGATCAATGCGTTCAAGGCACCGGTCCAAAAGGCCGATGTCCCGGCGATCATCGCCTATCTGGTGAAACACAAGGGCACCAGATAGGCGCGGGGAGGGCGGGGCTTGCACCGGCTCACAAATTTGCACAATCTTGTGCGAACAACAGGAGATCGTGCGGGATCAGCGTGTCACACAGCGCCAATCGCTTGTGAAACCCTTTAGAGCAGCCGAACAGCCACCGACAATCCGGGAGAAGCACAGATGAGTGTATCGAACGCGTCCTATTCTGAGCGTCGCAAAAACTATTCGGCGACCTCAAAATGGCTGCACTGGATCATGGCCATCATTGTCATCGGCATGATTCCGGCCGGCATCATCATGTCCAGATTGCCTAAGGGCCCTGAAAAACTGATGATATTCGGTTACCATGTGGAATTCGGTGTCCTGATCTTGTTGCTGGTGATCTGGCGTTTCCTGACGCGCCTTGGCCATGGCACACCGGCGCCGGTGGCAACGCTGAGCCCGTTCGAGCGTATCGCTTCGACCGCGGGCACCCATCTGCTGTATCTGTTGCTGTTCCTGATGCCGCTGATTGGCTGGCTGGCGGTTTCGGCCTTTGGCGGCCATATCTTGTTTTTCGGCCTGTTCCACTTGCCCGCATTGATGCCCAAAGACCCCGCGATAGGCAAGCTTCTGTTTGCTGCGCACAAGATCGGCGGGATCAGCATTCTGGTGATCGCCTCGGCACATATTCTGGCGGCCGTGTATCACGGCCTCGCCAAGCGCGATGGCGTTTTCAGTCGCATGTGGCCGGGCGGCTGAGTTCAGGGCGCGCGGCTCTTGTGACCAGAAGTCGCTGCCGGGCTTTGGCGACCTCGCAAGATGCTCACATCCTTGTGATCCTTGCGGGCGCTACACTGATGTAACCTTTTGTGATGCTGGAGCGAAACCACTTTACGCGATACCGGCCAATGACCGCGCGCATCTGCGGTGCGGTGAAACGTCACGAACCGACTATTTTTGCAAGGAGCCACCATGAACCGCCGTGACCTCGTTTCAAGTCTCGCCGCGATATTCGCGGCGCGGGCATGGCCCGCCGCCGCCAAAAGCGCGATCAACCCGCTCACACCGGTCGGCGCCGCCTTTACGCCAGCGGCGTTCAAGATGGCGCAACAGCAGGGCAAGCGTATCCTGATCCATATCGAAGCGAGCTGGTGCCCGACCTGCAAGGCGCAACGCCCGATCATCCGCAAACTTGCGGCAGAACCCCAGAACCACGATGTGGTAATTTTCTCGGTGGATTTCGATCATCAAAAGGGCATTGTGCGCGCCTTCCACGCGACCATGCAGAGCACGCTCATTGCCTTTCTTGGGCACAAGGAGACCATGCGCTCAGTGGGCGACACGGATACTGATTCCATTGCCATGCTGATGGACTCGAATCTGGGCAGTGCCGGCACGAAGGGCTCCTGAACATGGTCGCTGGTGCGCCAGTTCTGGCCTTCGTGGCCGGGTTGCTGTCGATTTTGTCGCCCTGTGTGCTGCCGGTATTGCCGCTGGTTCTGACCTCGGCCTTGTCGCAGCACCGTCTCGGGCCGCTGGCGCTGGCGTTGGGCTTGGCCATGTCCTTTGTCACACTCGGCATGTTCATCGCGCTTGTCGGATTTTCGCTGGGCTTTGATCAGGCCTGGTTCCAGGATGTGGCCGCCGTCCTGTTGATGGCGGTTGGCTTCGTCTTGCTGGTGCCGGTTTTGCAGGAGCGCCTTTCGCAGGCGGGCGGCCCTTTCGCCAACTGGGTGCAGCAAAGGTTTGGCAGGTTGGCGGGCGAAGGACTGGGCGGACAGCTTGGCGTCGGCGTGCTGCTTGGGGCGGTCTGGGCGCCCTGTGCCGGGCCAACCCTTGGCGCCGCATCGCTGCTGGCGGCTCAAGGCAAGGATCTTGGCATGGCGGCACTGGTCATGGCCGCGTTTGGTCTGGGCACCGCTTTGCCGCTGGTGGCGCTCGGCATGATGTCGCGCGAAGTGTTGGTGCGGTGGCGCGGACGCATGAGCGCCGCAGGCACGCTCAGCCGCCAGATCATCGGCGGCGTGTTCATGATCGCGGCTGTGCTGATCCTTACCGGGCTCGAACAAAACCTCGAATCCTGGCTGACAAGTGCATCCCCCGCCGCCCTGACAAGCCTGACAACGCGCATTTGACGCGCCGAGATTGTGCGCGGATCAGTCGTTATCAAGCGCGGAATGGCCGGCCAGCACCGCACGGATTTTGGCAATCTGGACGGCGGGCTTGTCCTGAAAATTGAAAAACCCGGCAAAGCCACCATGGGCGTCCATCAGATAGGCCGTGGCGCTATGCTCCATGGCATAATCTTGGCCGCTCCCCGGTTCCTTGCG
>JAJZGX010000147.1 GCA_021804825.1 Pseudomonadota bacterium | reverse complement strand
ATAGGCCTTCATGCGGCACTTGTCGAATGAAAAAGCTGAGGATTGCACAGGGCCGAGCGTTTGCATTTGAGCGCGCGCGCAAGGCCAGCCTAGAGAGCCTGATAATGCACTGAAGCGCGGCATTTCCACGCACGCCATTCCGATCAAATCGCATTTTGGCGCGGCAGGCTAAGCTGGTCGGCGCGAAGGGCAGGCCGCCCTCAAGCCGCTGCCTGCGCGTGAACTGGAGCTTGATCACAATGCTGCGCATCACCTTAATGATCTGGACGATAGTTGCCTCTGTTTTCGGCCTGGCGGCAATCGTCATTATCCTTGCAACACCCAGCCTGCAAAGCCACGATGTGCAACTCATTCCTTGGGGTGTGCTGATTGGTGTGGTGTTGGCGATACCCGTGGCTCGGGTCGTCACCCGCATGATGCTCGGGGACGAGGGCAAGAACTTGAAATGAGGCTGCAATCAGCATCACGACGCTGATTGAGGCTACATTGCCAACAAGTTCGACCTTCGGTGCCAAGCTATCGGTGATGGGCTGAGGTGGCGGGTGCCTTGATTGTTTCTGCCACCCCCTCGCCCCAGTTTCAGCCGCGATCCAGCGGCTGACCGTGCTTTTCCGGCATCATGAACATGGCGACCATGGCAAGTGCGCCGATGACCATCACATAAATCGGCGCAACCATCGAATTATGCGTCAATCCTGCCAGAAACTGCACGACAAAGGGTGTGGTGCCGCCAAAGATCGCGACGCCAAGCGAATAGATCAGCGACATGCCGAAGGCGCGGATGCGGGCCGGCAATATCTCCGGCACCAGCGTCAGCGAGGCCCCCGCGCTCATCGAAACAAGCGCACCAATCCACGCCGTGCCCGCAAAGACCACCCAGAGCTGGTGCACGGTGTTGACGCGATAGACCACATAATAAACCGTCAGCCACAGCAGCATGTAGGGCGCGATCATCATGGTGCGGCGGCCAAATCGGTCGGACAAGGCACCCCCGATGAGCCCGCCTATCATGATGCTGATGCCGAGCATCACCACATCGGGGAAGATGATGGTCGGCGGATAATGCAGCACCGTGACGGCATAGATCGGCATGAAGGTCGCGACATAAGTTGCCACCGTGCCACCCATCACCAGCAGCAGCGCCTTGAGCAGCAGCACCGGATCATCAGTCAGCGATGCCGATTTGATGGCGTCAGCGCCGCCAGTGCCCAGCGTTTCAGGCATGTTGCTGCGCAAATACAGCGCCACGGGAACCAGCGCCAGTCCGACAAGGAAAACCAGTCGCCACCCCCAGGCCCCCATGGCCGCAGGCCCCAGGATCATGGTCAGCACGATGGCGACAATGCCGGTGATGATCGACGCGACGCCTTGGCTGGCGATCTGCCAGGAGCCGAACAGGCCGCGTTGCTTGTCCGGCGCTATTTCAACGAGATAGGCTGTGGCCGGGCCGACATCGCCACCAATGGCAAAGCCTTGGACGCAACGCCAGAATACCACCAAAATGGGGGCGAGCGTGCCGATGCTCTTGTAGCCCGGCGTCAGCACGATGCCGAGCGTGCCAAGCGTGATCAGGGAAATGGTGAGGATCATCGCCGGGCGTCGGCCAGCTCTGTCGGCATAGCGCCCGATGATCAGGCCGCCGACCGGCCGGAAGAAAAAGCCAACGCCGAATACCGCCAGCGCTGACAAGATTCCGGCCAGCTTGTCGCCCTGCGGGAAGAAGGCCGCGGCAATGGCCGGCGTGAAAAAAATATAACTGATGAAATCGTAAAATTCGAGCGCATTGCCCGCGACGGTCGCCACAACGAGGCCATTGGATGGTCGTGATCGCGATACGCTGCCCGCGCCGATGACTGAACTGCTGCTCATGATCTCCCCCTCACGATTTCGAGCGTTATGCCCCGTCCGGTGTGCCGGATCAGTTAGTCAGACAAGTGTGCGCAATAATTTAGCGGGTGTCCAGTGCGGCGCGGCCCACGCCAGTTGGTTCGCGTGAGATATTTTGCCTTCACGGCAAGGGGATAGGCATCATCATGCAGCAAGGCTGCTAGCGCGCCATTGCGGCCCAGCGCGCGCGCCATGCCGCGAGGCTCGCTTCCAGCGGCTCAACAGGCGCAGCATTGCTGGCGGAAAAGCGCGGAGCGGGCGCCGGTTCGAGGCCAAGTGATGTTTCGCGCCAGGTCTGGCGCGCCGCCATATGCGGATGGTTGGCGGCTTCGCTGATCGTCAGAACCGGTGCAAAGCAGGCGTCGGTGCCTTCCAGCAGCGTGCACCAATGGGCGCGGGGCTGGCTTGCGAAAATTTCTGCAAATCTGGCGGTGAGCGCGGGCCAGACCCTGGGATCATGGCGGCGAGCGCTTGCAGGATCATCGAGGCCGATGCGCTGGCAAAGCTCGTCATAAAACCGCTGTTCCAACGCACCAACGGCAATGAATTCACCATCGGCGCAGCGATAACAGCGGTAGAACGGCGCGCTGCCATCGAGGAAATTGCTGGCACGCTGCTCCTGCCAGCGCCCGGCGGCGGTCAGTTCGCTGGTGAGCGCCATCAGCGAAGCTGCGCCATCGACAATCGCCGCGTCGACCACCTGACCGAGCCCTGTGATGCGGGCACTGAGCAGGGCCGCCAATATGCCCGTGACGAGATAGAGGGAGCCACCGCCAAAATCGCCGAGCAGGTTGAGCGGCACCATCGGCTGCTCGCTTGTGCCCATCGCCGCCAGCGCCCCGGAAAGTGCGATATAGTTGATGTCATGACCCGCGGCGGCGGCCAAAGGCCCGCTCTGCCCCCAGCCGGTCATGCGGCCATAGACAAGGCGCGGATTGAGCGCCATGGCGACGTCCGGGCCAAGGCCGAGCCGCTCCATCACACCAGGACGAAAACCCTCGATCAGGGCATCGGCATGGGTCAGCAGGTCAAGCACCTGTGCCTTGCTACCGGCATCGCGCAGATCGACCTTGAGGCGGATCTTGCCGCGCGACAGCACGGGGCCGGGCTGGAACTCGCCGCGTTCTGGCCGTTCGAGGGAGATCAGCTGCGCGCCCATGTCAGCCAGCAACATGCCGGCAAAGGGGCCGGGGCCGATGCCGGAAAACTCGATGATGCGCACGCCATGCAGCGGGCGCGCAGTGGCGCGGGCATGGGTCATCGGGCGGGCGCTGCTATGGTGGCTGGCATGAAATCCTCCGGCGTGGCCCCTCTTGTGCCATCAAAAGCAGGCGTTGCGCCAGTCGTCGTAGCAGGTGCGAAGGCCGGGCCCGCGCTCAGTGCTTTTTTGCCTGTGGCATGGAAGCGGCAAGGTTGATGGCTTCAATCGCGGCGTCAGCATCTCCGGCGAGATTTGCCAGCGCCAGCGTCGTGCGGGCGAGAAGGCCGATAACGGCCTCCGGGGTTTGGCCAGCCAGCGCGGTGATCAGTGCAGCATAGACATCATCAGCCCGCTGCTGCAGCCGATCGGAGGTAACATCGGGGCGCGGCGGTGCTGATCTCGATGCAGGCAAAACTTGCCCCTGCCCCATGGCGCGCGCCCAGGCCGCCAGGATGTCGGCGGCGGTAGGGGCCTTGAACCGTGCCGCGACATGCTGATCGGGCCGGATCAGATAGACCAGCCCCTGCCCATAGCGTGTCGAAAACTGACCGTTGGCATCGATGAAGTCATCGCCGATCCGCAAAACTTCCAGCCCGGCAACCTCGGGAGCAAAGGCTCTCGCGCCAACCAGCAATTTGAATTTGCCACCGAGGTGCTGCAAGAGCCACGTCATGGCGCCCTCCGGGCTGCGCAGCGGCGCATCGGGACAGGCAAGGCCCGGCATGACGCCGCCCTCGCCTTCGGTCGGTGTCTGCAAAGCCTGGCCCGCCAGCGAACAGGGCGCCGAAAGCCGCCCGGAATTGACAAAACGCCGCCCGAAAACAGCAGCCCCCGCCAGATCGAGCGCAGCGTCACGCAGGGCCAAAGCGCCCACGCCCTGCGGCGTCATGAAACTGGTGGCCTGCGCAGAATGGCGGATATTTTCGTCGGCGGCAAAAACCCGCTCCTCGTCATAGCTTGCCAGCAGCGCTGCCGACGCTTCGCCCTTGATCACGCTCGCCAGCTTCCAGCATAAATTATCGACATCCTGAATGCCGCCATTGCCGCCGCGCGCGCCAAAGGGCGAGAGCACATGGGCGCTGTCACCCGCAAAAATCACCCGGCCGTGCAGAAAATGCGCAAGGCGACGACACTGGAACCGGTAGGGCGATACCCAGTCAATCTTGAAAGGCCAGATC
>JAJZGX010000061.1 GCA_021804825.1 Pseudomonadota bacterium | reverse complement strand
TCCGATCTAGAAGGTGAGGGCAGTTGTCAAAGCCAGGATGCGCCCGGCACCCGGCATCCACAAGGCGCGGGCCAGCACAAATCCGAGTGCCGTGAACAGGGCCAGCCCCGCGGGGAGTGCCACAACCCCCAGAGGCAGCGCCCATGCAAATTGATCGGCCTGCACCAGAAAGGCCGCGCCCAGCCACCACAAGCCCGCGACGAAATAGCCAAAACCCAGCCACCAGCCGTCAGAAAACGCCATGCGCCAGCCACCGCGTGACGGCGCGGCCCCGGCATTGGCCCTCGGGCTTTGCGCCGCGCCGTCCAATAGCCAGGTCGCCAGCACCATGGTGATGACAAGACCTGGCAGGAAAAACAGCGGCGCCATGGCAAGCGCACCCGCGGCGCCACCAAAAAATGCCACGAAACGCCGATTCCAGCCACTGGAAAGCATTATTCTTTGAGCAAGTGCCCGCATATTGGCCTCGGATCATGGCGCGCGCGAATCAGGTGCGCCACCTTAGCTGGGCTCCGGCAAAATGCCATCAGGGGGCGTTGATAACCTTCCGATCCGCGAGAAAGCGCAGCCTTACCCGCTTCAAGCGGCGCGGATCAGCATCGAGCACTTCAAATTCCACATTTGAGCCGGCGCCGATCACTTCTCCGCGCACCGGCACACGCCCTGCAAGCGCTGCAATCAGGCCGCCCAAAGTCTCGATCTCGCCGGTTTCATCGAGAGACCGCAGATCATGTCCCGTGACCTCGGTGACCACATCGAGTTCAGCCCGCGCATCGGCAATAAAACTGCCATCGGCGGCCGCCTCGACCGGCACCGGGACGGCTTCATCGTGCTCGTCTTCGATATCGCCGACGATCACCTCGACAATATCCTCGATCGATACCAGGCCGTCAGTGCCGCCATATTCATCGATCACCAGCGCCAGATGCGTGCGCTGCACCTGCATTTTCTTCAAAAGATCGAGCGCGGGCATGGAGGGCGGCGCAAAGATCACCGGGCGCAGAATCGCCGTTTCGCCAAGCGTCGCCTGCAGGTCAGCTTCGGTCGCGCCAACGGTCAGATGCGTGACGAAATCGCGGATATGGATCATGCCGCGCGGGTCATCGAGGGTGTCGCCGTGCACGGGCAGGCGCGAATGACCGGCGACGCGGAAGGCTTCCAGCGCCTCGGTCAGGGTATCATCCATGCTGAGCGCGATAATATCCGAGCGCGGCACCATGATGTCGCCGACCCGCACCTCGTGCAGGCCGAGCACGTTCTTGAGCAGGCTGCGTTCCTCGGCGGAAAATTCCGATGCCGTCGACTTGCCCTCGAGGGCATCTTCGATGTCGTCGCGCACCGAAGCGCCACCGAGCCCGAACAAGCTGCGCAGGCGGTCTATCAGCCGCGGCGCACTGGGTTCGTCGGCATCGTCGTTCATGGCAAAAGGCCCTTCGAAGTTGGTTCGGAGCCTTCATAGGGATCGGTAATGCCAAGGCGCGCGAGGGCGGCCCGCTCCAGTGCTTCCATGGTTTCGGCTTCGCTCGCCGTCTCGTGATCATAGCCGAGAAGATGCAGAAACCCATGGATCGCCAGATGGCTCACGTGGTCACGCAGGCTCTTGCCCTCGCTTTTCGCCTCGCGCTGCGTGGTTTCATAGGCCAAGGCAATATCACCCAAATGCGGCGGTTGCCCGGCCATGGGGCGGGCCGGAAAGGACAGCACATTGGTGGCCTTGTCCTGCGCGCGCCACGTGTGGTTGAGGCTGCGCACGGCGGCATCATCGGTCAACAACACGCTGACTTCGGTATTTCGGGCAAAGCGTCGCCGCGCAGTCGTGCTGGCGGCTGCCAGCGCGGCCTCGATCAGGGCGGTAGCATCGTCCAACTCGTCCCATGCCCCGGCTTCGATATTGATTTCGACGCTCAAACTCATCGTGCAGACCCGGGAATTGCGCGCCGCGCCGCTGATTCGTAAGCGCCGACGATGCGGCGCACCAGATCATGACGCACCACATCGCCCTCGCTGAAGGCGACATGGCCCACGCCCTCCAGTCCGCGCAACAACGACACCGCTTCGCTGAGGCCGGATTTCTGGCCGGGGGGCAGGTCGGTCTGGCTGGGATCGCCGGTGACGATCATGCGCGAATTTTCGCCAAGCCGGGTCAGGAACATCTTCATCTGCATCGACGTGGCATTCTGGGCTTCATCGAGCAGCACAACGGCGTTGCTGAGGGTGCGGCCGCGCATGAAGGCGAGCGGGGCCACCTCGATCATGCCGGTTTGCATCCCGCGCTCGACCAGGCGCGATTCCATGAAATCATTCAAGGCATCATAGACCGGGCGCAGATAGGGATCGACCTTTTCGCGCATGTCGCCGGGCAGAAACCCCAACCGCTCACCGGCTTCCACCGCTGGGCGCGACAGAACCAGTCGCTCCACCACGCCCTGTTCCAGCAGGCTCACGGCATAACCGACGGCAAGCCAGGTCTTGCCCGTGCCCGCCGGGCCTTCGGCCAGTGTCAGCTCATGAAGGCGCAATTGCTGGATGTAATGATCCTGCGCAGCGTTGCGGGCGCGCACCGGGCCACGCTTGCGCGTCGAAAACTGTGCAAAACCGTTGGTCTTGACCTCGGCATCCTTGGGAAAGAGCGTGCCCTGCAAGGCTGATTCCTGAATGGCGCCATCGACTTCGCCTTGCGTCATAGGAAGGCCCTGCTGCGCCCTGGCATAAAGATTTTCCAGCACGCGCCGCGCATGACCGCAGGCATCGAGCGGGCCTTTCACGGTGACGCGATTGCCGTTGGCGCTGGCAGACACGGAAAGCCGTCGCTCGATCCGCGCCAGATTCTGGTCATACTGGCCAAACACCAGAGCGGCCAGTTTGTTGTCTTCAAAGGCGATGCTGACCTCGCCGCGTTCCACCCCGTCTGACGTCTCGCTACGCGGTTGCTTGGCCACAGGCTTCGCGCTCAGGACGGTTTCCGACGGCTTCAATGGCATTCTCCCTCAATCCGGCAGCTTCGAAGGCGCTGCAATGTGACCAAACAGTGAATTGGTACTGGTTGACGTTATGATGACATCGAACTGCTGCCCGATGGTTGATGGCGAGGCTTCAACATGCACCGGCTGCATGAAGGGCGATTTGCCGGTGACCTGACCGGCATGGCGACCCGGCTTCTCGAACAGTACCGGCAGGCTCTTGCCGATCATCGAGGCATTGAAGGCGTGGCGCTGTGCCTCGACCAGTTGCTGCAGGCGCGCCAGCCGTTCGATTTTCACATCCTCTGGCACTTGATCGGGCAGATCAGCGCCCGGCGTTCCGGGGCGTGCCGAGTATTTGAAGAAGAAAGTGCTGGCGAATCGCACAGCTTCCACCAGAGCCAGAGTCGCGGCAAAATCTGCCTCGGATTCGCCGGGAAAGCCAACGATGAAGTCACTCGAAAGGGCGATGTCGGGGCGGGCCTGACGCAGACGCGTCACCAGATCGAGATAATCAGCGCTGGTGTGTCGGCGATTCATCGCCTTGAGGACGGCATCGGAGCCCGATTGCACCGGCAAGTGCAGGAAGGGCATGAGCTGCGGGAGGTCGCGATGTGCCGCGATCAGGCCCGCATCCATGTCGAGGGGATGGCTTGTCGTGTAGCGCAGACGCAATATCCCCGAAATATCCGCCAGCCGGGCCAAAACTTCGGCAAGGCCAATCTTGCGCCCATCAGCCGCAAGGCCGTGCCAGGCGTTGACATTCTGTCCCAGCAAGGTGATTTCGCGCACGCCGTGTTGCGCCAGGCGCTCAACCTCCGCGACAATCGCCGCAAGCGGCCGCGAGACTTCCATGCCGCGTGTGTAGGGCACGACACAGAAGCTGCAAAATTTGTCACAACCTTCCTGCACAGTGACAAAGGCCGATAGTCCGCGACGGGCGATGGCGTCGGGCTGCGGGGCGGCCAGATGCGCGAACTTGTCATCGACGGGAAATTCAGTCTCGATCACCCGCTGGCCGCGCGCGACATCGCGCAATTGCTGCGGAAGATGATGGTAGCTTTGCGGGCCGACCACCAGATCAACAAGATCCGTCCGCCGGAAAATCTCCGCACCTTCGGCCTGGGCGACGCAGCCGGCCACTGCCACCCGCAGGGGGTTGGCGGTCATGCTGCGCTGATCCTTCATCTCGCGCAACATGCCCAATTCGGAATAGACTTTCTCGGTTGCCCGTTCACGAATATGGCAGGTGTTCAGCACGATCAGATCCGCATCCTGCGCGGTTTGCGCCTGCTCATAACCCTCGGGGCGCAGCATATCGGCCATGCGCTGGGCGTCATAGGCATTCATCTGGCAGCCGAACGACTTGATGAATAATTTGCGTCGCTGCAGGGGCGCATCATCGGGCATGCGGGGCGGCGTTTTCGGTGTTGATGCGGTCATGGGATGATTTACGGCGCTCCATTTGTACTTGCCATCATATGCCAGTTTCGAGGTTACGGGAACCGGTTGTTGGTCGTGGGCTCTGCTCAACTTGCCAGATCGCGACGCATGACGATGGCTTCGGCTCTGGTGCCATCGGCGCGGGCATAATAGGCCTGGCGGCGACCGATCTCGGCGAAGGCCAGTCGCCGATACAGCGCACAGGCGGCAAGATTGTCGCGTTCGACCTCGAGAAACACTTGGCTTGCCCCTTGGGCGGCCAGTTCGGCCAGCGCGCGCTCCAGCAGACGGCCGGCGATGTTCTGGCCGCGCCAGGCGGGATCAACCATGATGGTGAGAATCTCCGCCTCGTCGCCGCTGCGCCGCGCGATGCAGGCGGCAACCAGCGCTTTGGCTCCGGCAAAAGCGCCGAGCGCGCAATAGGCTTCGTCCTTGGCATAGTGCTCAAAATCGCCCGTTTGCCAGCCATGAAGAAAGCTGGCGCCGTGCAAACGCGCACAGGATGCAGCATCCTGCGGGCGCAGCCAGCGCAGTTCGGGGGGCGACACCCGCCAGATGCGGCTGAGTGTTTCGGGCAGCAAGCTCATGGCGCGGACGCGGGCCGGCCGGGCGGCGTGACATCGGGCGCTTTGAGGTAGAGCGGATCAGGTGGCGCGGTGGCGGGATCGGCCAAAGCGCCAAGCCGCGCAACAAAGCTGATGTCGGGCGCCTCCAGCGCGCCGCTCATATCGCAGGAGAGCCCGCGTTGTCGCGCCGCCGCCGCCAGCAAGGCCGCACCAGAACCGCAAATGCGCAAGGGGCCGCTCGGCAATTGCAGCGCTGCCTGATCGATCTTCAGCAGGCGCGGCGACACCTGCATCGCGCCG
This sequence comes from Pseudomonadota bacterium, assembly GCA_021804825.1. GTDB lineage: Bacteria > Pseudomonadota > Alphaproteobacteria > Rhizobiales > Beijerinckiaceae > REEB77. The sequence goes on along the minus strand of JAJZGX010000061.1, from coordinate 11,203 downwards.
CTTGCCGAGATCATCATCACGTAAATAGCGCCATGTCGCGCATCGATGGCCGCGGCCACAGCCGAGCGCGCCTCGTCGCCAAGCAGGGGCGCGGCAAAGGCCGACAAGGTCGAAACCCCCACCACGGGCACGTTGAGCGCGAGACCCAGCGCCCGCGCCGCGGCAATGCCGACGCGGATGCCGGTGAAAGAGCCGGGCCCGACAGTGACGGCTACGCGCTCCAAGGACTCCAGCCCCAGCATCAACTGGCCGCGGATATTCTCGATCAGGCCCGGCAACGCTTCGGCATGGCCGCGCTGCATGGCCAGAGTTGCGGTGCCGTGCACTTGACCCGTGGTGGACTCATAAACGCAGGCCGAACAGGCCCCAAGTGCTGTATCGATGGCGAGAATCTTCATGCCCCCACCATGCGGGCAATTGCGGCACCAATCAAGCCGGTCGCGCTATCAGACGATTTTGCAGAACTCATCGAAGGCGAAGCGCGGGCTGCGTCCAAACAGACCCTTGGGGTCGCCGTAGCCGAGATTGCACAGGAAATTGGCTTTGATCTTGCCTTCGGGGAAAAACTCCTTGTCGACGCCGGCATTGTCGAAACCCGACATGCCACCGGTATCGAGGCCAAGCGCCCTTGCCGCGAGGATCAGATAAGCACCCTGCAGCGACGAATTGCGGAAGGCGGTGGTTTCAATGTGGGCGGGCTTGCCGACAAACCAGGAGCGTGCATCGGCATGGGGAAACAATTGCGGCAGCTTCTCGTAAAATTCGGTGTCATAGCCGATAATGGTGCAGACCGGTGCCGCCATGGTCTTGGCGCGGTTGCCTTCGGAAAGATGCGGCATCAGCCGTGCCTTGGCTTCCTTGGATTTCACGAACACGAAACGGGCCGGCGAGGCATTGGCGCTGGTGGGGCCCATTTTCAAAAGATCGGCCAGTTCGTGCAGCAGCGCGTCGGGCACGTCCTTGTCTTGCCAGGCATTGTGTGTGCGGGCGGTCAGAAACAATTGGTCAAGTGCAGAGTCAGCAAGCTTCATGATGGAAACCTCGTTGGGGTGAGACAAAAGGGAGGAGGGGGGCTTGAACGCAGCTAGATCTGTTCGACCGCCTGCACCTGCGGCAGGAAGTGCTTAAACAGATTCTGGATGCCGTGCTTCAGCGTCGCGGTGGAGGAGGGGCAGCCCGAGCAGGCACCCTTCATGGCCAGATAGACCGTGCCATCGCGGTAGCCGCGGAAGGTGATATCGCCACCATCACCGGCAACGGCGGGGCGCACCCGGGTTTCGAGCAATTCCTTGATGCTCTCGACGGTTTCGGCATCTTCCGGGTTGAAAAAAATCTCGGCATGATCGACCGCAGCCTCGCTATGGGCCAGCAAGGGCGCGCCTACCACAAAATGCTCCATGATCGCGCCAAGAATGGCGGGCTTGAGATGCGCCCATTCGCCGGAGGATTTGGACACGGCGATGAAATCATTGCCGTAAAATACCGCGCCGACGCCTTCAATCGCGAACAAAGCCTGTGCCAGCGGCGAGGCCGCCGCGCTTTCCGGCGTTTGCATGTCCAAGGTGCCGCTTTCCAGCACGGTGCGGCCGGGCAAAAACTTCAGCGTTGCGGGATTGGGGGTAGGCTCGGTCTGAATGAACATGGCGACTTCACTCCGGTGCGCCCGGTTCAAGGCCGGGGCTGCGGGATTGCTGCGCTCTACATAATCACTCGCTGGCCGCGCGGCAACTGCTCTGGCGCAAAGGTGTGCACGCCTCAACGCAAAAAGCCGACAATATCCTTGACCTGATCAATCGTCGGTGTGGCGAGCGCCCGGGCGCGGTTCGCCCCGTCGCGTAGCACCTCGTCCATATAGGCTTCATCGGCATTGAGACGGCGCATTTCGGCGGCGATCGGGCCGAGCTTGGCAATTGCCAGATCGGCCAGCGCCGCCTTGAAGGTCGAAAACTGGCCATTGCCGAACTGGCGCAGCACATCCGGCTTGGTGATATCGGCCAAAGCCGCGTAAATCCCCACCAGATTGTCGGCCTCGGGGCGCGAGGCCAGCCCGGCGATTTCGGTGGGCAGATTATCGGCATCGGTGCGGGCGCGCCGCACCTTCTGGGCAATCTGGTCGGTGCTGTCGCTCAGATTGATGCGCGAATTGTCGGAGGCGTCGGATTTCGACATTTTCTTCTTGCCTTCGCGCAGGCTCATCACGCGCGTCGCCGGGCCCTGGATCAGCGGTTCGGGCAGCGGGAAATAAGCTTCGCCATGGCCTTGGGCGGCAATGGCGGCGGCAAAATCGACATTGAATTTCTGGGCAATGTCGCGCGCCAGTTCGAGATGCTGCTTTTGATCATCGCCGACCGGCACATGGGTGGCGCGATACACCAGAATATCGGCCGCCATCAGCGCCGGGTAATCGAACAGCCCCACAGAGGCATTCTCGCGGTCCTTGCCAGCCTTGTCCTTGAACTGGGTCATGCGCGACAGCCAGCCCATGCGCGCCACACAATTGAACACCCAGGCGAGCTCGGCATGGCCGCTGACCTGGCTCTGGTTGAAGACGATGTTGGCCTTGGGATCGATGCCGCAAGCTATGAAGGCGGCGGCGACTTCACGCGTTGCGGCGCGCAGCGCCTGCGGGCTCTCCGGCAGGGCGTTGGTGATGGCGTGCAGATCGACCACGCAATAGATGCAGCGGTGCGTCGCCTGCAACGCCACGAATCGCTTCAAGGCGCCGAGATAATTGCCTAGATGCAGATTGCCGGTTGGCTGCACGCCGGAAAATACCAAAGGCTGAAAATCCGCCATGCCTGAACCGCCCTGTGCCCGAATGAAGTTGCGCCCGCCTAAACCAGGCCTGCGGCAATTGCAAATCCCACGCCAAGCCGAATCGCACTAGGCAAAGACCCGGCGACAGGCTAATTTCTGCGCATGAACGACGCCGATATTCCCCAACAATTGTTGCGTGCCTGGACAAGGTTGATGCGGGTGCATCAACAGGTGACGCTTTCACTTGAAGGCGCCTTCAAGGCCGCCGACCTGCCGCCGCTGGTCTGGCATGATGTGCTGATTGAGCTGGCGCATGCGCCTGATCACCGTCTGCGCCCGGTGGAACTCGGCAGCGTGTTGCAAATGGCGCAATATAATCTGTCGCGGCTGCTGGACCGGATGGTGGATGCGGGGCTGGTGGTGCGGGCGCCCTGTCAGGACAAGCGCGGCCACTGGATCGTGCTGACGGCCAGCGGCCTCAAGCGCCAGAAAGAGATGTATGGCGTCTATGTCCGCGTCCTCATGCAGGACATGGGCGCACACCTCGGCGAAGACAGCGCCCGCAAGCTCGCCCGCCAGCTCGGCAAGGTGCTGTCCCAGCCCGAGGCATGATGCGATCCGTCATGACACTGCGCAGTTTGAAGCGCAGCAATGGCCCAAGCGCCGACACCAAAGTCATAATAGCAAGCGCCAACCCCGGTCACTGCAAGCACTTTCCCCCGTCATTGCGAGCGTAAGCGAAGCAACCTAGGGGTTTCGTGGCATCTCCACCGCAGCAATCTCTGAAACCCCTAGGTTGCTTCGTCGCTTCGTTCCTCGCAATGACGGCGATGGGGTTTAGGTGATATCAACAACCCGTCATTGCGAGCGCAAGCGAAGCAACCCAGGGGGTTCGCGACACCACCACCGCTGCCACCCACCAACCCGCTCGGTTGCTTCGTCGCTGCGCTCTTCGCAATGACGGTAATCATGGTGCACCCCCCACAATCGCTATATTGCACCGCGATAAATCAAGGTGTAACTGGCTTGGTACCCTCTCTGTTTTTCTGCATTGAAATCCAGCTTCGTCAGCCTCTAGATCACAGGATGCCATCATGCCCTCGCTCGACAGTTTCAAAGCCCTGAAAAAGCTGAAGGTGGGGCCGCGCAGCTATCATTATTATTCGCTCAAGGCGGCCGAAAAGAACGGACTGCCGGGCATTTCCAAATTGCCTTTTTCAATGAAGGTGTTGCTCGAAAATCTGCTGCGCTTTGAAGATGGCCGCACTGTGAAAAAGGCCGATATCGAAGCCGTCGCCGCATGGCTGGTCAACCGCGGCAAGGCCGAGGCCGAAATCGCCTTCCGGCCGGCCCGTGTGCTCATGCAGGATTTCACCGGTGTGCCCGCCGTGGTTGATCTTGCCGCCATGCGCGATGCCATGATCAAGCTGAAGGGTGACCCGCAGAAGATCAATCCGCTCGTGCCGGTTGATCTGGTGATCGACCATTCGGTGATCGTCGATGAATTCGGCAATGCCAAATCTCTGAAAAAGAATGTTGATCTGGAATATCAGCGCAATGGCGAGCGTTACCGTTTCTTGCGCTGGGGACAATCGGCTTTCGCCAATTTCCGCGTCGTGCCGCCGGGCACAGGCATTTGCCATCAGGTCAATCTCGAATATCTGGCGCAGACCGTGTGGACCCGCAAGGAAAAGCTGCGTCAGAAGAACAAGGCCACAACAATTGAAATGGCCTATCCCGACACATTGGTGGGCACCGATTCGCACACCACCATGGTCAATGGTCTCGCCGTGCTCGGCTGGGGCGTCGGCGGCATCGAAGCCGAAGCTGCCATGCTCGGCCAGCCGCAATCCATGCTGTTGCCCGAAGTCGTGGGCTTCAAGCTCACCGGCAAGCTGAAGGAAGGCCGCACGGCTACTGATCTGGTGCTCACGGTCACGCAAATGCTGCGCAAGCTTGGCGTCGTTGGCAAATTTGTTGAATTTTACGGCCCCGGCCTTGCCGCGCTGCCGCTGGCCGACCGCGCCACCATCGCCAATATGGCCCCCGAATATGGCGCAACCTGCGGCTTCTTCCCGATCGACAGCGAAACGCTGGTCTATTTGAAGACCACGGCCCGCAGCCCGGCCCGCGTGGCGCTGGTGGAAGCCTATGCAAAGGCGCAGGGGCTGTATCGCACGCAGCGCACGCCGGAACCGGTGTTCACGACTGAACTGGCCCTCGACCTTGGCGATGTCGTGCCCTCGCTGGCCGGGCCGAAACGCCCGCAGGACCGCGTGACGCTGGAAGGCGCCAAGGCGAATTTCGCCGCCGCCCTGACATCGGATTTCAAGACCGCCGGTGCGGCTGATCAGCGTTTCGCCGTGCAAGGCCAGAAATATGACATCGGCCACGGCGATGTTGTCATCGCCGCCATCACCTCATGCACCAACACCTCCAACCCCAGTGTCATGCTGGCGGCCGGTCTGGTGGCACGCAATGCCAACAAATTCGGCCTCACCGTGAAGCCTTGGGTGAAAACCTCGCTCGCACCCGGCAGCCAGGTGGTCAGCCAGTATCTGGAAACCTCCGGCCTGCAAAAGGAGCTCGACAAGCTTGGCTTCAATCTGGTCGGTTATGGTTGCACCACCTGTATCGGCAATTCCGGGCCGCTGGAGCCGGAACTATCCGACAGCATCAACAAGAATGATGTGGTCGCCGGTGCCGTGATTTCAGGCAACCGCAACTTTGAAGGCCGCGTCCACCCCGACGTCAAGGCCAATTATCTTGCCTCGCCGCCTCTCGTCGTTGCCTATGCGCTGGCCGGTTCCATGAACATTGATCTTGCCCACGAACCGGTCGGCCACGACAAGCTCGGCAAGCCGGTTTACCTTGAGCAGATCTGGCCCAAGGCGCAAGAAATCTCCAGCTATGCGCGCAAGAATGTGACCCGCGCCACGTTCAAGACGCGCTATGCCGATGTGTTCACGGGCGATGCCCACTGGAAGAAGATCAGCGTTTCCGGTGGCCAGACCTATGGTTGGGAAGAGTCTTCGACCTATGTCCAGCACCCGCCCTATTTTGAAGGCATGACCAAAAAGCCCGAACCGATTGCCGATATTGTCAACGCGCGGATTCTGGCGCTGTTTCTGGATTCGATCACCACGGATCACATCTCGCCCGCCGGTTCCATCAAGGCGGAAAGTCCAGCCGGCCATTATCTGCGCGACGCGCAGGTGCGCCCGGTTGACTTCAACCAATATGGCACGCGCCGTGGCAACCATCAGGTGATGATGCGCGGCACCTTCGCCAATATCAGAATCCGCAACCAGATGTTGAAGGACAGCGCTGGCAACGTCGCGGAAGGTGGCTATACCAAGCATTACCCATCGGGCGACAAGCTGGCCATCTACGATGCCGCCATGCGCTACAAGAGCGAAGGCGTGCCGCTGGTGGTGTTTGCCGGCAAGGAATATGGCACGGGTTCCTCGCGCGACTGGGCTGCCAAGGGCACGCGCCTGCTGGGCGTGCGCGCCGTCGTCGCCCAGAGCTTCGAGCGTATCCATCGTTCCAACCTCGTGGGCATGGGTGTATTGCCGCTGACCTTCGAGCCGGGCACGTCCTGGGAAAGCCTGAAACTGGCTGGCGATGAAATTGTGACCTTGCGCGGCCTCGGCGAGACCCTGCAACCGCGTCAGAAAATGACCCTGCGGATCGAGAAGGGTGGCAAGTCCAAGGATGTGCCGCTGCTTTGCCGCATCGACACGCTCGATGAGCTTGAATATTTCCGCAATGGCGGCATCTTGCAATATGTGCTGCGGCAACTGGCCGGGTGAGGGGTAGCGCCCCTACCCGATCATCGCTGGCAGCGGCGTCCAAATGACGTCGTCAATGCGGGGTGCCCCGGTCGCGAGCATCACCAGACGATCAAAGCCCAGCGCGCAGCCGCTGGCTGGTGGCATATGCGCCAGCGCCTCGAGGAAGGCTTCATCAAGCGGATAGCGGCTGCCATAAATGCGCTGGCGCTCGTCCATGGCCCGTTCCATCCGCCGACGCTGTTCCTCGGCATCGGTCAATTCATCGAAGGCATTGGCGAGTTCGACGCCGCAGGCGTAAAGCTCGAATCGCGCCGCGAGTCGGCTGTCGCCGGGCTTGAGCCGCGCCAGTGCCGCTTCGCTGGCCGGATAATCATGAAGCAAGGTGGCGCGCCCGCAACCCAGTTGTGGCTCGATGCGCGCCGCCAGCACTTTGCTGAAAATATCCGACCAGGTGTCATCGGCGCTGATTCGCAGACCGAGGCCCGCCGCCGCTTCGGCAAAACCATGGCGCGCCGCTTCGTCGGTGCCAAGCAGCGGCTCAAGGGCGATTCCGGCATGACGTTGAAAGGCGTCAATCACGCTCAGGCGCTCCGGCTCCAGAGCGGGATCGCAACGGTTGTCGCGGAACACCAATTGCGCAGCGCCGGTTGTCGCGGCCGTCAGCGCCAGCAGCGCAGCACAATCCTGCATCATGGCCTCGAGCCCCGCCCCGGCGCGATACCATTCCAGCATGGTGAATTCGGGATGGTGCAACGGCCCGCGCTCATGATTGCGATAAACATGACCTAGCGAAAACAGCCGCGTCTCGCCGGATGCCAGAAGCTTTTTTGCGGCAAATTCCGGCGAGCTATGCAGATAGAGCGGCTGCTCCGGCCCATCCAATAGCCGGAAGGCCGTCGCAAAAGCGCCAATATGGGTTTCATTGCCCGGTGATATTTGCAGATGCGCCGTATCAATCTCGACAAAATCCTGGCCCGAGAACCACTGCCGCACACCGTCGCGCAGACGGTTGCGGGCGAGCAGCCCCGGCCGACGATCGGCATGGCGCGCATCCATCAGTTCGCCCTTCAGGCCAGCGGCAGACCCTGTTTCCGCGCCAAAGTCAGCATCACACCGCGCAATTCGGCGAGGCCCTTGAGACGACCAATCGCCGAATAGCCGGGAAACGCCCCCTTGCCGACATCATCCAGCAGATCATGGCCGTGATCCGGCCTGAAGGGCAAACGCCAATCAGCGCGCCCGGCCTGTCGACGCCGCGCCTGCTCCTGCAGGAAGGTCTCGACAATGGCAATCATGTCATTATCGCCCGCGAGATGATCGGCTTCAAAGAACGATCCATCCGGCTCTTTGGTGACGTTGCGCAAATGCACGAAGTGGGTTTGGGCCGCAAAAGCGCGCGCCAGCGCCGGCACATCATTGCCCGGCCCGGCACCGAGCGAACCGGTGCAAAAGGTCAGGCCGTTGGCATGCGAGGGCACAGCTTCGACAATGTAGCGCAGATCATCGTGGTTCGAGACGATGCGCGGCAGCCCCAGCAGCGAGCGCGGCGGATCATCGGGATGAATGGCAAAGCGCATCCCGAGTTCCTCGGCGGTGGGGATCACTTCCTCCAGAAACCGCTTCAGATTTTGCCGCAGGGCACCGGCATCGAGGCCATCATAGCGCGCCAGAACCTTGCGCAGCGCCGGAATGTCATAGCGATCAAACGCGCCGGGCAACCCGGCCATGATGCTCGCGAGCAACTGGTCTTTTTCCGCCATTGCGGCATGATCGAACCAGTGTTGGGCGCGTGCCAGCGTTGCAGGGGCATGGTCACTTTCCGCCCCTTTGCGTTGCAGCATGAAGACATCGAAAGCCGCATAGGCGGTGGCATCAAAGCGCAGCGCTGTGCCGCCGCCAGGCCTTGGGAAATGCAGCGTGGTGCGCGTCCAATCCAGCACCGGCATGAAATTATAGCAGATGGTCTTGATGCCGCAGGCCGCCAGATTGCGCATGGACGCGCGATAATTATCGAAGATTGGCGTCAGATCACCCTCGCCGAGCTTGATGCTCTCATGCAGCGGCAGGCTCTCGACCACATTCCAGTGCAGGCCGAGGCTGGCATCGGCGGCAATGATGCCTTGCCGCCTGGTTATCTCAGCGACGCTCCACACCTCGCCATAGGGGATGTGATGCAGGCTGGTGACCACGCCCTGCGCCCCCGCCTGCCTGATGGCAGCAAGCGGCACCTTGTCGTCAGGCCCGAACCAACGCCAGCTTTGTTGCATGACACTATCCTTCACATGCCGCCGAGAATATCAGCCACGGTGAAAATATCCTTGTCGCCGCGCCCGCACATGTTCATCACCATGAGATGATCTTTCGGCAGCGTCGGCGCAAGATCGAGCACGCGCGCCAAGGCATGCGAGGGCTCCAGCGCCGGGATGATGCCCTCAAGCCTGCAACAGAGCTGAAACGCCGCCAGCGCTTCCTTGTCGGTTGCCGAAACGTAATTCACCCGTCCGACATCGCGAAGCCAGGCGTGCTCAGGCCCGATGCCGGGATAATCGAGGCCGGCCGAAATCGAATGGCCCTCGACGATCTGGCCGTCATCATCCATCAGCAGGTACGTGCGGTTGCCATGCAGCACGCCGGGCCGCCCGCCCGCCAGCGAGGCAGCATGGCCATTATGGACATCGAGCCCATGACCGGCCGCCTCGACGCCAAACATCTTCACAGTGGCATCATCGAGGAACGGGTGGAACAGGCCGATGGCATTCGAGCCGCCGCCGATACAGGCCACCAGCGAATCCGGCAGGCGGCCCTCGCGCTCCAGCATCTGCGCCTTGGTTTCCTCGCCGATGATCGACTGGAAATCGCGCACCATGGCGGGATAGGGATGCGGGCCTGCCGCAGTGCCGATGCAATAAAACGTCGTCTCGACATTGGTCACCCAATCGCGAAGCGCCTCGTTCATCGCGTCCTTGAGGGTGCGCGCGCCCGATTGCACCGGCACGACTTTCGCGCCCAGCATGTTCATGCGGAAAACATTGGGCTTTTGCCGCTCGACATCGACCGCGCCCATATAAACGATACATTCCAGCCCGAAGCGTGCGCAGGCCGTGGCCGTCGCCACACCATGCTGGCCAGCGCCGGTTTCCGCGATGATGCGCTTCTTGCCCATGCGCCGCGCCAGCAGAATTTGCCCGAGCACGTTGTTGATCTTGTGCGCGCCGGTATGGTTGAGTTCGTCGCGTTTGAAATAGATTTTCGCGCCGCCGCAATGTTCGGTCAGCCGCTCGGCAAAATACAGCGGGCTGGGACGGCCGACATAATGCTTGTGGAGGTCGGTCAATTCCGCATGGAAGGCCGGATCATTGCGGGCCGCGCCATAGGCAGCCTCAAGCTCCAGCACCAGCGGCATCAGCGTCTCGGCAACGAACCTTCCCCCGAAATTGCCGAAATGGCCGCGCTCGTCCGGCCCGGTGCGGAAAGAATTGGGTCTGTTGTGCTGCAAGGGACGCATGCTCCTCGAAAAACGCACCATGGCAAGCCAGGATGTTGATAGCGGGTCGCAAATAGGGGCGGTGAAGTCAAGCTTTGTTCGCGAGCGTGGCCCCGGCATCGGCAAAAACAACGCTGGAGTTGGCTTCAATCCTTGATGAGCGCGAGGAAGCGGTTGAAGTCCTCGTCGCCAACCGCCACCGTGTGTCTGGGCTCCGGATAGGCGCCCGAGGCGACATCGGCATTGAATTCGCGGAAGGCACCGATGCGCTCCTGCTGCAAGCGGGCATATTCGGCGGCAAAATTGCGGTAGGTCTTGGCATGGCGCGGCTTGTGGCCCCCCGTGTGGCCGAGCACGTCCTCGGCAAACAGATATTGCGCGTCGGCCCACGGCCCTGCGCCCATGCCCAGCATCACCAGCGGCGAATGGCGGGTGATGACCTCTGCGACCCGATCCGGCACGACTTCCAGTTCCGCGCCAAAGCAGCCGATGGCTTCGAGCCGCTTGACGTGATCCCAGACCTTTTTGGCGCTTTCGGCTGTCTTGCCGACGGCCTTGAAACCACCCGTCCATGTCGATTGGCTGGGAATCAGCCCGACATGCGCCACCACCGGCACGCCATTGTCACAAAGCGTCTTTTGGATGTCGAGCGCGGCCGCGCAATAATAGCAATCACCGCCCATGGCCCCGAAATGGAACGCCGCCCTGAGATAATCCTCAGCCGTGGCAAGCCCGCCCGCCGGGCCATAGGGCAACCCCACCTGCACGAAACAAGCGCCCGCCGCTTCGCGCATTTGCGGCGAGAAATAACGCCCCTCAATCGACAAAATGTCGATCTTCGCGGCACTGGCCGCCGCAGCTTCGTCGAGCGTCGTGACATAAAGCATCGACATCTTGTGCTTGCGGGCTTTCATGGCACGGATATCGGCAACGGTGGGACGCATGGAGACCTCAAGGCTGAAGGCAGCGCAGTTCTCTGCCAAGACGGGTTGCGGGATATCGCCAGCCAAGCCGCCGATCCCCAAGACGCCATTATAACCCATGACATTGCGTGCTTTGGCAAGAGCCGCGCCCACAAAACCGTGCGCCCAAATGAACAATCGCCGTCACAGCAAGGCGCACACCATCACGCACCGCAATTGGGAGAAGCGCATCCCAGCGCCGT
>JAJZGX010000060.1 GCA_021804825.1 Pseudomonadota bacterium | reverse complement strand
GAAATAGGCCGGCACGGTGATCACCGCCTGATCGACCTTCTGCCCGAGATAGGCTTCCGCTGTTTCTTTCATTTTTTGCAGCGTGAAGGCCGAAATCTGCGAGGGTGAATAGGTTTTGCCGTCGGCCGAAACCCAAGCATCGCCATTGCCTGCCTTGACGATTTTATAAGGAACGAGGCCAATGTCCTTCTTGGTCATCGGATCATCGAATGTCCGGCCAATTAGCCGCTTGATCGCGAAAAAGGTCCGCTCTGGGTTGGTGACGCCCTGGCGCTTGGCCGGCTGGCCGACGAGGCGCTCGCCATCATCCGTAAAAGCGACGATCGAGGGCGTGGTGCGTGCACCTTCCGCATTCTCGATGACTTTGGGGGTGGTTCCCTCCATGACGCAGACGCAAGAGTTGGTCGTGCCGAGGTCAATTCCGATTACTTTTGCCATAGTTCAAATCCTTTTCTGGTTGCAGAACGTAACCGAGCCCCGAAGCGGCGCGTCATCATGGCGAAGCTGAAGTTTTGTCGCCCCGTTCCCAACTGCGGCTAACATGGTGACGCCACTGCAATGTGCAAGATTGCTCCCGGCGGAACATGGCCTTTTTCGACGAGATTTTTCATGCCCGGAGCGAAACGTCTCATGGCGTCACGAAAATTTCAGGTTAAAATTGCAACCATTCCACCTATGGTGATAGTCTTCATGCTTGAAGGGGCGCTGGTTGTGAACATGGGCTATTTGCGGGGCTTCGGCCGGGCTGCGGGCATGCTGCTGGCCTTGACGACCTTGGCGGCGCACGCACAAATGCAACTGCATGCGGTTGTGGGACTGCCCGCCGGAGCGCAGGCGCCGCACCGCGCCAGCCAGGTGAACCCTCATCCCAGACCGACGCCGCCGCGCTTGCCGCCGACCGGTATTGCTAGCCTGATCGGCCAGGATATGCTGCTCGACGGCGCCGAGGGGATGATGCGCATTGCCAAAGCCAGCGGGGCGCAAGCTGACAGCCATTTCGTGGTTTCTGCGCTGGCTTTGCCGGGCACAGACTTGTCTGACCCCGACAAGGTCTGCGTGGTGAAATTGCATCTCGTCCAGCCGCTCGCCCTGCACGCCATCGTCAATGAGGCCGGCTTGACGCGTTACGCCCTTGATTACAAGGCTTGCCCGCTGCAATTCGATGTGCTGCACCGCTCGGTTCTGGTGCATCCCATGGCCAAGGCCTGCGTCTTTCGCGAGGTGGATTGTGCAGCCCACCCCCGCGGCCTGTGGGGGCCCGATGTCAGAACCTTCGGGCCGGTTCAGGCGGTGGCCAATGATCGGGCGCGGGGCGTCATCGAGCGGCGGATGCGCACCTTGTTCGTGATGCTGATGCATCGCACCCGTGGCACCACCGCGCGCAACCAGCTTGCCAGCGATCAGGCGCATTTCACGACCCATCGGGTGATGGTGTGCCGCAACTATGCGCGCGACGCCGTGGAGGATTTTTGCGCGCTGCGCCTGACCGAAGCCCGCGTCATGGCGCTTGATGCGGCCTTGGTGCGCGCGCAGGCGGCGCACAGGCGGGCCAAAATGCCGCATCTGCGAAAAAACCGTTGAAGGCCGCCGCTGATTGTTGACTTCGCCCCGCAATACGTGAAGGTGCGCGCGACCCGAACTCTTGTATGGAAATCCGATGAACGCCCGGCAGCCATCCTATAATTACGAGGAGTTGATCGCCTGTGGCCGTGGCGATATTTTCGGCCCCGGCAACGCTCAATTGCCCCTGCCGCCCATGCTGATGTTTGACCGCATTACCAGCGTGACCGAAGATGGCGGCGCGCACGGCAAGGGCCATATTCGCGCCGCGCTCGATGTGCGCCCTGACCTGTGGTTTTTTGGCTGCCATTTCAAGAATGATCCGGTGATGCCCGGCTGCCTCGGCCTCGATGCGCTCTGGCAGCTCTGCGGCTTTTACCTCGGCTGGCTGGATTTGCCGGGCCGGGGCCGGGCGCTTGGCGTCGGCGAGGTCAAGTTCACCGATCAGGTTTTGCCAAGTGTCAAAGAAGTCGTCTATGGTGTCGATATCAAGCGTGTCTTCAAAGGCCGTCTTGTGCTCGGCATTGCCGACGGTTGGCTTGAAGCCGACGGCAAGCGCATTTATGAGGCCAAGGAACTGCGTGTCGGGCTGTTCAAGCCGGAAGCCGCTTGAAGGCTTCCCGTCGCAACGGGTTTTGGAGTGAGAAGATGAGACGCGTCGTTGTCACCGGCATGGGGATCGTATCTTCGATCGGCAATGATGTCGCCGAGGTGACGGAATCGCTGCGCCTTGCTCGTTCCGGCATCGTGCGGGCAGAAAAATATGCCGAACTCGGATTTCGCTCGCAGGTGCACGGCGCCCCGACGCTCGATCCCACAAAAATGATCGATCGCCGCGCCATGCGGTTTCATGCCATGGGCTCGGCCTGGAACCATGTGGCTATGGATCAGGCCATTGCCGATTCGGGTCTCTCGCCCGAAGAAATATCCAACGAGCGCACTGGCATCATCATGGGTTCGGGTGGCCCTTCCACCAAAACCCTTGTTGACGCCGCCGATATCACCCGCGCCACCGGCCCCAAGCGGATCGGGCCTTTCGCTGTGCCCAAGGCCATGTCCTCGACCGCCTCGGCGACGCTGGCGACCTGGTTCAAGATCAAGGGCATCAATTATTCGATTTCATCGGCCTGCGCCACGTCGAACCATTGTATCGGCAATGCTTACGAGATGATTCAATACGGCAAGCAGGACATCATGTTTGCGGGCGGCTGCGAGGAGCTTGAATGGTCGCTGTCGCAATTGTTCGATGCCATGACCGCCATGTCCTCGCATTACAATGACACGCCCGCAGTTGCCTCGCGCGCCTTCGACAAGAACCGCGACGGCTTCGTGATTGCCGGGGGCGCGGGCGTGCTGGTGCTCGAAGAGATGGAACGGGCCAAAGCCCGCGGCGCGAAAATCTATGGCGAAATCGTCGGCTATGGCGCGACCTCAGACGGTTATGACATGGTGGCACCCTCGGGTGAAGGCGCGCTGCGCTGCATGAAAATGGCGATGGCCTCGACCAATGTCCCCATCGACTATATCAACCCGCACGCCACCTCGACACCAGTGGGCGACGCCAAGGAGATCGAGGCGATCCGCACGATATTTGGCGCTGGCGACAAGAGCCCGCCAATCTCGGCCACAAAGTCGCTCACCGGCCATTCCCTCGGGGCAACGGGTGTTCAGGAAGCGATCTATTCGTTGATCATGATGAACCAGAACTTCATCTGCGAAAGCGCCCATATCGACGAAATCGATCCTGAATTTGCTGATATGAACATTTTGCGGGCGCGGCGTGACAATGCGCAGCTACGCGGCGTGCTCTCCAACAGCTTCGGCTTTGGCGGCACCAATGCCGCGCTGGTGTTCAAGCACAAAGACGCCTGATGCGAAAGGACGCCTGACGCGAATTTCAGGCGAAGCGCCGGTGCACGAGGCCCGCCGCTAGACGCCCTTGACGACCACTGACCGGTTGGGGGCAAGCGTAACCTCGCCATGTGCCTTGAGGTGACCGGCCACCACATCCCAGATCGGCGGGCCTTTGGTGCCTTTGTGGATGCTGGCCCAGCCTGCCACCTTGTAGCTCTTGGCCTCCTCCACCGGCTTGCCGGTCTTGAGCAGCACCATGTTGGAAATGCGCTGGCCGATCGGCTTGTTGGGTTCGATCGTATAGCCGATGCCACCGACCCGCACCATGTCGCCGCCCTGCTGGAAATAGGGATCGGGATTGAACAGATTGTCCGCAACATCTTCCAGCGTCGATTTCAGCGTCTTGCCGGTCATGTCAATGCGATAGCATTCAGGATAGGTGATGGCCGTCTCGCTCGCCACATCTTCAAAGGTGATCGGGTTGCCGGGAATGAGGCTGTTGCCCCAGCGGAACCCTGGCGACAGCGCAATTTCGGCATCGCGCTGCTCCAGCATGGCCTGCAGGATCAGGTCATCGAAGGTTCCATTGAAATTGCCGCGCCGGTACAGCACGCTGTGCGTCGTGCCCAGCACGTCGCCGAGCCTGGCGCTGTAAGGCTTGCGCACTTCGGCGATCTTGGCCGCCATTTCGGTATCAGGCTTGATCACATCCGAAAACAGCGGAATCAGCCGGAAGGCGAAATTGCGCACCTTGCCGCCTTGCACGTCAAGGTCGAGCCGCGCGACGAATTTTCCTGCCGATCCTGACGAGATCATCAAGGTCTCGCCGATTTTCAGCGCTACCGGCACGGCGTCATGGGTGTGGCCGGTGAGAATCACGTCAATACCTTTGACATGCGCCGCCATTTTGCGATCAACATCAAAGCCGTTGTGCGAGAGCAGCACCACCAGCCCCGCGCCGGCCTTGCGTGCGGCATCGACCTGCTTTTGCACTTCGGACTGCTTGATGCCAAACGTCCAGTCCGGGATCATCCAGCGTGGGTTGGCAATCGGCGTGAACGGAAACGCCTGACCCAGCACCGCGATTTTCACACCGCCACGCTCGATCATCGTGAATGGTTTGAAGACCGGGTCGCCCCATTGCGCATCGTTCACGTTCAGCGCCAGAAATGGATATTTCAAATCCTTGACGATTTGCTTGACGCGATCAGCGCCATACGTGAATTCCCAATGCGCCGTCATGGCGTCGGGCTGCAGCAACGCCATGCAAGCGAGCATGTCCGCGCCCTGGCTTTGCAACGAACCCCACGAGCCTTGCAGACTGTCGCCGCCATCCAGCAGCACCACTTTGTCGCCGCGCTCGGCGCGAATGGCCTTGATCACCGTTGCGGCCCGGTCAAGCCCGCCAATTTTGCCATAGCTGCGGGCCAGTGCGCTGAAATGGTCGCTGGTCAGGGCATAGGCCTGGCGGGAATCCGGTTGAATATTGAAATGTTTCAGAAAATCGACGCCGGTCAGATGGGGCGGAATCCCCTTGTCCTTGCCAACACCAATATTCTGCGAGGGCTCGCGAAAATACAGCGGCATGAGCTGCCCGTGAATGTCTGTCACATGCACCAGCGTGACATTGCCGACCGCTTTGAAATCCAGCAGCTGGTTCTGGGTCAGCGCTTGCTGCGCCAGAGCCTTGGTCGAGGGCAAGGTGCCCAACATCGCCGTAGCAGCGGCAACCTGAGCAAATTCGCGGCGCGAAATCATGCAGAGAACTCCTAGTTGCGCACGCCCGGCGTCTCGACATTCAGGCCATTGCCGCGCGAAGCCAGATAGAGTTCGAGCTCCATGAACTCGTCCGAGAAGGGTTTGTAGGGCGTGGCGCGGACGTTTTTCATGCAGCCCATGAAGCGCTGTTCGACCGGAACCAGATGCTGGGCTTTCTCGCGATAGGTGGGAAAATCATTGATCTGCCCCTGGCTCAACAGATCAGCGCGGATGTGGTGGCCATAGTATTTCTGGTGGCAATTGGCGCAGCTCATATCGAGCTGGCCAATGCGCGTATAATAGAGCTTCTTGCCCTTGTCATACCAAGGCGTCACGGGGCCGTCGGTCGCAACCTTCACCGGCATGCCGCGTGACTCATAGCGGATCAAGGTGGTCATGTTGGTGAGATTGTCGGATTTGAAGGCCCATGGCTTGGCACCCATGTGCTGCGTGCGGCAGATGTTGATCTGCTGCTCCAGTGTCACGGGACGCTTCAGCCGTGCGTTCCACTTCGGGTAGGTCGCGCCAACGCCGTGCATGGTCTTGGCCACATCCTGATGGCATGAGGCGCAGGACTTGCCCGCCGTGCCTTCGACATGGCTCCATTCGGTGGTGGCAGGATCGATGGCCAGCATGCCGGGGTTGGAAAAATCATCATCCTGCATGGCTTTTGTTGCGGCGCTGCGGAATTGATAGCCCGAATAAAGCGTCTTGAACGGACTGCCGGCGGGCGCGGGAACGCCTTTGAGATGCAGGCCCGGCGCTTCGGCGGCCAGGGCGAAACCGAACATTTTCAGCGTCGCCAGCACCACAACCGCCGCCAATGACACGCCCAGCCCGACTTCCACAATTCCGCGCTTCATCGTCAACTCCTCACAACAGTCTCAGGCCGTCACCTTGATCGGGGCCTTGGCTTTGGTGACCGTGCCCTTGTCGTCAATCCAGGTGAATTCAAAATCACCATCGGCTTCGGCGCGGGCGTAAAATTCGATGAACGGATTGGCCGATATGCTCGGCTCGAGCTTGGCCGTGAAAATCACCTTGCCGAGATATTTGCAGTCAAAGTGATTGATGATCATGCGCGGGATGATCTTCCCGCTCTTGTCCTTCAGAAAGCCTGAATCCATCGGATGCTGGATCAGTGTCTTGATGGCGATCACATCGCCCTTTTTGGCGGTCGCCGGAACGCGAAAACGCGGAATAGCCATGGGCAATCTCTCCAGAAGGTTGAATTCAGCCGCCGCAGCCGCCGATGGTGACTTTGCAATTGCGCGTGTCGATCAGGAAGGTGCCGTCGCTCAAGCGGGCAACTGCGCTCACATCCTGGGTGGCGGCGAGACGGATATGCGTCGATGCGGCGGCCTTGCCCGATTCCGGCGTGAACAGAAACGACACGGCAATCGGCAAAGGGTTTTTCGTGACGAAAACCCGAATTTCCTCGACGTGATTGGCAGCTGTCATCGGGCTGTCGACGCTCACGCCCATCGGCACGGTATTGCCGTTTTCAGCAATCTGCGGCAGCGACAGCTTGAGCGAACCCTTGGTCGGTGTTTTGCCGCCGGTGAATTTCATCAGGGCCGCTTGCGCGGCGGCGGGCTTGCCGACTGCCGCTTCTGCGGGGCGCAGCAAAACCGCACTCGACGCGCATGCCGCTGCGCCGCCTGCCAATGCCTCGCGTCGGGAAATCTTTGAATTCATGAGCTCATTCCTGTCGGTTTGGGTCTGTTGCACTTGCTCTGAACCCGATTCATTTCAAGGTTCGCAGAAAGGCAATGACATCTTCCACCTGCTGCGGCGTCAGAATGGTCTTGCCTTTCAACTTGGCGGGCACGCGGTTGAGCCCTGCCAGATGATAGAAAGCCGGCATGATCGTTCCGGGAAACATCAATTTCGAATTGGTGACGATCAGGCGCAACTGGCCAACTGCATATTTACTGGCAACGCCATCGAGTTTGGGGCCGATCTCGCCGGGAAACGGCTGATCCTTCAACACGGAAACCGTGTGACAGGCATAGCAGTTGCCCTGCTTGCGATCCAGAAACACGGCGCGTCCGGCAATGGCATTGCCGGGAACATTGGTCAGGGGCTGGAGAACCTCTCCATTCACGATCTTCAAGGTGTCGGGCGCGGGCGCTGCCTGCGCTGCAACGGCAACGGTGGTCGCATTAAGCCCAATGGCCAAAGCGATTAACGCCTTGTACGGCATAGCGATTTGCTCCCTGTTTTGCTTACGCGCAGTCAAGCCGCACGCTTTTTTTAATTGATGACACCTGAACCAGCCCAAGTCAATTGCAATATTGACAAATTCTAATATAGTCGCGTGGAGGGTTGGCCGGACAGGACAATTTGCTGCTGGCGGCGCGAGGATTGATGATGAACCGTCCCATTGATCGACAGGCACCGCCCAGCGCATTGCCAACCCGCCGCGCACTGTTCACGGGCGCTTCTGCGTCAATTCTGGCCCCCGGCCTCGCGCTCGGCGCGCCCGCCGACCGTCGCCAGAATGCCCGCGACATTGCACTTGCGACCGACCCGGTGATCGGCAATGCGGCGGGCGACGTGACGCTGGTCGATTTCTTCGATCTGCAATGCCCCGCCTGCCGGGCGATGGAGCCGCGCCTCAATCGTCTGCTGGCGGCTGACCATGGCTTGCGCATCGTGCCGGTCGATTATCCGATTTTCGGGCCGCGAAGCCGCTTGGGTGCCCGCGCCTTGCTGGCCGCCCAAAGCCTCGGCGCCTATGACAAATTGCGCGCGCGGTTGCTGGCCTCCTTCGGGCCTTTGACGCTATCCGACATCAAGACTGCGGCAATTGGTCTCGGTCTCGATTGGGATCATTTGCACGCGCTCATGGCCAGCCCGGCCATTGCCGCACGCGTCGAGGCCAATCTGGCGCGCGGGCGCGCACTGGGGGTCAAGCGCTTGCCGTTCATGATCCTCGGCACCATTCGCATCCCGGGCGAATTGCATTACGCCGACATGCTGGATCTGCTGCACACCGTGCGACGCCATCAAATCTAGCCAAAGCCTTGGCGTGATGCCTTTGCACCGCTATGTAAGGGATATTCCAGCCCGAAAGGCAATGTCATGGTCAAAGCTGCCAAAGACGCCGAAATCCCGCCACGTGAGCGCATCGTGCATGCGCTGATGCACCTCGCCGCCGAAATGCCGTTCGAGCGCATCACCATCACCCAGATTTGCGCCGAGGCTGGCGTCACGCTCGCGGCTTTCCGCGAAGCCTTTCCTTCCAAGGGCGCGGTTTTGGGCGCCTATGCGCGCGGCATTGATTTGCAGGTGCTGAAGCTCAATGCCCATGATCTCGATGATGAACCGGCCAAGGATCGGCTGTTTGATGTGCTGATGCGCCGTCTCGACGCCATGGCCGCAGATAAATCGGCGCTGGAGGCGATTTCGCGCTGGGCACGTCGTGAGCCGCTTTCCGCGCTCGCCCTCAACCAGGTTGCGCTCAATTCCATGCGCTTCATGCTGGAGACCGCCGGCATCGATAGTGAAGGCCCGCTCGGTGCCCTGAAACTGCAAGGGCTGGTGCTGGCCTGGACGCAGGTGCTCGAAGTCTGGTTCAAGGATGACCGCCCCGGCCTCGATGCGACCATGGCGGCGCTGGACAAGGCGCTGGAGCGTGGCGGCAAGCTGGTGGGGCAGGTGGAATCGATGGGCAAATTGTTTGGCCCGCTGGAAATGATGGGTCGCACGCTGCACAATCTGCGCCGCGATTCCACCAGCCGCATGCGCGAGCGCTGGAGCCCGCCCAAATCCGATGAGCCGACCGGAGTTTGAGGCGATGTCCAGCGACACCGCGAGCGCCCCCGCGGCGCGCATTGACTACGCCACCTTTCAGGCCGTCGATATCCGCGTCGGCACCATCGTTGCCGTTGAACCTTTCCCGCAGGCCCGCAAGCCTGCCTACAAGCTCACGATTGATTTTGGCGCCGTGATCGGCACCCGCCGCTCCTCGGCGCAGATCACCGGCCACTATGCGCCTGAAACCCTGCTGGGGCGCCAGGTCGCGGCGGTGATCAATTTCCCGCCCCGGCAGATCGGGCCGTTCATGTCTGAAGTGCTGACACTGGGCTTTCCCGATGCGGCGGGCGAGGTCGTGTTGATCCACCCATCCCAACCCGTGCCCGATGGCGGCAGGCTGTTTTGACGCAGATGCGACCTTGCATTTGCCCCCTTGCAGCAAAGGGCAATCCGGGCCTAACATTGCCTCATGGTCGAAGCACTCATCACCATCCGTCCTGCAAGACTAAGCGATTGCGAAGACATCGCCGAGGTGCATGATGCTGCATGGCGCGATGCTTATCGCGGCATTATCCCCGGCAAGGAACTGGAGCGGATGATTTCGCGGCGCGGCCCGCAATGGTGGCGTCAGGCGATCCAGCGCAGCTCGCGGCTTTTGGTGCTGGATTTCGATGATTCAATTGGCGGTTACGCCAGTTACGGCCGCAACCGCGTACCAAAACTCCCCTATACCGGCGAGATTTTTGAACTATACTTGGCGCCGGAATTTCAGGGCATAGGCTTCGGCCGCCGGTTGTTTCGCGCTGTGCGACGCGATCTCGCCGAGCATGGCCTGCATTCGACGCTGGTCTGGGCGCTGGCCGATAATGAGCGGGCGCTGGGCTTTTATCGTCACCTCGGCGGCAATGTCCTGCATCAGGCCGAGGAGCGCTTCGGCACCGAGACCCGCGAGCGCGTTGCTTTCGGATTTCATTAAATTTCACCACTCGTTAAGCGCTATGCTTAAAGATGTTTGCAACGTGCCGAAGGTTGATGCTCAACCAAGGCCGTCGCTATTCTGGAGCCCGTGTCATGAATCTTGAAGCCGTTTCCATCGGCAAGAACCCGCCGCACGATGTCAATGTCATCATCGAAGTGCCGATTGGCGGCGAGCCGATCAAATATGAGATGGACAAGGATTCCGGCGCGCTGATGGTCGACCGTTTCCTCTATACGGCCATGCGTTATCCCGGCAATTACGGCTTCATTCCGCACACGCTGTCGGACGACGGCGACCCGTGCGATGTGATCATAGCCAACACCCGCGCCATTGTGCCGGGTGCGATCATGAGTTGCCGGATTGTCGGCGTCATGATGATGGAAGATGAAGCTGGCGGTGACGAAAAGCTCATTGCCGTGCCCTCGGCCAAGCTCACGAAACGCTATGAAAACATTCAAAATTACACCGATCTGCCGTCGATAACCTTGAAGCAGATCGAGCATTTTTTCGAGCATTACAAGGATCTGGAACCCGGCAAATGGGTCAAGATCAGCCGCTGGGGTGACGCTGCCGAAGCCCAGCAACTGGTCATCCAGGGCATCGAGCGCGCCAAAGCTGCCAAGCTACGCTGAGGCCCGCGGCCCCGGCAGCCGTCGCCCCACGCAAGCCTGAGCCACGCAAGCCTGAGACGTCGCGCCTCAGGCCCGTGCGGGCATGGCGGTTTCAACCAGCTTCGCCCAATAGCTCATGCCGATCGGCGAAATATCGTCGTTGAAATCATAAGCGGGGTGGTGCAACCCGGCGGTGTTGCCCGCGCCTATGAATATGAACGCCCCCGGTCTGGCTTCGAGCATGTAGGAAAAATCCTCGGCGCCCATCAGCGGCATGATGTCATCCAGCACCCGTTCCTTGCCAGCGACCTGCCGTGCCACGCTGACGGCAAAATCGGTCTGCCCGTCATGATTGACCGTCACCGGATAACCATCACTGATCTCGACCCGAGCCTGGCCGCCGTGCATGGCGGCAACGCCTTCCGCAATTTCCGCCACGCGCTTGGCGGCATAAACTCTTGTTTCTGCCTTGAGCGTGCGAATCGTGCCACAGAGCTGTGCCGTCTGGGGAATGACATTGTGGGTGTCACCGGCCCGAAACATCGTTGTCGAAATGACGCAGGAATCGAGCGGATCAACATTACGCGACACGATGGATTGCAGCGCCTGCACGATTTGCGCACCGATCGAGACCGGATCAATCGATTGATGCGGCATGGCCGCATGCGAGCCGCGCCCGGTGATGTGGATGTCGAATGTGTCGGCCGCCGCCATGATCGGGCCCTTGCGAATGGCAAAAGCCCCCACGGGCAGGCCCGGGGCATTGTGCATGCCGAACACTTCAGCAATGCCGAACCGCTCCATCATGCCGTCATTGACCATTTCGCGACCACCACCGCCGCCCTCTTCGGCCGGTTGGAATATCACGATGGCAGTGCCATCGAAATTGCGGGTTTCAGTCAGATAGCGCGCCGCACCCAGCAACATGGCCGTGTGGCCATCATGGCCGCAGGCGTGCATTTTGCCGGGCGTTTTGGACGAGTGATCGAGGCCGGTCGTCTCGAGAATGGGGAGCGCGTCCATGTCGGCACGAAGGCCAATGACCTTGCCTGACTGCGTTTGCCGCCCCCTGATCACGCCAACGACGCCGGTGCGGCCAATGCCTTCCACGACCTCGTCGCAGCCGAAGGCCCGCAGCTTTTCAGCAACAATCCCGGCCGTGCGGTTGACGTCGAACAGCAATTCGGGATGCTCGTGCAAATCCCTGCGCCAGGCTTTGACGTCATCGGCAAATTCCGCAACACGATTGATCACTGGCATGGCCACATCCTCGTTTCAAACCGCTCCAGCCACAAAGGCCAAGCGCCCAATTGAACAGAGTTCAGAACGAACTGCAAGTGCGGTGCGGGGTGAGTGGCGCGCCGCGCCTCAGTCCCAAAGGCTGGAGACGCTCTCTTCGCTGGCGATGCGGCTGATGGCTTCGCCGATCAGGCTGGAGATCGACAGAACACGGATATTATGGGCGATCCGCACGGCCTCCGTGGCGCATATCGTGTCCGTGACGACGAGGTTCTTCAACCGCGAGGCGCTGATGCGCGCCACCGCGCCGCCCGAAAGCACGCCATGCGTGATATAGGCGGAAACATCGAGCGCGCCGGCTGCCAGCAGGGCATCGGCGGCGTTGCAGAGCGTGCCACCCGAATCAACGATGTCATCGACCAGAATGCAGTTCTTGCCGCGCACATCGCCGATGATGTTCATGACTTCCGATTCGCCCGCCCGCTCGCGGCGCTTGTCGACGATCGCCAGCGGCGCATCGATGCGTTTGGCCAGCGCACGAGCGCGCACCACGCCCCCGACATCGGGCGAAACCACCATGACCTGACGCAAATCATTATGCTCGCGGATATCGCGCACCATGGCGGGTGCCGAGAACAGATTGTCGGTGGGAATGTCAAAAAAGCCCTGAATCTGCAAAGCATGCAAATCAACG
This sequence comes from Pseudomonadota bacterium, assembly GCA_021804825.1. Classification (GTDB taxonomy): domain Bacteria; phylum Pseudomonadota; class Alphaproteobacteria; order Rhizobiales; family Beijerinckiaceae; genus REEB77. The sequence goes on along the minus strand of JAJZGX010000060.1, from coordinate 4,125 downwards.
GTGAGGATGCGATCAACCCCCGCCCGGGTCAGCAGATTCGCGACGAGTTTGGCTGAAATGGGCGTGCGCGGCCCCGGCTTGCGGTCTTGCCGCGCATAGCCGAAATAAGGGATCACAGCGGTGATGCGTCGTGCCGAAGCGCGGCGCAGCGCATCGGTCATGATCAGCAGTTCCATGATGTGATCATTGGTGGGAAACGACGTCGATTGAATGATGAACGTGTCGCGCCCGCGCACATTTTCGAGGATTTCGACGAAAACCTCCATGTCGGCAAAGCGCCGCACATGGCAGCGTGTCAGTGGCTGGCCGAGATGCGTGGCAATGGCTTCCGCCAAGGGACGGTTGGAATTACCTGCAAGCAGCTTCATATCGCCATTCATTGCCACGCCTCACGTCCGCCTTGCTAAAGGACGGACAAGATAGTTCACATGTGAGCGGTGCTTAGCAGGCTCTGCTGCATCGCACAATATGACAAAGTCGTGACGACACTGGATCAAACGTCGCATTTCACCGTTTATTCCGTTTGTGCCAGTGCCAGCTCTGCTGTTGAAGCCGGGCTTGTGACGGTAGCGGTCGTCAGCGGCGGCAGATTTGCCGGCGCCTTGGGCGTTACTCCGTCCGGCGTCGCGGGGGTCTGGCGCTCGGCCAGAAAGGCTGCGAGATCATTGGCGGTCTTGTCGGCAAGCGCCGAAAGCGCGGCCTCGCCCGACGCGGATTTGGCATCCTGATCATCCTCGATATGAATGATCATCTGATGCTTGGCATCATAAATATCGATGACGCTGGTCATCATCGCGCCATCGTCAATCGAGATATAGGCCTTGGCAAGCAGCGGCGCTGGGGTCACATCCGCAGCGGGGGTCACGCCGGAAGTGGCATCGGTCAGAGCAATGCCATGGTCGCTCGCGGCCTTGGCGAAAAGGGCAGGGAAGGCACCAGCCTCGCTCGAAGTGCCGGTCTGGAAACTCGCCAGTTCAAGCCCTGCGCCATGAGCATTGGCCACCACCACCTGCGCCGCCGGAGCCGGGGTCTGGGCCACCGTGCCAAGCTTGCCCTCGGCGCATCCGGCCAGTCCGGACACCAGCAGAACAAGGCCGATCGTTGCGGGCCATCGGGCAGGGGGGTGGTGCGCAGGCATCTTGAATCACTCACAAATCACGCCGCGGCAATTGCGCCGAAGCCGCAAATCACAGCGGCGCGATGCTGTGCCATCGGGCGCGCAGATGCAAGCAGCATTTGGCTGCGTCAACAAAAATGATCCTTAAGCGAACAGGCAGATTTTAATTTTTTTACATCGGCATAGCGCTGCGCCCTTGCGACATGGCACCGATTGCGCGATGTTGCGCCCGATTTCAAGCTCCCCGTCGCCTCGGAGGAGTTCCCGTGGTGTTGGTGGAGAGCGAACCTATGACAAGATTTCGGCATGCGCGCATGATGGCACTGGCTTCAGTGCTGGCCGGCGTGATCGCGGGGCCTGTGCTGGCGCAGACTGTTGCGACCGTGGATGGCAAAATCATCACGCAAGATGAGCTCAAGCTGGCCGAAAGCCAGCTCTCCGGCCAGCTACCCGCCCAGTTGCAAGGCCCGGCGCGCGACGCCTATGTGCTGGATTATCTCATCGACCTGCAACTGGTTGCCAACAAGGCCGAAGCCGACAAGGTGGAATCGACACCGAAATTCCAGACCGAGCTTCATCTCCTCAAGAACAAGCTGCTGATGCAATCGGTCATGGCCAACCTCGCCAAGACCGCGGTGACACCGGCAACCATTCAGACCGCTTATGATGCGGTGAAAGCCAAGCAGCCGCCGCAGCTCGAGATTCATGCGCGTCATATTCTGGTGAAGACCGAGGCTGAAGCCGACGCCGTCGAAAAGCGCCTCAAGGCGGGCGAAGATTTCACCAAGGTCGCGACCGAAGTTTCGATCGACAAGAGCGCGCCTGGCGGCGATCTCGGCTGGTTCACCAAAGACAAGATGGTGCCGGCATTTTCGGCGGCGGCCTTCAAGCTCAAGCCGGGCCAGATTTCGGCGCCCGTCAAGACACAATTCGGCTGGCACGTCATCAAGGTCGAGGGCACTCGCAACAAGCCGTTCCCGCCGCTCGATCAAGTGAAGGCGCAGGTCAGCAATTTCGTGTTGCAGCAGGCCCAGGCCAAGCTGATTCGTGATCTGCACAAGAATGCCAAGGTCGTCGACAGTCTGCCGACACCACCTGCGCCCACCGCACCCGCTGCCAAAGCGCCCGCACCCGCGGCTCCGGTTGCACCCGCCGCGAAAGCGGTACCTGCACCCGCAAAACCAGCAGCACCCGCCGCAAAATGATGCGTTTAGCTCTGGCGGGCCGCCTCAGCGGCCTTGCCGGTGGCTTCCGCCATGTGATTGAAGCGCGTGCTGAACGTCCCCACCCCCGAGGTGGCGGAGCGCAATTCGACGATGAGACCGCTCATTTCTGCCTGCGGCACCAAAGCTTCGAGCACGTCCCAGCCCTCCCATTCCGGCCGCGCATCAAAGCCGAGAATCTGCCCGCGCCGCGCTGATATCAGCGCGGTTGCGCGGGCCATGGCTTCACTCGGCACACTCACGCTCACCGCCAGAATGGGCTCCAGAAGCACCGGGTCAGCCTGGGCCAGGCCGTCCTGAACGCCGATGCGCGCGGCCGTGCGAAACGCCATGTCGGAACTGTCGACCGTGTGATAGGAGCCATCGGTCAGTGTCACCGCGACATCGACCACCGGAAATCCCAAAGGCCCGGCCTTGAGCGCATCTTGCGCCCCATGTTCCACGCTCTGGAAATATTGCTTGGGCACGGTGCCGCCATGCACCGTTTCATTGAATTTGAAGCCCTCGCCACGCGTCAGCGGCGCAATGCTCAGCGCCACATCGCCAAATTGGCCATGCCCGCCTGATTGTTTTTTGTGGCGCCCGCGCACCGAAACGCTGCGCCGAATGGTCTCGCGATAGGGGATGGCCGTCTTGCTGGTTTCCACCACCACGCCATAGCGCGCCGCAAGTCGCTCGAGGGTCACGCGCAGATGCATGTCGCCCTGACCGGCAAGCCGCATCTCGCCCATGGTGGCATCATGAATGAAGGTCAGGGACGCGTCTTCCTCGCAAAGCTTGGTCATCGCGCCGGAAAGCCGCACCTCATCCTTGCGGTCCTTCACGGCCACGCACAGCGCTTGCACGGGCGCGGCGGGGGTAGTTGTCACGAGTGCAAGCGGTTCCGGAGTGCCGATGCCGAAAGCCTCCGCAGTGGTGACATGATCGAGGCGCCCAAACGCCAGCGTATCGCCGACTTTGGCCGCCGTCACGCGGCTGGACGACGCCCCCATCATCCGGCCGATACCGCCGATTCGGTCTTCGGCGCCGTTGGCCGTGCTCACCATCGCACCGTCGTTGAATTCGCCGCGCAGCACCCGGGCGATACTGACCTTGCCGCCATGCGCCGTGTGGATTGTGCGCAGCACCTGCGCCAGCGGGGGCCCTTGCTCCGCGACCTTGAGTCTGGCGCGGGTCTCGGCAATGCCACCGGTTTCATGGCGCAGCGCCTTCCAAAGCCGCGTCACGCCGTTGCCGCGCTCCGCAGAGCCCACCAGCAGCGGCACAGCGTGGCCTTCGCGCAAATCGCGCGACAGGTCATCGAACACCTGATCGTGCGGCGGCTCGATGTCGCTGATCAATTCCTCCATCAGGGCGTCATCATAATCAGCGAGCTTTTCCAGCATGGAATAGCGCGCTTCCTTCTCGCGCGGCAATTCGCCAGCCGGCACATCGACGATGGTTGAGGGCGCATGTTCGCGATAAACAAAGGCGCGCTCCAGCGCCAGATCGATGAAGCCGGTGGCAATGCCATTCTGCCAGATGGGAATCTGCCGCAGCAGCAGGGGCGTGCGCGAGGCCGACTGCAACATCGCCAAGGATTCGCGCACCCGCGCCGTCGCCTGATCAATCTTGTTGAGAAACAGGATTCGCGGCACGCCCGCATCTTCCAACCCGCGCAATATCAGTTGCAGCGCCGGAATCTTGCGTGGATCGGCTTCGCAGACCACAATCACCGCATCGCAAAGCGGTGCCGCAATGCGCAGGCTTTCGGCAAATTCGATCGAGCCGGGGCAGTCCACAAAG
>JAJZGX010000059.1 GCA_021804825.1 Pseudomonadota bacterium | reverse complement strand
CCTCATGCGGCGCGCAGTCGGGAATATCCCACGAACTGGTGCGGTTGAAGTGCGCCAACATGAATCGCCATGCCGCCGAAAACTTGCCAACCCGCGCTGCCGCCGCAACATAGGCAGCACAGGCCCCGTTTTGACCGTTGCGACAGCCCGGCAAAAATTGCGTCATCTCCTGCTCGTAATAGGGGCGAAACGAAGCGTCCGCCGATTCATCGACAAAGGTGCCGTTGTTCAAGCGGTAGAACCGGCTGGGCGCGACGCTGTCGGCATAATCGGTGAAGGTGTAGAGGAAGGCATTGTCGATGAACCTGAAATCCGGCGTGCCGTCATGATTGAGATCAAGCGGGGCATGATCCAAAGGCGCGCCGTCTTCGAAACCAATATCAACCACCTTCCACGCCCCCCCGATCAGCGAAGCCATCACCGTCACACCGCAACAATGGGCACCGCCTGAAAAGCCGGAAATCAGCACATCTTTGGTTGAATGCTTAGGGTCCAGCCGCAGGGCGCCATAATTCACCCCGTAACTCGCCTCGGCCGTCTTCATGGTGATGACCTGCGTCGGAATGCCAATGCCGCGCAGGGTAACCTGCGGGTAGCCGTCCTGCCCGGCGGCATCCAATGTGCTGAAACCCAAGCTCAGACCGTCAATTTCAATGGTTTGCGCGCCACCCTTGGCGTTCCAGGTCGCAAGTGCCGGCCCCATGGGCACTTTCGGCGGCGGCGTATCGCGCGCAGTTTGGCCAGATTTGACGCAGCGCGATTCCATCCGCGAGGTCAAAATCCGGCCTCGGATCGCCTCGTAAGTGAACTCCCGGTATGTCCAAGTGCCATTCTGGCCCCGGCTGGCGATGCCGGTCATGGTCAGGTGCGGACGACGAAAATTCATGCCCTTCCAGACAAATACCCCCGGTTTGCCATAAGCGCTCTTGATGAAATACTGGTCGCGCCGCGCATAGCTCTTGCCGCTCAGCGCATGATGCACCACGGCCCAGTTCTTGCCGAGATCAAGCGTGATCGCAACCACCGGATCGGGGCCCGGCGCCGCACTCGCGGCGGTGATGGCGCAGGTGAGCGTCAGATCAGCCGCGCGCGCGCCCACGAGCATCATCAGGCTGAACCCAAACACCCAAAGCCAGCGCAACCGTGCCATGTTTGCTCCCTGATCTCGCCTGTCAATCATCAATCAGTCCACCTGTGCCAGACGTGTCATGGCGGCATGATTGACCGGACCATGACCGCGTCCGGAGCCGACCTGCAGTTCGTCTCCAGCCGCCAGCGCGTGGTGCAACTGAAGTTTGCCGATCTTTACACTATCGCGCAACGAAAACCCGCATGCCAGCGCGGCGGCAATGGCGCTGGACAGCGTGCAGCCGGTGCCATGGCTGTTGCGTGTCGTCAGACGCGGCAATGAAAAGCTCGTCTCGCCAGCTTCATCGACCAGATAATCGCAGGCGTCCGCGGCTTCAGCGTGGCCACCTTTCACCAGAATCGCCCGTGCCCCATGTGAACGCAGCACAGTGCCAAGCTGCGCCGCACTGCCGTCGAAGCCAGCCAGCGCGCGCGCCTCCGGCAGGTTGGGCGTCACCAAAGTGCTGAGCGGGAACAAATGTGTCATCAGCGCCGCCCCCAGGCCCGCCGCGCCCAGCGACGCGCCATGGGTGGCGGCCAGCACCGGATCAAGCACCACATGGCGCGGCTGCCAGCGCTTGAGCACGGCGGCCACCGCCACAACATTGTCCGGCGCACCAAGCATGCCGATTTTCACGGCATCGACCCTGATATCCGCAAATACGGCATTGATCTGTGCCGCCAGAAACTCCGGCTGAACAAGCTGCACGGCAATGACCCCGCCGGTATTCTGCACGGTCAGGGCGCTGATCGCCGCCATGCCGTAACACCCCAGCGCCGCAAAAGTCTTGAGATCGCCCTGAACGCCCGCCCCGCCGGAAGGGTCAGAACCGGCAACCGACAGGACATTGGCAAGCGCTTTGATCTGCGTCATGGTGCCCCTCGGGCGCAACGATTCACTCTCGCACGGAGCTTTAGCATGATTGTCACGACAACCAATGATCTGGCTGGCTACCGCATCACAAGGCATCTTGGCATCGTGCGCGGCATCACCGTGCGCTCGCGCAGTGTCGTCGGCAATATGCTGGGTGGTCTGCAATCGGTTTTTGGCGGCAAGCTCGGCGTTTATGTCAATCTTGCCGAGACGGCGCGCCAGGAATCATTCGATCTCATGGTTGAACACGCCCAGAAAGGCGGGGCCAACGCCATCATCGGCATGCGCTATGATGCCAATGAAATCATGGACGGCATCACCGAAGTGCTGGCCTATGGCTCGGCGGTTATTGTCGAACCGAGCGCATGAGGCTTGCATCGCAAATGGTTTTGCGGCATGAGACGTGCCGCACAGGAGTGTAGCTCAATTGGCTAGAGTACCGGTCTCCAAAACCGGGGGTTGTGGGTTCGAGTCCCACCTCTCCTGCCAGCACATCAAACCGATCAAGCCGCAGCCCCAACCAGCGTCGCTTTCGGACTGCCGCGCATCATCAGGCACAGCGCGGTCGCCAGCAGGCACAGCCCTCCCGCCACAATGAACGCCGGAACATAGGTCGAAAGCTCGGTGCGTGTCAGGCCGGCGCCCCATGCTGCTGTAGCCGCGCCCAACTGGTGCGCCGTGAAGATCCAGCCGAACACCACACCCGCTTTCTCGCGGCCAAAATGCGCCGTCGCAAGCTTGACGGTCGGCGGCACGGTCGCCACCCAATCCAGCCCGTAAAACACCGCAAACACGCTGAGGCCGGTGATGCTGAAATGCGCGTAGGGCAGATAAAGCAACGAAAGCCCACGCAGGCCATAATACCAGGCCAGCAGCCAGCGGCTGTCGATTCGATCCGACAGCCAGCCGGAAAAAATCGTGCCGACGAAATCAAACCCACCCATGATTGCCAAAACAAAGCTGGCCTGAACCGCTTCAAGGCCGAAATCGCCGCAGAACGGAATGAAATGCTGCTGAATGAGGCCGTTTGTCGAGAGCCCGCATATGAAAAACGTTGCGGCCAGCACCCAGAACACCGGCACCCGCGCCACGTCGCCAAGCACATTGAAGGCGCGCGCAAAGGCATTGCTGGTGAGCGCGGGCGTTGGCAGGATCTGCGTCTCGCCATAGGGCGGCAGGCCGACATCGGCCGGTCGGTCAGCCATGAACAGCGTCACCAGCACCGCTACCAGCACCAGACCACCGACCGAGGGCAATACCGCCGCGCGCCAGCCATGATTGGCCACCAGCCAAGTTGCCAGCGGCAGGAAGGACAATTGCCCTGTGGCCGAGGATGCGGTGAGGAAGCCGACCACCAGACCGCGCCGCTTCGTGAACCAGCGTCCCGACACCATGGCGCCCAGCACCAGCGCCGTGAGCCCGGTGCCTATGCCCACCACCAGTCCCCAAAGCACGAAAAGCTGCCAATAGGCGGTCATGATCCGCGCTAGCAGCAGAGCCGAACCGATAAGGCTCACGGCCACGAGAATGACATTTCTCATGCCAAATCGTTCCATGATCGCCGCCGAGAACGGCGCGACGAGGCCAAACAGCACGAGGCGCACCGCCAAAGCCTGCGAAATATCGGCAATCGACCAGCCAAATTCCTGATGCAGCGGATCGAGCAGCGCCCCCGGCAGGCTCATCGCCCCGGCGGTCATCAGCAGGGTCACGAAAGTCACAGCCACCACCACCCAGCCATAATGCAGGTTGCGGCGCGCCATGAAGGCGCTCAGTCTTTGTGCAAACATGAAAAAATCCTGCGCTGCGGGAAAGGGGCCAAGGCGTCCCGAAACATAAGGGTTGGCACCAAGCCTGACAATATGCGAGGCACAGGGCTGATTTGCAAGAAGCGCGATGGTCTGCGCCGCGCCCTCGTGTTGTCGCTCAAAGCCCTTGTCAGCCAACCACCCGCGCCAAAAACCGCACCCGGCGGCGCCTGCCGCAATCTCCGGCTTGCCTAATGGCGGCTGGCAGGCTAGTCCGCCCACGACACACCCCGCACGAAAGCCCGCCATGTCGCAGAAGCCCACCACACCCGTTAAGCGCGTCGTCCTTGCCTATTCGGGCGGTCTTGATACATCCATCATCCTGAAATGGCTGCAAACCACCTATGGCTGCGAGGTGGTGACTTTCACCGCCGACCTCGGCCAGGGCGAGGAACTGGAACCAGCCAGAGCCAAGGCTTTGTTGTTGGGCATCAAGCCTGAACACATTTTCATTGAAGATGTGCGCGAGGAATTCGTGCGCGATTATGTCTTCCCGATGTTTCGCGCCAATGCCCAATATGAGGGGCTTTACCTGCTTGGCACCTCGATTGCCCGGCCGCTGATTTCCAAAAAGCAGATCGAGATTGCCCGCAAGGTCGGCGCCGATGCCGTCGCCCATGGCGCGACCGGCAAGGGCAATGATCAAGTGCGCTTTGAACTTGGCTATTACGCGCTGGAACCCGACATCAAGGTGATCGCGCCGTGGCGCGAATGGGACCTGACATCGCGCACCGCCTTGCTGGATTTCGCCGAAAAGAACCAGATTCCGATTGCCAAGGACAAGCGCGGCGAAGCGCCTTTTTCAACCGACGCCAATTTGCTGCACGTCTCCTCCGAGGGCAAGGTTCTGGAAGACCCCAGCCAGGATGTGCCGGACTATGTGTTTTCGCGCACCCTCAGCCCCGAACAGGCCCCCGACAAGGCGACTTTCATCGAGATCGCCTTTGAAAATGGTGATGCCGTCGCCGTGGATGGCGTCGCCATGTCACCGGCAACCCTGCTCGCCCATCTCAACAAGCTTGGTCACGACAATGGCATCGGCCGGCTAGACCTCGTTGAAAACCGCTTCGTTGGCATGAAATCGCGCGGCATGTATGAGACACCAGGCGGCACGATCCTGTATTTCGCGCATCGTGGCATCGAGTCGATCACGCTCGACCGCGGCGCGGCGCATCTCAAGGATGAGTTGATGCCCAAATATGCCGAGTTGATCTACAACGGCTTCTGGTTTTCGCCCGAACGCGAAATGCTGCAGGCGCTGATTGATAAATCACAGACGCATGTCTCCGGCACAGTGCGCATGAAGCTTTATAAGGGCAATGCCACGGTGGTCGGCCGCACCAGCCCCAATTCGCTTTATGATCAGGAGCTTGTCACCTTCGAGGAAGGCGCCGTGGCCTATGATCACCGCGATGCTGCTGGCTTCATCAAGCTCAACGCGTTGCGCCTGCGCACCCTCGCCCGGCGCGATCAGCGCGCCAAGCGCTGAAGGCAAGTCCTTTTACGGGACGCGGCGCTTTGCCGCGTCGCTTCCTCCTCAAGCGGCAGCGCGCAGCATGTCGGCGCGAACCTTGTCGCGCAGCACATCGATCACCTGCCACACGCCATTTTGCTCAAAATGCCAGAAGGTCCAGCCGTTGCATGCCGGCAGGCCCTGTGCCAGCGCACCAATCTTGTGGATCGAGCCGACAATATCGCCCAGCGCCAGCGTGCCATCGGCGCGCACCAGCGCGTTGCGTCGGCCCTGCTGGTCACGCAGCACAGCTCCGGGCTCGATCAGTCCGGCTTCAATCAGGCTGGCAAAGGCCACCCGCGGCGCGCTGCGCTTGGTTGGCACGCTTGCCAGGACGGCATCGGACAGCGGCACAATTGCGGCGATGCGGGCCTCGGCGGCGGCAATATAAGCTTCATCGCGCTCGCAACCAATGAAATGTCGCCCGAGGCGGCGCGCCACTGCGCCCGTTGTGCCCGTGCCGAAAAATGGATCAAGCACCACATCGCCGGGTTTTGAGGCTGCAAGAATGACGCGCGCCAGCAAGGCTTCCGGCTTCTGCGTCGGATGGGCCTTGGCGCCTTCAGCATTCTTCAGGCGCTCCGCCCCGGTGCAGAGCGGAAACAGCCAGTCGGAACGTAGTTGGCAATCGTCATTGCCGGCCTTCAGCGCCTCATAATTGAAAGTATAGCTGCGGGCTTTCGGGCTTTTTGACGCCCAGATCAGCGTCTCATGCGCATTGGTGAAGCGCCGCCCGCGAAAATTCGGCATCGGATTGGCCTTGCGCCAGACAATGTCGTTGAGAATCCAGAATCCCAGATCCTGCAATATCGCCCCGACCCGAAAGATATTGTGATAGGAGCCAATGACGAACAGCGTCGCCTCCGGCTTCATCACATGCCGGGCCGCCGACAGCCAGGCGTGGGTGAAGGCATCATAATGCGCGAATGAGCCGAACTTGTCCCAATCGTCATCCACCGCATCGACCAGGCTTTGGTCAGGGCGCGACAACTGGCCTTCGAGCTGCAGGTTGTAGGGCGGATCGGCGAAGATCAGATCGACACTGGCCGCGGGCAGCCCGGCCATGAGCGCGGTGGAATCGCCACGCAGGATGCGATCAAGCGGCAGCGCAGAGCGCTGCGCCGGGCCGGACGGCGTCATCCCAGTACGCTGAACTTGAAGCTGGGAATTTTCACCGGCCAACCCGGAAATCGCGCGACGCATGAACGCTTACTCAAAGACGCTACCAATAGAAGCGACTATGGCTGTCATGGTTAAACATGCGGTTTCGGGGAGAAGAAATCTGCGTCTCTTTTTTGAACAGCTTTGTTAAAAAATTCTCGCATTTATAATGGTTTATCACTGCTGACGGCAGCCAATTGCCAACAATCAGTTAAACCTTGGACGGTTTTTGCGGCCAAATCGTTCAGAAAGTGCCGATGTCGATGATTTTTTTCATGAATGAAGCACGATGCAAATCTGAAGGGCCGTGCCGTACCAGCATCGAAAGATGCAACTTTGTGCCATAGCCGACATGCCGCTCGAAACCATAATGCGGATAGGTCGCGGCGAGAGCCTGCATCTGCCGGTCACGGCTCACTTTGGCGATGATCGAGGCGGCGGCGATGGAGGCGGCTTTGCCGTCGCCACCTATGATCGCCATGGCGGGCCCAAGGATGCCCGCTGGCACATCACGCCCATCCACCAGCACCAGATCAGGCGCGAGCGTGAGACCGCTGACCGCCCGCGCCATGGCGCGCAGGCTGGCTTGCCGGATGTTGATGCGATCAATGTCGCAGGCTGGCACGCTAGCCAAAGCTATAGCCAACGCATCGCGCAAAATCACCTCAAACATCGCTTCGCGTCGGGCGGCGCTGAGGCGTTTCGAGTCATCAAGGCCATGCGGGACGCAGGCCGGATCAAGTATGACCGCCGCCGCCACCACCGGCCCCGCGAGTGCACCCCGCCCTACCTCATCGACACCGGCAATCCGTCCTGATGTGGTTGCGAGCCCATGCTCAAATTCATAGTTGAGCGCCATTCACATCCCGCTGTAATTCGGCCCGCCGCCACCCTCTGGCGGCACCCAGGTGATATTTTGTGCCGGGTCCTTGATATCGCAGGTTTTGCAATGCACGCAGTTCTGGGCGTTGATGACAAAGCGCGGGTCAGTTTTTGCCGCCTCATCGCCGTAAACCACTTCATAGACCCCCGCCGGGCAATAAAGTCGGGCCGGCTCCCCATATTCCGGCAGGTTGCGCGTGATCGGAATCGCCGGATCAGCCAGCACCAGATGCGCCGGCTGGTTTTCTTCGTGATTGGTGTTTGACAGGAAAACCGACGACAATTTGTCGAAGGTAAGCTTGCCATCGGGCTTGGCATAGCGCAGCGGCTTGACGGCGGCGATCTTGTCGAGGCTGGCGCAATCCGCCTTGTCATGATGCATGGTGCCGAAGGGCGAAACACCGAGCACTTGCTGACACCACATATCGAGGCCGCCGAGCCCGATGCCAAGCATGGTGCCAAAACGCGACCATAGCGGTTTGACATTGCGCACGCGCTTCAAGTCCCAGCCGATCTCGCCATCGCGCCACTGGTTTTCATAAGTGGTCAATTCATCGCCTACCCGCCCCTGTTTGAGCGCGGCATCGGCCGATTCTGCCGCCGCCAGTCCCGAAAGAATGGCATTATGCGAGCCTTTGATACGGGCGAGATTGACGAAGCCCGCCGCGCAGCCCAGCAGTGCACCACCCGGAAACACCAGTTTTGGCACCGATTGCCAGCCACCTTCGGTGATGGCCCGCGCGCCATAGGCCAGCCTTTTGCCGCCCACGAACAAGGGCGCAATGGCAGGATGGGTCTTGAAGCGCTGGAATTCGTCAAACGGCGAAAGCGTCGGATTTTTGTAATTCAGATGCACGACGAAGCCAACCGAAACGAGGCCCTCGCCGAGGTGATACAAAAACGAGCCGCCGCCCGTCTTTTGATCCAGCGGCCAGCCAAAGGAATGCTGCACCAGGCCGGGCTGTTCCTTGGCCGGATCGATCTGCCATAGTTCCTTGAGGCCGATGCCGAATTTCTGCGGATCACGCCCCTTCGAGAGGTCATATTTCGCGATCAGTTGCTTGCTGAGCGACCCGCGCGCGCCCTCGGCCAGCAACACATATTTGCCGAGCAACTCCATGCCGCGGGTAAATTGCGCGCTCTGCTTGCCATCCTTGCCGATGCCCATATCGCCGGTGGCAATGCCGCGCACCGCGCCTTTGTCATCATACAGCACTTCGCTCGCGGCAAAGCCCGGGTAAATATCCACGCCCAGCGCCTCGGCCTTCTGCCCGAGCCAGCGGGTGAGATTGCCGAGCGAGCCGACAAAATTACCATGATTGTTCATCAGCTTCGGCATCAGCATATTGGGCAGGCGCAACGCCCCTGCTGGCCCCAGGAAATAAAACCGATCGCTGCGCACCGGCGTTTTCAGCGGGCAGGTCTTGTCGGCGCGCCATTCCGGCAGCAATTTATCGAGCCCCACAGGGTCAATCACCGCGCCCGATAATATATGCGCGCCAACTTCGGAGCCCTTCTCCACCACTACGACGCTGCGCTCAGGATCGAGTTGTTTGAGCCTGATGGCCGCTGCAAGGCCGGCCGGGCCAGCGCCGACGATCACCACATCAAATGCCATGCTCTCGCGCAGCAGCAGGTCTGGCGCAGTGCTGGGATCATTCGACATGGCGTGCTCCTTGATGAACGGCGATCATGGGCCTTGGCGGCTATTGTTTATATATAAACCAAAACTGGCGACGCGCCACTGGATTCGCGTTCGCGGGACGCGAGGAATTGTGGCATAGAACAGCCCATGATGTCAGCAGGCTCAGAACCCGAAACCGCAGCCATGGCCGCCGTGCTGCGGTTTTATGCCGATATTGGCGTTGACGCCGTGGTTGGCGAGACGGCCCTTGATCATTTCAACGCGCCGGCGCCGATCACGCCCGTGCGCGAAAATGTCACGCCGCTGCTTCGCCCGCAATCTTTGCCGACGCTTCAACAAGGCGCTCCCGCAAACGATCTCGCCGACATCACGACTCTGGCCGATTTGCGCGCAGCTCTGGAGGCTTTTGACGGCTGCGCATTGAAAGCAACGGCGACGAGGCTGGTGTTTGCGGATGGCAATCCCGCGGCCAAAGTGATGCTGGTGGGTGAGGCGCCGGGCGGCGATGAGGACCGGCAGGGCCTGCCCTTTGTCGGCCGCGCCGGGCAATTGCTCGATTTGATGCTGGCGGCGATCGGGCTGGATCGAACCAAGGTCTATATCACAAATGTCATTGCCTGGCGTCCGCCCGGCAATCGCACACCTACCCCCGCCGAAATCCAGTCCTGCCTGCCTTTTGTCACCCGCCATATTGAGCTGATCAACCCTGATGTCATGGTCTGCCTCGGCAATGTCAGCGTCCAGACCCTGCTGAAAACCCGCGAAGGCATCACAAGGGCGCGCGGTCAATGGTTCGATTACCCCCTGCCCGGCCGCAACCTGCCCGCCCTCGCCATGCTGCATCCGGCATTTTTGTTGCGCAGTCCCGCCTTCAAGCGTCAGGCCTGGGCCGATTTGCAGGCCTTGCGCGCTGTGCTCGTCAAGCCCTGACCCCGCAGCAGGCTTGCCGCTGCGCCGATGGCGCTGCTATGGTTGCACCCGCCACAACCCCATGTTCAAGGGCAAGCCATGGAACTCGAAGACCTGCAATCTGCCAATATCGAGGATCGGCGCGGCGATTCCGCCAGCATCGGCATCCCCGGTCTCGGCGGCGGTGGCCACCTCGGGCTGGGCGCGATGATCGCCATCGGCTTGATTTCGTGGTTTTTCCATATTGATCCGCGCCTGCTGGTCGGTGGCGCGCAAATGCTGCAAGGCGGCACGCCCAGCGTCAGCCAAACCGCCTCTGGCGCCACCAGCAGCGCCGAGTCTACCGACAAGACCGGCCGGTTTGTTTCGGCCATTCTCGCCGAGACCGAAGTCGTATGGGGCAAAGTCCTGCCCGAACAGAAGGGCATCGCCTACGTCAACCCCAAGCTTGTGCTTTATAATGGCGTGACGCAATCGGCCTGCGGTGGCCGGGCCGAGGCCGCCATGGGTCCGTTCTACTGCCCGGTCGATCAGAAGGTTTATCTCGACACGTCATTCTTTGCCGACATGCGCAGCAAATACGGTGGCGGTGGCGATTTTCCCTACGCCTATGTCATTGCTCATGAAATTGGCCACCATATTGAAAACCTGCTTGGCATTCTTCCGCGGGTGGAGGCTGCCGAGCAACGCGCCACCAGCCCTGCCGAAGCCAACCGCCTCTCCGTCGGTGTCGAGCTTATGGCCGATTGCCTCGCCGGGGTCTGGGCCGCCAATGCCGATGCCAAATGGCACATTCTGCAACCGGGCGATGTTCAAAAGGCCGTGGCAACTGCCGCCGCCATCGGCGATGACAGGCTCGAAAAGCAGGCGCAAGGCTATGCCGTGCCCGACAGCTTTACGCATGGCACATCGGCACAACGGGTGTTCTGGCTGAAAACCGGCCTCAAATCGGGGCAGATCGACAGTTGCAACACATTTTCACAATGATGATCCAGCCCGATCATCGCCACGCGCCCGCGCGCTCACGGCGACAGCGGATGCGTGCGGGCCGATAGCGTCAGGCGCGGCCGCAGCGCCCCGCGCAAACCGTCCCATGACGGCACCCTCCCCCCCGCCAGACATGTCCTGTGCCAGACGACACCGCTTGCCGACGCAAGCCCAGGCACCAGCCGCTGCGCCATATTTTGCGGCGCGACCCGCAGCAAGGCCGCTTGCGGGGCCTCGAGGATGAAGGCTTCCAGCGCATCAAACCACGCGCCATCCACCCGCTGATCGCCCTTCAGCGCCGCACACCACGGGCCTTTCAACGCCCCGAGGGCAAGCTCAAACGCAGCAGGATCGGGTGCGCCGCCATAATGCCGCACGCCCGCCTCATCGGCAATCGCGCCAAAACCCGGCGCTGCGGGCGTCACCACATGCACATCACCAATCAAACCGCGCACCACGCCCGGCACCAGGCTCGACAAGGCGCGCACCAAGCGGGGCGCGGCGCGCTCTTCTGGCCCCTCGCAAAATATCAGCATCGACAGCATCGCCCTGCATAGCCCGAGCGCTAGCGCTTGCCAAATCTGATACCCCCGGCGCCGGGAGGCCGAACCGAAACATTTCACGAACGCCTCTTGACAGCATGATATTTGTTCCGTATTCGTTTTCTATTGCTGTTTTGTTCTAGTTACAACAGGCGGATGATATGACCATGATCGCCCTAAACCGATCGTTGAAGCCTGCGTCGTCGAGCGATGCCCTGCGCCATCGCGGCCGCGGCACGCAAAGCAACGTCAGCGGACGCTTCGAGCCTGTCACCCGCGAAGGGGTCGATGACGGGTGGGGTTCGGCCGAAAGACTTGAAGCTCTGGCGACGCGTGTGACGCTGGAGCGGCCGCGCCATGTCATCACCCGCAATGATTCGCCTGACCTCGGCTTCGAGCAATCGCTCAATCCCTATCGCGGCTGCGAGCATGGCTGCAGCTATTGTTACGCACGGCCCACTCACGCCTTTCTCGGCCTGTCGCCGGGACTGGATTTCGAGACCAGACTGGTCGCCAAGGACGGCTCTGCGGCGGTTCTGCGCCGAGACCTGGCGGCGCGCGGCTACCGGCCCCGCACGCTGGCGATCGGCACCAATACCGATCCCTACCAGCCGATCGAGCGGCAGCACCGCATTACCCGCAGCGTCCTGGAGGTGCTGGCCGAGACCAACCATCCGGTCGGCATCGTCACCAAATCCGCACTGGTGACAAGGGACATTGATATTCTCGCGCCCATGGCGGCCAAAGGACTGGTCAAGGTCGCCATTTCAGTGACCACGCTTGATCGCGATCTCGCGCGCCGCATGGAGCCGCGAGCGAGCCAGCCGCAGCTTCGATTGGACGCCATGGCAGCCCTGGCCGCAGCTGGCATCCCCGTGACGCTCATGGTCGCGCCGATCATTCCTGGCATCAACGACGCCGAGATCGAAATCATCATGAAGCGCGCCTTTGCCGCTGGCGCCCGCGAAGTCGGTTATGTGCTGTTGCGTCTGCCGCTCGAAATCGCCGAATTATTCACCCAATGGCTGCGTGAACACTATCCCGATCGCGCCGAGCATGTGCTGCAATTGGTGCGCTCGACCCGCGAAGGCGGGCTCTATGACTCGGCCTTTCATCGCCGCATGAGCGGAACCGGCCCCTATGCCTTCATGATCGGCCGCCGGGTTGAGGTCACCGCCGCGCGCCTCGGCTTCAACAAGACCCGCCTGGCGCTCAGAACCGATCACTTCAAGGCCCCGAGGGCCGATCTGCCGCAAGCCGATCTCTTCGAAACCGCCGCTTGAGACCGCATATCAGGGTCAGGCCAGATGTCGAAACAGCGCTTCTGCCAAGGGATTGTGGGTCGAAAATACCGCCTGATGGGCGCGGATGGTGACACGCCGCGCCCCCTGTCCAACAAGATCATCGGCCAATGCCGCCGCCTTGGCGCTCGCAACGCTGAACGTCATGTTGCGGGCGGATTGCGACAGCAGCTGTGCGTCATGATGCGCCCTTGCATGATCCGCGGCGGCGGCACCATCAGCGACATCAATCGCTTCAAGCTCGCGCGTCGTGCGCGCCAGTTCTTCGGCGGCAATGCGCGACAAGATGATGCGCGCGGCCTCGCGCGCCTGCGGCGTCCACGGCGCCCGCAATGCGGCCACAAGATTGGCCTGTGAGCGCAGGATCACGCCGTCATCGAGGATTTTCAGCGCATTGGCCTGCAAGGTGGCGCCGGTCGTGGTGATATCGACAATCAACTCGGCCTGGCCCGCCGCCGGTGCCCCCTCGGTCGCCCCGAGGCTCGCGACGATGCGATAATCAGTGACCCCGACACCGGCAAAATAGCGCCGCGTCAGATTGACATATTTGGTGGCAACCCGCATGCGCTCGCCGCGCCGCGCGTGATAGGCGCTCGCAACGTCCTCAAGATCGGCCATGGTGGCAACATCGATCCAGGCCTGCGGCACGGCAACGACGACATTGGCATGGCCGAAACCCAGCGGCGTCAGCAGCGCAAGGCGCGCATCGGCATCCGGCACACTCTCGCGCACCAGATCTTCCCCGGTGACCCCGAGATGCGCCGTCCCCGCCGCCAGCTGCGCCACAATTTCCGAAGCGGACAGAAAGGCGATTTCAACGCCGGGCACCTGCGCCAGACGGCCGCGGTAATCCCGGGCCCCGCGCGCTTGCACCACATCAAGCCCGGCGCGCGCAAAAAACGCATGGGCATTTTCCTGCAACCGCCCCTTGGAGGGCACACAAAGCACCAAGGCTGGCGCTGTTTCAGCCATGACTTCCTCCCGACAACCGTTCAACCCATACCGCTGCACCCAGCGCTGGAATGGTGCGACCCCCGCTCAGGCGGGCCATGAGATGATCGTAACGCCCGCCACCCAGCACTGGATTTTTCGCCTCTGGCGCAAGCTCATGGGCTTCAAACATGAAGCCTGTGTAATAATCGAGCGGGCGGGTAAAGGCTGCCGAAAAATTCAAGCCGGCAACATCGAGGCCATGGGCACTTAAAAAGCCCAGCCGCGTTTCAAATTTGGCAAAATCGCGATCGATATCGATATTGGCAAGGCTGGCCAGCCGCCGCATTTCACGCAAGGCGCGGTCGGGCTCGCCGCCTATCTGCAAAAATTCTTCGAGCCAGGCTTGTTTTTCAGGCGGGAAAGCACCGCTGGCGCGCAGCGCCACCTGTTCAAGAAACCGGTCGGCAATTTCGCTGGGGCTGCGCCCGCCCACGGGCGCAATGCCGGCAATGGCCAGCAGATCCTCGACCAAAGCCCTGGCACCGGCTTTGTCGGCACCCTCCAGCGCCGCCAGAACACCACTGTGATCGACCGCTTCATGCGGCACGAGGGCGCTGGTGATATCACGCAGCGCCTTGCCGGCACGATGGCCACGCAAAATCCGCCGCCGCCATGCTTGCGGCAATCCCATGCCTTCGACAAAATGCTGGAACAGCGCAGCATCGCCGAAGGTGACGCGCAGCGGTGCCTTGTGGATTTTACCAACAGCGCCAAGCACCAGCGCCAGCACTTCGGCGTCTGCGGCCTCCTGATCGGTGCGCCCGAAAGTCTCGAGCCCCGCTTGGTAAAACTCGACCGGCCCCGCCTGGCGTTGGCGAAACACCGGCCCGGCGCAGGAAATCTGCCCCGGCTCGGGGCTGCCTTGCGCCAGCCAGGCGCGGCAGGCCGGGATCGTCAGTTCCGGCCGCAGGCACAATTCCTCGCCGCCGGCATCGGCCGTCAGAAGCAGCCGCCCGCGCAAATCCTCGCCGGCATTATCGAGAAACACATGGGCCGGTTGCAGGATCGGTGGTTCGATCCCGACATAGCCGGCCTCGATAAAAAGCGCCTGAAGCGCGTGTGCGCGATCCCTGCTGCTCAAGCCAGAACGCATGTTGATCCCCCGTTATGGCCCTTGGCCCGGCCAGATTTGGCGTATATTCAATCTCTTTCAGGCTTTTGCAGAGGCAGCCTGACGCGCCAGAACATTGCGCACCGCCCCCACCATCTCGGATTCCGCCACCGCGAATTGTGCCATTTGTTTCAATTCCAGATAGTCGGCCCGGTCTTTGGTCGCACCGCCCAGCGTGGTGCCAAGAACCAGATCCTTGATGACCACCTGGCCGCTTGCCCGTTCATTCGAGCCTTGGATGATGGCGCAGGGCGCACCGCGACGATCCGCATATTTGAGCTGTGCGTTCATGCCGGACGATCCCAGATAGAGCTCGGCCGGCACCTGCGCGCGCCGCAACGCCGCGACCAGGCTCTGATAATGCGCCAGATGATCCTTGTCCATCACCAGCACCAGCACTGGTTTGGGTGCACTTTTGGCTTCGACCAGCGGACTGCCGAGCGCCTTGAGAGCGGCGTAAAGCCGCGAAACACCGATGGAAAATCCGGTCGCCGGGACACTTTCGGTCTGGAACCGCCCAACAAGGCCATCATAACGCCCGCCACCGCCAACCGCGCCGAACCTTGTTGGCTGCCCCCCTTGCGTCGCCACCTCGAAGGTCAATTCCGCCTCGAACACCGGGCCGGTGTAATATTCCAGCCCGCGCACCACGGACATGTCGATTCGCACCCTGTCCGGCCCATAACCGCCGGCCAGCAGCAGATCGCGGATCGCGGCGAGTTCATCCAACCCGGTCGACACCAGCCCCTCGGGCAACTGCCCTTGCAGGAAGGCCATGAGAATGTCGCATCCTGCAGCTTCGAGTTCGACGCCCTTGGTAAAATCGCCGCTCTCGTCACGCCGGCCCGCGCCCAGCAGATCGCGCACCCCGTTCGCACCAAGCCGATCAAATTTGTCGATGGCGCGCAGCGCGATCAGGCGGCGCGGCGCATCGCCGGCAAGGCCCGCAGCATCGAGCACATCATCGAGAACCTTGCGGTGATTGATCTTGACGATGTAATCGCCGCGCGGCACGCCCAAAGCCTCCAGCGTGTCCGCAGCCATCATGCAGATTTCGGCATCGGCGGCGACGCTGCTGGCACCCACCGTATCGGCGTCGCATTGCATGAATTGCCGGAACCGCCCGGCGCCGGGTTTTTCATTGCGAAACACATAACCGGCCCGCCAACTGCGGTACGGCTTGGGCAGCGTGCTGGCCTGTGCCGCAAAGTGGCGCGCCAGCGGCGCCGTCAGGTCATAGCGCAGCGACAGCCATTGCTGATCATCATCGCGGAAGGAAAAAACCCCGGCGTTGGGCCGATCCGTATCGGGCAGGAACTTGCCCAGGGTTTCGGTATATTCGATCATCGGCGTTTCCACCGCGCAAAACCCATAAAGCTCGTAAATCCGCCCGATAATGTCGATCATGCGGCGCGTGGCGGCAATTTCCTGCGACGTGCGGTCGGCAAGGCCACGCGGCAGCAGCGGCTTGATCAGCCCGGTTGTCGGTTTTTCTGGGAGGCGGGTCATGACAAACTCAAGCTGGAATTCAGATATGGTGTTGAAGCAAGGCAACGCAACATCGCTGCGCGGCAACCGGCGTCATGGAGTGACAGCGGGCTGTGTAGTCGAAACCGGGGCGACTTATCAACCGCCAAGCTGGACCTCGATGAAGGACACCAGCCGCGGGTCGTTGTAATCGGCAATCGCCAAGCGGGCACCCATGGCGATCAATTGCGCAGCATCAAGGCCGGTGGTGATCCCGACCATGGCGAGGCCGGCATCGACGCCGGCCTTGAGGCCGGAAACCGAATCTTCAAAGCCCACCACATGCTCGCGGTCGAGATCAAGACGGCGCAGAGCCTCCTGATAAGGCAGGGGATCGGGTTTCGAGCGCGACAATTCTATCGCCGAGATCACCAGCTTGAAGCCGTCCGCAAGGCCAAG
>JAJZGX010000058.1 GCA_021804825.1 Pseudomonadota bacterium | reverse complement strand
CGCCGCTGCCATGCTTGATCCTTGAAAAAACTCCGAACCTTGTTCGTGCGGTAGAGCCTGCCAAACTGCTTGGCTGCCTCCGACTTTCGGTTCGCTTTACGCCACCTCTCGCCTCGCCTAAGAACGTGAACCGTCATTCTGTCATAAAGACCCTGTGCCATGCTCGCCAAAATCCTGATTGCCAACCGCGGTGAAATTGCCTGCCGCATCATGAAAACCGCGCGGCGCATGGGAATCAGGACTGTAGCGGTCTATTCGGCGGCGGATCGCGATGCTCTGCATGTCGAAATGGCCGATGAAGCCGTCTTCATCGGCCCGGCAGAAGCGACGCAATCCTATCTGGTGATCGACAAGATCATTGAAGCCTGCCGTGCCACCGGCGCGCAGGCCGTGCATCCGGGTTATGGGTTTTTATCGGAGCGGGCGGCCTTTGCCGAAGCGCTCGACGCGGCCGACATCACCTTCATCGGCCCCAATCCGCGCGCCATCAAGGCGATGGGCGACAAGATCGAATCCAAGAAATTCGCCCATGCTGCCGGTGTTTCCACGGTGCCGGGGCATTTGGGGGTGATCACCTCGCCCGATGAAGCCGTCGAAATCGCCAATGGCATCGGCTATCCGGTGATGATCAAGGCGTCAGCCGGTGGTGGTGGCAAAGGCATGCGCATCGCCTTTGGGGCTGGCGAGGTCAAGGAGGGTTTTGCGCGCGCGACATCGGAGGCGCAATCGTCATTTGGCGATGATCGGGTGTTTATCGAGAAATTCATCGTCAACCCACGCCACATCGAAATTCAGGTGCTCGGCGACAAGCACGGCAACGTGATTTACCTCGGCGAGCGCGAATGCTCGATCCAGCGCCGCAATCAGAAGGTGATTGAAGAAGCACCCTCGCCGCTGCTTGACCCCGCCACCCGCCGCCTGATGGGCGAGCAGGCCGTGGCCCTCGCCAAAGCCGTGAATTACGACAGCGCCGGAACGGTGGAGTTCGTCGCGGGTCAGGACAAGAGCTTCTATTTTCTGGAAATGAATACGCGGTTGCAGGTCGAGCATCCGGTGACTGAGCTCATCACCGGGGTTGATCTGGTCGAGCAGATGATCAGGGTTGCGGCGGGCGAGACCCTGGCGCTGCGACAGGCCGATGTGAAGTTGAAAGGCTGGGCCGTTGAGTCGCGCGTTTACGCGGAAGACCCGACCCGTAATTTCCTGCCCTCAACCGGACGCCTGACGCGCTATCGGCCGCCGTCCGAGGGGATACGCGGTGGCATCACCGTGCGCAATGACACCGGCGTCTATGAGGGCGGCGAGATTTCGATCTATTATGATCCGATGATCGCCAAACTGGTGACACACGCGCCGACCCGCGCGCAAGCCATCGATGCGCAAGCCCAGGCGCTGGATGAATTCACCATTGACGGCATCCGCCATAACATCCCGTTCCTCGCCGCCCTGATGCGCCACCAGCGCTGGCGCGACGGCCGGCTTTCCACCGGATTTATCGCTGAGGAATTCCCCGACGGCTTTGGCCTGGCGAAGCCAGAAGGCGCAGAAGCTGAGCTGTTTGCGGCGGTGGCGGCCCATATCGACCATGTGCAGAACCTGCGCAAACGCCGCATTTCCGGCCAGATGCGGGCCCAGCGCCCGCATGTGTTCGCGCTCAAGCGGGTCGTGCGGCTCGGCCAGGCGCAATATCATGTGCGGCTGGAGGCACGCGATGACGCGCTGATGGTGCATCGCGACGATGCCACCACCACGGCGGTGCAATCTGAATGGGTGCCGGGTGAGCCGGTCTGGCGCGGGCTGGTCGGGGGTGTCGCCATTGCCGTGCAGGTGCACCCCTTGCTCAATGGCTGTCACCTTGCCCATGGCGGCATCGGGGTCGAGGCTCGCGTTTATACGCAGCGCGAGGCGGAACTGGCCTCGCTGATGCCCGAAAAGGCTGGCCGCGACACGTCCAAGTTCTTGCTGTGCCCGATGCCGGGGCTGGTCAAAGCGCTTGACGTGAAGGTGGGGCAAGAGGTTAAAGCTGGCGAGGCGCTCTGCATGGTCGAAGCCATGAAGATGGAAAACGTGCTACGCGCCGAGCGCGATTGCAAGGTGACGAAAATCAATGTCAAACCCGGCGACAGCCTTGCAGTGGACGCTGTGATCATGGAATTTGCGTGAGGCCCTTGTGACCAAATCTGATCTGCACCAAGCCGATTGTCTCAACGTGTTTGCAACGCGACGCTCGCAAAAGCCGGCTGCCATCACCGGCCCCGGCCCTGATGCGCAAGAGCTTGCCACCATGCTGCGGCTGGCGGCGCGGGTGCCAGACCATGGCAAGCTGGTGCCTTGGCGCTTCATCATTTTTCAGGGCGAGGGCCGGGTTCGGGCGGGTGACATCTGCGCGCAGGTCTGGGCACAGAAACACCCCGAGGCCGATGCGACGCGGCTGCAATTTGAAAAAAGCCGCTTTCTGCCAGCACCGCTGGTTGTCGGCGTGGTGTCGCGCGCTGCCCCGCATGTAAAAATTCCCGCGTGGGAGCAGGTGCTTTCAGCCGGGGCGGTCTGCATGAATCTCACCCTTGTCGCCACCACAATGGGATTTGTCACTTGCTGGCTGACCGACTGGATCGCCTATGACCGCGACGTGCTGCATGGCCTTGGTCTGGCCGAACATGAGACCATGGCCGGGTTCATCCATATCGGCCACGCAGAAACGCTGAGCGATGACCGCTTGCGGCCGGATATGGATGCCATCATTCAAGAATTCTAAGGAAGCCCGACGCCGATGTATTACGAAGCCGATAAGCGTGACAAGACGCTGCTGCCACACGATCCGCTCAAAGCCATCATCACGCCACGGCCGATCGGCTGGGTTTCGACGATGAACAAAAAGGGTGAGGTTAATCTCGCACCCTATTCATTTTTCAATGCTTTTTCCAGTAAGCCGATGATACTTGGCTTCTCCAGCGAGGGCGTCAAGGATTCTGTGACCTTTGCTGAAGAGTGCCGCGAATTCGTCTGGAACATGGCTTCGATGCCGCTGTTGCACGCCATGAACGCCACCTCGGCACCCTATCCGCGCGGCGTCAGCGAATTTGGCCCCGCCAAGCTCGAAGTTGCGCCCTCCATGCTGGTGCGGCCGCCGCGTGTGGCCCAAAGCCCGGCCTCGCTCGAATGTGTGGTGACGGATATTCTCCACCTCAAGGACCGCGACGGCCATGAAATCGGCTCGTATCTGGTGCTCGGCGAGGTGATTGGCGTGCATATCAATGACGCGTTCATCAGCGACGGCAGGGTTGATACAGCGGCCATGCAGCCCTTGGCGCGGCTCGGCTATATGGATTACGCGGTGGTCGACAAAGTGTTTGAACTGCACCGCCCGCCGGGCGGTGGCGGGATGGTGGCCTAGCGCGCCGCCGATCTGCGGGCTGGAGACAGCGACAGCACCAGCCCCGCGAAAATCGCGGCGATTCCTGCAAATTCGAGCGGCATCAGGCGCTCGCCAAACACGATCATGCTGCCGATCAGCCCGACGCAGGGCGCCAGCAGCGCGTAGGGCGCGACGGCGGCGGATGAATAGGTCTTGAGCAGGTGCGCCCACACGGCATAGCCGAACGAAGTCGCTACCAGCCCCAGATAGGCCGGGCCGGCATAGGCCCGCAGCGGTGCGTGCAGCATGGCGACGACAGCGACACGGCCATGATCCAGAAACCACGATAGAACCAGGGCGGGCAGCGGCAGCAGCACGCTGGCCCAAGCGATCAACGCCGCCATGTCGGTGGCGCCACTGGTCTTGAGCAGAAGATTGCCGAGGGCGAATGACAATGCCGCGGTGAGCACCAGCGCAAAGCCAAGACCCGTGGCACCGGCCCCGAGTTGCAAGGCGATGAGGATGAGCCCGACGAGCCCGAGGCCGAGCGCGATGGTTTGGCGCCAGGTCGGGCGTTCCTTCAACCACAAGGCAGCCAAGGCGACGGTGAACAGCGATTGACTTTGAATCATGAAGGCGGTGAGCCCGGCCGGCATGCCGAGCTTGATGCCGATGAATTGCAGCTCGAATTGCAGGCCAAACAGAAAGAAGCTGATCAACACCAGCCGCAGCACCGGAATTTTGGGCGGTGCCATTACCAGCGTCGGCAGGGCGGCAAAGGCAAAGCGAATGCCAGCGAGCTGCGTCGGCGTGAAATCGGCAAGGCTGGCTTTGCTGACAACAAAGGCAATGCCCCACAAGATTGCTGTCGCCAGCGCGAGCGCCGCGTGGATCGGCTTCATGGCGCGGGCTTTTTGGTGGCGCGGGCCAGCACCCGGCGCGCCTGCTTCAGATGCGGCTCGTCGATCATGGAGCCGTGCAAGGCCACGACCCCTGCCCCGTCTGCTGCCGCCACAGCGGCAAGAATGGCGCGGGCGTGGTCGATCTGGGCGGCGCTGGGGGCGAAAGCCGCGGTGATCATCGGAATTTGCGAGGGATGAATCGCCATCTTGCCATCAAATCCGTCACGCACCGCATCACGGCAGGCTTTGGCGAAGCCCGCTGTGTCAGAAATGTCGGGAAAAACCGTGTCGATCGCCGGCACTCTTGCGGCGCGGGCGGCGAGCAGGGTCAGGCTGCGCGCCATCTCATAGGGGCCTGTCCAGCGGCCCTGCTCGTCGCGGTTGGATGAAGCCCCGAGGTCAGCGGCAAGGTCTTCGGCACCCCATGTCAAGCCGATGAGGCGGCGGCTCGCACCCGCGAAACTGCCCATGGCAAATAATGAGGCCGCCGTTTCCGTGACAATGGGCAGGATGCCGAAGCTGCCCGGCGGGAAATCGGCAAAGGCCTCGCGCAGGGCCATGCGGGCGGAGAGTTGCTGCACGTCGCGCCCGCCGCAACATTTGGGCAGCATCACCGCCGCAAGGCCACGGCAGATCACGGCATCGAGATCGGCATCCATCAGGCCGCTGTCCCCGGCATTGATGCGCACGATCAGCTGGGGCACGCCATCCGTGCCGCCAAGGGCCATTACGAATTCTCGGGCCTGCTGGCGGGCCTTTTGCTTGTTGGCCAGACTGACCGAATCTTCCAAGTCTATCAGCAGCGCGTCAGCGCCGCTGGTCAGAGCCTTTTCAAGTTTGCGGGCGGAATCGCCCGGCACAAACAGCAGTGTTTCCATCAACTTGCTGGCCGCAGACGCATGAAGGCCTGGCGGCGGCACTGCGCCACCAAGGTGCCATCCTGCTTGAAGGCGCGGTGGTCAAAGGTGACGATGCCAGCGTCCGGCCGCGATTTCGAAACGCGCCGCGCCAGAACCTCGGTGGTGCAATGCACAGTATCGCCCTCGAACAGCGGGTTGGGGAATTTCACGTCCTCCATGCCGAGATTGGCAATGGTGGTGCCCACAGTCAGATCATTCACGGAAATGCCGATGAGCAGGCCAAGCGTGAACAGCGAATTCATCAGCGGCTGGCCCCATTCGGTCTCGGTTGCGCAAAAATGCGCATCGATGTGCAGCGGCTGCGGGTTCAGCGTCATGTTGGAAAACAGCATGTTGTCCATCTGCGTGACCGTGCGGGTCAGCCGGTGCTTGAAGAGTTTTCCGGGCTCCAGATCTTCGAAATACAACCCGCCGCGCGGATGAGGTTCAGACATGAGACAGCCTTTGGGATTGGTGGGCCTTGTTAATGATCCGTTTACCACAATTGCCGCATCTTCATATTCTGTAAAGGCGGAATCGATACGGGGCTGGAGCTCGAAGCGATCATGATAGTTGCACGCTTTCTCGAATGGGCGGAGACCGTGCCGGCCTCACGCCGGGCTGATGGTGTCAGCGCGCTCGCTCGCACTTATCTTTACACGCATATGGAGCCTGACGAAAAGCAGGCCACCGAGGACGCCCTCACCGCCTTGCTGGATGATCCGTCGCCGCTGGTGCGCCGCGCGCTAGCCGAAAGTTTTGCCAGCGCTGCCGCGGCTCCGCGCCATATCGTCATTGCGCTGGCGAGCGACCAGTCGGATATTTCGACGCTGGTGCTGGGCCGCTCGCCCCTGCTTGATGATGATGATCTGGTGGACAGCGCCGCCATTGGCGATGCCTATGCGCAGGCGGCGATTGCGCTGCGCCCGCGCCTCTCCAAAATTGTCAGTGCCGCCCTGGCCGAGGTCGGCGCGCGTGAGGCCGTGGTGGCGCTGGTGGTCAATCCCGGTGCCGATCTGGCGGAATTTTCGATGCAGCGCATTCTGGAGCGCTTTGGCACGGATGGCGAAGTGCGCGAGGCCCTGCTCAAGCGCCCGCATTTGTCGGCAGCTTTGCGGGCTGATCTGGTCAATGCCACGCTGGGGGCGCTCAGCGAATTCGTCATCGGCTGCAACTGGCTGTCGCCGGAGCGCACGCAACGCATGGGCCGCGAATCACGCGAGAAGGCGCAGGTGCTGATCGCGGCCACCAATGCCGGTGATGCGACGGCAACCTTTGCGCGGCATTTGCGTCAGAGGGGGCAACTGACCGCCGGACTGCTGCTGCGTTCGATCATGAGCGGCAGCACCGGCCTGCTGGAGGGGGCTCTGGTGGAACTCTCCGGCATGCGGCCGGATCGTGTCGCGGGCCTCGTTGCCGATTGCAAAGGCGCAGGCTTTGCCGCGCTCTATGCGCGTGCCCTGTTGCCGGAGGCCCTGTTGCCGGCGTTTCGCGCCGCGATCAGTGCCCTTACAGCCTATCGTCTGGAACAAGGCACCGCCGCCAGCGCCACACTCGACCGCAGGCTGATCAGCGAAGTGCTGATGCGTTGCAGCGCGGCGCAAGGCCCGGAGACCGGCAAGGTCATGTCCTTGTTGCGGCGGTTCGAATCGGAAGCCGCGCGGGAGGCCGCGCGCCATGTGCTGGCAGCGCGCCTCGCCAGGGAAGTCAGCCGCAACGAAAGCGAAATGCTGGCGCAAGATCAAGCGCAGATGTTCATCGATCGCGCCGCTTGAGTTTACCGCCCGGTGAGCCGCAGGGCGTTGGAGCGCACTTTGGTGCGGGCGGGCCTCGCGGCCGCGTCCATGACATGCATGAGCCGGTGCGGCACATCCCTGCCATAAAGCCGACCGCTCCAGAAATTGAGCGCCAGACGTGTGCCCGCCTGACTGGCGCCGATCGCGCCTTCAGTCGTGGCGATCACTTTCTCGCTGACCATGGCCTGAGTTTCACTCGATATCTGACCGCTCATGCCGTCATGGATGAGCACGGGAAGGCGCATCGAAATTGTCGCCCAGCTGTCCACCATGGTGTCGGTCTGGGCAAATAACATCCGCATCGCTGTCGTCTGAAACTCGAAAAACGATTCCATGGATACCTCCAATATCAAGTGTGACCTGAAAATGACAGTTGTCAATGTTGCGTTCAAATATCGCACCACCCCTATATGGTACCTGCCGGGTGGTTCACAAATGCGACAAACTGGATTATGCGTGCTTTTGCACTGAATGCTGTGGCATTTTTGCCGCAAAGCGGTATTGCGATCATCTGGCGGAAATGCCTCAACAAGGAATGCTTCATGAGAGTTCGAACCTGATGGCCAAAGAAGAGCTTCTGGAATTCCCCGGCGCGGTGACGGAATTGCTGCCCAATGCCATGTTTCGCGTGCTGCTCGAAAACGGCCATGAAATCATTGCCCATACAGCCGGAAAAATGCGCAAGAACCGCATTCGCGTGCTCACCGGAGACAAGGTGATGGTGGAGATGACTCCCTATGACCTGACAAAAGGCCGCATTACTTTCCGCTTCCGTTGATGGCGTATGGGTCGGGTCAGCCATGAATGAAGCAAGCGCAAAGCCTGAGAAAAGCTGGCGTCCCAAACTGGTGCTGGCCTCGGCCTCGCCCCGGCGATTAGCCTTGTTGCAGCAGATCGGCGTCGAGCCCGATGCGCTGGTGCCCGCTGAAATTGACGAAACACCCAGGAAAACCGAATTGCCGCGCTCGCTGGCGACAAGACTGGCGCTGGAAAAGGCTGTCGCGGCGCAAAGGCTGGTCAAGGCGCGCGGCGAACTCGACGGCGCATTCATCATTGCCGCCGACACGGTGGTGAGCGTCGGGCGGCGGATATTGCCCAAATGCGAACTGGCGGCTGAAGCGGCGCAATGCCTGCGCCTGCTCTCCGGGAGGGCACACCGGGTGTTTACTGCGGTGGTGCTGGTGACACCGAAGGGTGCGAGACGCCAGAAACTGGTGAAAACCAGAGTGCGATTCAAACGGCTTTCCAGCGCCGAGATGGAAGCCTATCTGGCCTCCGGCGAATGGCGCGGCAAGGCGGGCGGCTACGCCATTCAGGGCCTCGCCGGGGCGTTTGTCGAAGATATCAACGGCTCCTATTCGGCCGTCGTTGGTCTGCCGCTGGTGGACGTGCATCGCATGCTGATCGGCGATGGCTATCCGGTGCACATCGCCTGGCTCAACCATGTCTGACACCAGAACTGCGGTCAGCTTTGCCAGCGGCGTGCAACGGAACCAAGGCAGACCATGACAGACAATCAACCCTCAGGTGACAATCCCCCGCGGCCCCAAGGCGGCAAGCCTTGCCCGGTTTGCGGCAAGCCGTCGGTCGATGCGACGAAACCTTTTTGCTCGACCCGCTGCCAGGATGTCGATCTCAACCGCTGGCTGTCGGGCGGCTACGCCATTCCCGGAAAGAGCGTCGAGGACGACCCCGACGCATGAAGCCGGCCGCCTGATTGGCGGGCCGGGGCGCGCGACCATGGGTGCGGCGCGGAACTCTGCTCAATAAGGCGTCGTAAACACGCGCTCGGGATGCAGCGCGCCCTGTTCCACCGTGCCGATGGCGATGGCAACGCCGCCGCAGGAGGCCCAGATTACGCCGTCGCCGGGCGCATCGCGGCCCCGCAACACCAGCGCCTGTCCGCGCCGCAATTGCGCCGCGCCCTGACGATCGACGATCACGCTCGGCACTTCGGCAATGCCGGCATCAACCGGCCGCATCAGCGTCCTGCCCTCGCGTTCAAGCGCCTCGAAGGTCACGGAATCACGCTCAAAGAACGGCCCGACCCGCGTGCGCCGCAGCGCGATGACATGGCCGTAACAGCCCAAAGCGCGGCCAAGATCACGGGCAATGGCGCGCACATAGGTGCCCTTGCCGCATTCGGCCTCCAGCGTGGCACTGTCATCATCGGCGGCGACCAGACGCAGCGCATGAATGGTGACCTGTCGCGGCGGCATGTCGAGCACAGCGCCGCTGCGCGCCAGATCATAGGCGCGCTCGCCGCCAATCTTGATGGCCGAATAGGCGGGTGGAATCTGGGTGATTTCGCCGATGAATTGCGGCAGCAGCGCTTCAATCTGCGCCACGGTCGGGCGCCGTTCGGAAGTTGCCGTCACCTCGCCCTCGGCGTCATCGCTGTTGGTTTCGGCGCCCCAGGCAATGGTGAAGCGATAGGCTTTTTCGCCTTCCTGCACGAAGGGCACGGTTTTGGTGGCCTCGCCAAAAGCAATCGGCAAAATGCCGGTGGCCAGCGGATCGAGCGTGCCAGCGTGCCCGGCCTTCTTGGCGTTCATGAGGAATTTCAGCCGCGACACGGCGGAGGTCGAGGTCGTGAAGGCCGGCTTGTCGAGCACGACCCAGCCATTGACTTCCACTCTGGTGGAACGCGGAGCACTCAAGGTGTTTTATCCTCTAAATCCTGCTGCACTTTTTCAGAATGCAGCAACGCATCGATACGGGCCTGCGAGGCAAAGCCCTCGTCCTCGCGAAAGCGCAAGTCCGGCATGAATTTCAAATCCAGCGCCCCGGCAATAGCGCCGCGGATGAACCTGCGGTTGCGCGTCAGCGCCGCGAGCACGGCACCGGGATCCTTGCCGCCGAGCGGCACGATCAGCACCGTTGCCAGCTTCAGATCCGGCGACATCCTGACGCCTGCCACGGTAATGACCTCGGCATCCAGTGCCGGATCATTGACATCGCCACGCATCAGCACCTGCGAAACCGCGTGGCGGATGACCTCGCCAACGCGTAACATGCGCTGGCTTGGCGCAGATTTGCTTTTATCAGAACGGGACATGGTGCATGGCGGCGCGCTGGCGCACCGCCCCTCAAGTTAGGGCCTTTAAGCGCGGACCGAAGCCGCGCCCGCCTTACAATTTGCGGGCGATTTCCTCGACCCGGTAACATTCTATGACATCGCCGACGCGCATGTCCTGGTAATTCTCGAACGCCATGCCGCATTCCTGGCCGGACTGCACGTCTTTCACTTCGTCCTTGAAGCGCTTGAGCGTCGAGAGCTTGCCTTCGTGAACCACGACATTGTCGCGGATCAGGCGCACATGCTGGCCACGTTCGACCACGCCATCGGTGACGCGGCAGCCTGCGACCTTGCCCACCTTGGAAATGTTGAACACTTCCTGGATCTGGGCATTGCCCAGCATGGTTTCACGCCGGGTCGGCGCCAGCATGCCGGACATGGCCGCTTTCACATCATCGATCAGGTTATAGATGATGTTGTAATAGCGGATTTCGATGCCGGCAGCCTCGGCCGCCTCGCGCGCTTCCTTGAACGCGCGGACATTGAAGCCGATGACCGCAGCCTTGGAGGCCTCGGCCAGCGTGATGTCGGATTCGCTGAGGCCACCGACGCCAACATGCACGACACGCGCCATCACCTCATCGGTGCCGAGATTGTCGAGAGCCGCGACAATGGCTTCAAGCGAGCCTTGCACGTCGGCCTTGATGACCAGCGGGAATTCCTTGCGCCCGGCGGTCTTGATCTGGCTCATCATGTCAGCCAGCGTCGCCCGCGCCGTGCCGCCACGCACCGCGAGTTTTTCGCGCTTCTGGCGCTCGCGGTAATCGGTGATTTCGCGGGCGCGGCTCTCGGTTTGCACCACGGCGACGCGATCACCCGCCTCCGGTGCCCCGGAAAAGCCCAGAACCTCGACCGGCATCGAGGGGCCGGCGGTCGCGCAACTCTTGCCCTTGTCATCGATCAGCGCCCTGACGCGGCCCGATTGCGAGCCTGCGACCACGAGATCGCCCACGGCGAGCGTGCCGCGTTGCACGAGCACGGTCGCGACCGGGCCACGACCGCGATCGAGCCTGGCTTCAATGACCGTGCCTTCAGCCGGCCGCTTGGGATCGGCTCTAAGATCAAGCACTTCGGCCTGCAGCGCGATGGCCTCGAGCAATTTGTCGAGATTGAGCTGCTTGGTGGCCGAGACTTCCACTTCGAGCACGTCGCCGCCGAGCGATTCGACCTGCAACTCATGTTGCAGCAATTCGGCGCGCACCCGCTCCGGCTTGGAATCGGCCTTGTCGATCTTGTTGATCGCCACGATCACCGGCACCTTGGCGGCGCGGGCATGGTTGATGGCCTCGACGGTCTGCGGCATGACGCCATCATCGGCGGCAACCACCAGCACAACAATGTCGGTAACCTTGGCACCGCGCGCGCGCATGGCGGTAAAGGCCGCATGGCCGGGCGTATCGATGAAGGTCAGCGGCAGGCCATTGGGCGCGGTGATCTGATAGGCACCGATGTGCTGGGTGATCCCGCCCGCCTCGCCCGACACCACATTGGCGTGGCGAATGGCATCGAGGAGCGAGGTCTTGCCGTGATCGACATGGCCCATGATGGTGACAACGGGCGGGCGCGGCAGCAAGACCTCGTCAGTATAGACGGCATCAAACAGCCCCTCTTCCACATCCGACTCGGCAACGCGGCGCACGGTATGGCCCAATTCTTCGGCCAGAAGCTGCGCCGTGTCGGCATCGATCACATCGGTGATCTTCGCCATCTGGCCCTGCTTCATCAGCAAACGGATGACGTCGACCGCGCGTTCAGACATGCGGTTGGCGAGTTCCTGAATGCTGATGGTTTCCGGCAGGACGATTTCGCGCGCCAGCTTTTCCTTCACCTGCACGACGCCCTTGAGTCGCTGGGTGCGACGCCGGAAAGCGGCCACCGAGCGGGTGCGCTCTTCTTGTTCGGATGTCGCCGAGGTCACGGTCAGGCGGCCGCGGTTCTTCAATTCGCCACCGCGCGTCGGCTTGACCAGCGGCGGGCGAACAGGCGTCATGATCTGACGACGTGCGGCCGGCGCGGTGCGGGCTTCCTCGCTGGTGGCAGCGCGCGGGGCGCTCGGGGTGCTCGACGTGGTTGCAGGCACCTCGGTCGGCGCGCTGCGCGGCGGCGTCACATGCGATGCGACGGGTGTCGGCGCGGGTTCGCCACCGCCAAGCCTGCGACGCGCTTCGGTTTCCGCCTTGCGCTTGCTATCGGCCTCGGCGGCCTTGCGGGCATCATCCTCGCGTTTGCGCGCTTCGGCTTCTTCACGCTCCTTGCGCTCACGCGCCTCGCGCTCTTCACGCAATTGCGCCTCGATCATCGCCTGACGACGAATTTCTTCTTCGCGCGCTTGCGCTTCATTGAGGGCGCGCGCGCGGGCGTCGCGCTCCTCGTCGGTGAGCGTGCGCAACACCATGCCAGAAGCATTGCGCTGGGGAGCGGGCTGCGCCGACGGAGCGCGCGGCGGCTGCGCGGCGGGCTGCATCACACGCGGTTTCAACTCGATTTTCGGGGCAGCGGCGACGGCAACGGGCGCGCTTGCAGGTTTCTCACCGGGGCCGGGGGCGCGGCGCTTGACGGTCTCGACCACCACGGCCTTGCTGCGACCATGCGAAAAGCTTTGACGCACGGTGCCCTGTTCCACAGGCCGCTTCAGTGACAGCGTCTTGGTGGGAGCAAGTCCGAGGGGCTGATCGCCGGGAGTCTTTGTATCACTCATTCGTCATTTGTCCTTACGACATCATCTCTTGCGGCTAACCATAGCCAAAAGCGCAGGCTACGACCGGTATTTCACCAATCGCACCGCGCGCGACTTGACACTTTCGGCAGCCATCGCCGTCTTCAGTGCTGCATGTATCACATTTGTGCGGCCCAAAACCAAATCCAATTGCGCAGACGCAAAAATATTCACGCCCTCGGGAAAAGCCTCTTCCGCGACGGCGGGCCAGAGGCCGCGCCACAACTGATTGAGCTTGCGCACGCCATCGCGTCCCGCGTCAGTGGCGTGCAGCAGGGTCAAGGGCGCCTCACGCCGCAAGCTCTGCTCGATCTTGACATGGCCACACAGCACGACGCCAGCCTTGTTGGCCAGCGCCAGCGCCTGCAAACAATCCTGCTGGAGCAAGCCATCGACGAAATCAGCCAGATCGGGCCGCACGAAAGGTGCCGGGTGGCTGGCACCCGGCGTCTTGCCCCGTAAGGCCCGTGCCAGCAAACCCTTGCTCACAGCCTTGGCGACGTTGCCATGGCTGGCCGCAACCCATGCCCCGCGTCCCGGCAGGCGGCACCTGATATCGGGCACCACCGCACCATCGGGTGCCGTGACAAAGCGCAACAATTCTTCTTTGGCCATCACGCGGCGGGTGACGACGCAGGTGCGCTCCGCGCTCAGGGGCGATGCAGCTTCGCCCGCACTAGCACCCGACACGTCATTGTCATCACCATCGTCATCATCGTCGCTGCGGGTCATGGGGCTCCAGTTGGTTCACATATCTCAGGGCGTCGCTTCATCGGCCTGTTCGGCCTCGGTGATCCATCCGGCCTTGACCCGCGCCCGCATCACCAGCGCTTCAGCAGCTTCGCGGGTGACCTCGAGACCATCGAGATAACCGGCTTCGCGCACCATCTCACCGCCTTTGCGTTCCTGCCAGCCGACGAGATCATCAGTGGCACAGCCGGCGAGATCTTCCATGGTCTTGACGTCATTTTCACCGAGCTTGACCAGCATCGCCGAGGTCATGCCCTCAAGCTGCTTGAGTTCATCGCCGACCCCGAGCGCCACGCGCTTTTCGTCCAGATCCACCTCGATGGCCGCGAGATGGGCTTGCGCACGTGCCTGGATTTCCTGCGCGGTGTCATCGTCAAAGCCTTCAATCGTGGCCAGTTCGACCGGGTTGACGAAGGCCAGTTCTTCAATCGAGCGGAAACCTTCGGAAGCCAGCAACTGGCCAACTGTCTCATCGACATCGAGCGCCTGCATGAAGATGTCGGTGCGCGCCCTGAATTCCTTCTGGCGACGGCTGGATTCTTCGGCCTCGGTCAGAATGTCGATATCCCAGCCGGTCAATTGCGAGGCAAGACGGACGTTCTGTCCGCGCCGCCCGATGGCCAGCGACAATTGATCATCCGGCACCACCACTTCGATGCGCGAGGAATCCTCGTCCAGCACCACCTTGGCGACTTCGGCCGGCTGCAAGGCATTGACGATGAAGGTCGCGGCATCAGCCGACCACGGAATGATGTCGATTTTTTCGCCCTGCAGTTCATTGACCACGGCCTGCACACGCGAGCCGCGCATACCGACGCAGGCACCCACCGGATCAATCGACGAATCGCGCGAGATGACGGCGATTTTCGCCCGCGAACCGGGATCACGCGCCACAGACTTCACCTCGATGACGCCATCATAAATTTCCGGCACTTCCGACATGAACAATTTCGACATGAACATCGGATGGGTGCGCGACAGGAAAATCTGCGGCCCCTTCTGCTCGCGGCGCACGTCATAGACATAGGCCCGCACCCGGTCACCGGGACGGAAGGCTTCGCGCGGAATGAGTTCGTCGCGGCGGATCACCGCCTCGCTGCGGCCGAGATCGACATAGACATTGCCATATTCAACCCTTTTCACCGCACCATTGACGATCTCGCCCATGCGATCCTTGTATTCTTCATATTGGCGATCGCGCTCGGCCTCATAGACCTTCTGTTTGACGACCTGCTTGGCACCTTGGGTCGCGACGCGGCCAAAATCGAAGGGCGGCAGGGTTTCGGCCATATAATCGCCGACCTGCGCTGCGGGATTGCGCGTCCTGGCATCGGCCAGCGAAATATCGACGGCGTCATTATCGACCTGATCAACCACATGCAGCAGGCGCGAATAGCGGATTTCGCCGGTGCGCGGGTTGATTTCGGCGCGCACATCGGTTTCCTGACCATAGCGCGAGCGTGCCGCTTTTTGCAGCGCCTCTTCCATCGCCGCAATAACGATCTGCCGGTCGATCATCTTTTCGCGGGCAACCGCGTCGATGTTTTGCAGCAATTCCAGTCGATTGGCGCTGACGGCCATGGTCTAGTCTCCTTTGAGGCGGGCAGATTTGCTTGAAGCATCGCGCAAAACAGCGCTAGGGCGTCGCTCTGCGCGTTTGGCGGCGCGCAACTCGGATTGCACGCCAGATGGCCGAATGGGCTTGGCTTTGCTCTTGGTGGCTGGTTTTCTTGATGGTGAGGCCGCGTCTTCGGGCAGCGGCTCCTTGCCTTTGGCGCCGCGCAGGGTGGCGCGGATCAAAGCGTCGGTCAGCACGAGGCGGGCTTCGCTGATCATATCCAGCGGCAGGCTCAGGATGGCCTCGTCATCGGCGCCAGCATCAATGCGGTTGATGCGGACGTCGCGGGGCTCGACCGCCTCGATCCAGCAACGGAACCGGCGACGTCCGGCCACCGGCTGGGAAAGCTCGAGCCGGGCTTCGTGACCGATGGCACGGACAAAATCGCTGACGCGCACGAGCGGGCGATCGATGCCCGGCGAAGAGACTTCCAGCCGGTAGGCTTGCGGCACAAGATCAGCCACGTCCAGCACCGGCGACAAGGCCTGGCTTGCCACCTCGCAGGCATCGACATCCATCGTGCCGTCGGCGCGCTCGCACATGATCTGCACGGTGGTGCCGTCCTGCCCGGAAAGCTTGACCCGCACCAGCCTCAAATCAAGGTCATGCAGCACCGGGACGACCAGCGCCGCGATGCGTGCCGCCACACCGCTCTCCACCACCAGACGCGGTTCGTCGAGGTGTTCGGCAGGTTGCAGCATGGGGTCAGTTACGTTCAAGCCAGACTCCAGAAATGCCAGGATGCCGGTTGCAGCATGGCCCTTAAAAGCGAAAAGAGCGGGCTCCTTGCGGAACCCACCCCAAAAAGTCACCGCTACCGAAGCAACGATACATATAAGGATTATTGAGACCTGCTTACACCCCTAACCTTGTGCTGGCAAGCGCCGCCAACATGATTCTTTGGATTGAATCAGCCGTGCGGTGCCTTCGCCCCTCAAAACGGGTTCCAGGTCGGGCGGCGGGTGAATTTCAGATAGCCGAGATTGAGGCCGAGCCGCAGGCCGACGCCGCTGCGGATCGGCACAGCGATGATGCTGTTGTGCGAGAGCGCGGTAAACCCGAAACCGCCCACCACATAGGCCGAGCCATTGACCCCGCCGAAGCGCCGGTACATCGCCGAAACGCGCGGCAGGTGATAGACCAGCATCATGGTGCGATCGCCATCGCCGCCGGCATCGAGGCCCAGCGACGGCCCCTGCCAATAAATCGAGCGGTCACCGGCGTTGCGGGTATACATCGTGCCCTCGCCGTAGCGCAGGCCGGCGACAAAGGCGCCCGAACCCTCCTGCCCGAGAATATAGCCATTGGGCTGGCCCCAATGCGACACGGCGCGCTGAATGCCTTCGGCAAGCCCGCGCGTGATGGTGCCAAAAAACCTGTTGCCATTGTCGATCAACTCATGGGTCGAGAACGGCTGCGGCTCGGGTTCATAGGCTGCGGCGGCGGGCACCAAAACTGGCAAAGTCGCCACCGGAAGGGCAAGCCCCGCTAGCTGGGTGATGATCTGGCGGCGCGACATTGATGTCATGGCTGGCCTCATTGCTTTCAACGCCCCCCGAAGTGATTCGTCTTTCAATGTCCGAGTTTCGCCCGGCAAAGTGGCCAAGCCAAGGCAAAGTTGCGACGCGCGCCCTCAGGGCATCGACCAATTGCAGTGTATACCCATATGGTTAACCCTTTGTTGACGTGCAGGCGCTGATCCATTGGCGCGGGGGTGCAGCCGTGCACGCAAGGAAGGCACCATTGCGCAGGGCCTTGTCGGTCTTGCCATAGGCCAAGGGCGCGCCA
>JAJZGX010000057.1 GCA_021804825.1 Pseudomonadota bacterium | reverse complement strand
CCGGAGTCGGCAACGGCAGAGGATGTATCGCGGGCCATGGTCGTCCGATGTGAAGCTGGAGTTAAGCCTTTATTTAGACTGTCAGCCCCTGTTCCACCATAGCGCCCGCCAAAAAGCTTCTGTGCAAAAGCTCTGCCCTGCACGCATGGCGGTACGCCTCAATCTGCGCGCGGCGGCCCGCAGGATTTTCGAACGACCAATCTGGCAGCTCCAATGATATGGCCGGTGGGTGCAGCACCACCCTCAATGATCTGCCTCAGCAAATCGGCGGCGGTACTGCCCAGACCGCGGGTATTGCAGGCAATCGTCGTCAGCGGTGGCGCGTTGAATTCCGCCTCGGCAATATCATCAAACCCGACGATCGACACATCGCGCCCGGCCTCCAGCCCACGTTCGCGCAGCAAACCGATCGCGCCGATGGCGACAAGATCATTATAGGCCAGCGCGGCTGTGGGCGGCGACGCACGGCTCAATGCCGCAGCCAGACTGGCAGCGCCGCCCGCCCGCGTCGGCGGCCCCTCGATGATCAGAGCCGGGTCGAGCGCGATACCGGCGCCTTGCAGCGCGGTTTGATAGCCCTCGATGCGCTCGCGCCGCGTCGTGATATTTTCAAGCCCTGACAGAAACGCGATGCGCCTATGCCCAAGTTCGAGCAGATATTCCACGGCAAGACGCGCGCCGACGAAATTATCCTGCCCGACATAAGGCAAGGACGAACCGGCGAGGCGGCGCATGGTTGTCACCACCGGCGCGCGAAACCGCGCGGCATCGAGCATTTCAGCAACGCCGGGGCCGCCAACCGGGCTGATCACCATGCCCGCCACCCCCTGCTCCTGCATGGAATGGATCAACCGTGCCTGCCGTGTCACATCCTCATTGGTGTTGGCCAGCAAGGGCACGAAGCCGGCTTGAAAAAACGCGTCTTCCAGCCCTACCGCCAGCTCGGCAAAAACCGGATTCATCAGATCATTGATGACCATGCCGACAAAATCGGTCCGCGCCGTGCGCAGATTGGCGGCGCTGCGGTTATAAACATAACCAAGCTCGGCCATTGCCGCATGGATCGCCTCGCGCGTTTCGCTGCGCACCGCCGGACTGCCTTTGAGCACCAGCGAAACCGTGGATTTTGACACGCCCGTATGGCGAGCAATATCAATGATCGTCACGCGCCGACGCGACTGTTCAAGCACACCCATCTGCCTCGCACACCCCACCCATGAAGGGCTCTTTTGCCGACCCTTGTTTGTATCGTTCCACAAGTTGCCCCCCGGCGCAAGCGTCAGCTTTTGATGCTGCCGTGCCGTGCCAAGGTCACGCCATCGGCGTTTGCCGTGCAGCGCGAAATGGGCAGGCCACACGTTTCACATGGCTCTGGCGCTGAGGCCGCCATCGACCGGCAGACATACGCCGGTGATATATTGCGCCTGGTCAGAGGCAAGAAATACCGCCGCATGCGCCACATCCCAGCCCGTGCCCATCCGGCCCATCGGACACGCCGCATTGCGCGCCGCGACCATGCTCGCAGCATCGTCATACTGGCCGGAAATCTGCTGGTAAATCAGCGGGGTATCCATGAGGCCGGGCAGAATCGCATTGACCCTGATGCCTTTGCTGGCATATTGCAGCGCCAGCGCCACCGACGCCTGATTGACCGCCGCTTTGGTGGCGTAATAGGCAAAATATGGGTAACCAACATAGCGGATCGACGCCAGCGACGAGATGTTGGTGATGACGCCGCGCCCCTGCGCTTCCATGTGAGGAAGCACATGTTTGCAGGCCAGATAAATGCTCGTGAGGTTGAGATCGAGGGAGGCTTGCCAATCGGCCTCGGATAATTCCACCGGCCCGCCCATGCGCGTGACCCCGACATTATTGTGCAGAATATCGATGCGTCCGCATGATTCGATACTGGCGGCAACGACGCGGGCAACATCAGCGGCATTCGTGACATCTGCAGTGAATTCATCCGCCATGCCGCCCTCATCGCGGATCAGTTTCGCAGTTTCGGCCGCAGCCGCCGCGACAATGTCAACTGCGATGACACGGGCGCCGGCCCGGGAATAGGCAACCGCCGCAGCCTTGCCATTGCCCCAGCCCGGCCCCACCGACCCGGCGCCCATCACCAGGGCCACGCGGCCAGCCAGACGATCATCCTTCATGCTGATTCCCCTTGCTCAACGGCTTCCAGCACCAGTTCCATGGTCATGAGAACCGGGTTATCGCCGCAATGCAACATGCCGCTTGACAAATTGCCCTCAAAATCGACGAGTTCGATGGCGATGAGCACCTCCTCGCCCCGGAGCGTGCCAGACCGGATCGCCATTTCCGTGGCAAATGGCGTGCTGATACGACCATCGGCATAATGGGCACCAATCAAACTGCCGACGCCGCCATGGAGGCGCGCGCTGGCAATGCCATGTTGGCGGCAATAGCTCTGCAGCGCTTGGCCGAAGTCCTGATTGGGGCGCAGGCGCAGCGCATGGAATGGTGCCCCCTCAACCCCTTGGCCACGAGGTTCAAACAGCGTGAAGCCGGTTTCCACATCCGCCACTGCCTCGAATGCGGCGTCAAAAAGCCCGGTCGCCGAGACCGCCAGCGGCGCGGCGAGAAAAGTTTCCTCTGGCAAAATATGCCCGCCGTTCTGGCGGCCATCGGCCTCTACCCAAAAAGCGTGACAATGAAAAAACGGCTGCCCGAACCGCCAGCCAAATGTCAGCGCGCCTGATTTCAATCTCGTCAGGCCGACAGGCCGGAACGGCGCACTATAAAACGCGGCATGGTCGGGCGTTGCGGACAATGCCGGCATGACATAGGCCAATGGCCCAAGCACACCCTCGCCAAAGCGCAAAACGCCGCTTCTGCACCCTTGCGCCTTGAAGGCCGCAGAGGCCGCGTCCAGCAAGCGCAGACCTTCGGGCAGGACGGCATCAAAATTCACGCCACGCGTCACCACCGCTGCAAGGCGGGCTTCAGGCGGCGGGCCGGGCTGAAGAATATGTCTCATGAATGATCCGAAACTGGCCGATGCGAACCCCATTCGGCCTCGATCTTCTCACGGATCAAGCGTTTGGGCACTTTACCATAGCCCGATTTAGGCAAGGCGTCCCAGAACAGGAAGCGCTTCGGCAATTTGTAGCGCGCCATCTTGCCGGCGAGATAGGTGGCAAGTTCAGCCTCGCCGATCTGCGCCCCCGCCCGCAGCACGCAGACAGCAACCCCGACTTCGCCCCATTTGGCATCGGGCATACCGACCACCGCCACCTCGGCAATGGCCGGATGGCTGAGAATTTTTTCCTCGATCTCGCGCGGGTAGATGTTGGAGCCCCCCGAAATATACATGTCCGATGCGCGCCCGGTGATGAACACGAAGCCCTGCGCATCCATGTGGCCAAGATCGCCCGTGCGAAACCAGCCCTTGCGGAAGGCTTTGGCATTGGCTTCCGGATTGTTGTAATAACCTGCAAACACCGCCGGGCCGATGACACAGATTTCGCCGGTGACCTCGGGCGGCTGTTCCTCACCCGCCTCATTCTGGATCGATACCTGCATGCCGGTGCGCTCGTAGCCGCAGGTGCCGAGCCTTGTGTTGGCACCATCGGCCTCGTCATGCAGCGCTGCCGGCAGCACCGTGATCGCGCCGGTAACTTCGCCGAGCCCGAAATACTGCACCAGCACCTTGCCGAACTTGCGCAGCGCGAATTTCTGATCCTCGCGATACATCGGCGCTCCAGCATAGATGATGAAACGCAGGCTCGAATGATCGTATGTATCGGCAGCGGGGTGTTCAGCCAGCATTTTCAGAATGGTCGGCACGGTGAAAAGATTACTGACGCGATGGGTGGCGATGAGCCGAAAGGCCTCATCAATATCAAAGCGATCCGATGCCAGCAGCACGGTTTTGGCACCGCGCGCCACCTGATTGAGCTGATGCACGCCCGCGCCATGTGAGAGCGGCGCCACCACCAGCGAGGCGTCGGATTCATCCACGCCCGGCACCAGATCACTGAGGTGGTTGTTGATGACAAACGCCATCTGGCCGTGCGTCAGCACCGCCGCCTTGGAACGCCCGGTAGTGCCGGATGTGAAGAAGAACCAGCAGGGATCATCATAGTCCACTGCGCAATCCGGCGGATTGGCGCCCAGCTTTTCGGCAACGAGCGGTGCCAGCGCCGTCACGCCAGCCGCGCTTGGCCCGATGCGGCCGATCCATCGCACATTTGCAACATGATTGGCGATGGCGTCGGCATGATCTTTGAAATCGGCGTGACAGAGCATCAACTCAGCGCCGGAATCGCGCGCGAGCTCAATCACTTCGGCTGGAGTGAGACGAAAATTCGTCGGCACCCACACAGCGCCGACGCGAAAGGTCGCAAACATCGATTCAAACATTTCATTGCAATTGCTTGAATGCACCAGAATTCGCATGCCTTTGCATGCACCTTGAGCGATCAGCACAGCTGCCATGGCCGCGACCCGCGCCTCGAGCACGCGCCAGGTCAAGGACAGATCACCCCATTCAAACGCCACCCGATCAGGAAAGCGTCGCGCATTCTGGCGCAGCATATGCGCCAGATTCATCACCCGTCGGCTGACGGGCATGGCATCGCCCCTATGTGGCACCGAACCGGACATGGCGAAGCTTCCCCAGATTGACACTATTCGACTAATTTGCCATTTATGTCTGACAAAGCAAAGCCAAATCCGTTATGATGTCATGGCGGGAATTTGGATGTAAATTTCGTGCTTGGGGAGCCACGTCATGCCGGTTTTAACGCGTCGTCACTTCAACAAGGGCGCAGGCGCGCTGGCGGTCTCCAGCTTTGCCATTGGCACCGCGAAGGCGGCACAATTCACTTATAAATACGCCAATAACCTGCCGCTGGCGCATCCGATGAACAAGCGCGCGGCGGAAGCTGCCGCCAAGATCAAGCAAGAAACCGGTGGCCGGTTTGAATTGCAGATTTTCCCGTCAAGCCAGCTTGGCTCTGATACCGACACGCTCGACCAGATCCGTTCCGGCGCCGTGGACTTCTTCACGCTTTCCGGCCTGATTCTCTCGACGTTGGTGCCGGTCGCCGCCATCAACGGCATCGGCTTTGCCTTCAAGGATTATCCGACCGTCTGGAAAGCCATGGACGGGGCGCTCGGCGCCTATGTGCGTGGCGAGATCGCCAAATCCGGCTCGATTTTTGCGTTCGACACCATCTGGGACAACGGCTTCCGCCAGACCACAACCTCGAACAAGCCGATTGTGACGCCGGCCGATCTGGTCAATCTGAAAATCCGCGTCCCGCCTGCGGCTCTGTGGACCTCGATGTACAAGGCTTTTGGTGCCGCACCGACGACAATCAATTTCAACGAGGTTTATACGTCCTTGCAATCCAAGGTCGTGGACGGCGAGGAAAACCCTCTGGCGATCATCGATACCGCCAAGCTCTACGAAGTGCAGAAATACTGCTCGCTCACCAATCACATGTGGGATGGATTCTGGTTCCTCGCCAACAGCGCCAACTGGAAAGCGCTGCCCGCCGATATTCAGGCGATTGTCACGAAGCACATCAATGCGGCGGGTCTCGCGGAGCGCGCCGATGTCGCGTCGCTCACGACCGGCCTGCAAAAAGGCCTGACCGCCAAAGGCATGGTGTTCAACGCCGTTGACCCGGCACCCTTCCGCGACAAGCTGAAAAGCGCCGGGTTCTACAAGGATTGGCAAGGCAAATTCGGCAAGGAAGCGTGGTCGAAACTGGAGCAGAGCGTCGGCAGTCTCGGCTGACCGCTGAGCATGGGCCGGGGGCGGTTGCAGCTTCAGCGCATCGAAAACGGCTGTGCCCGCGTCGTCGAAATTGCGGCGGGGCTGCTGGTAGGCGTGGAAGTGCTGGTGCTGCTCGCCGGCATTGTCGCGCGTGGCGTTTTCGATCATCCGTTGATCTGGTCGGACGAACTGGCAGAAACCCTGTTCCTGTGGCTCGCCATGCTGGGGGCGACATTGGCGTTGCAGCGTGGCCAGCACATGCGCATGACGGCACTGGTGGCGCGCGTGCCGGAAGCGCGCCGCGGCCTGTTCGAGGCCCTGGCTCTGGCGGCAACCCTCGCCTTTCTGCTGCTGATCGCCTGGCCCGTTGCGACCTGGACGCTGGCGGCCGTCGCCATTACCACGCCCGCCATGCAAATCTCCGGCGTCTGGCGCGCCGCGGCCTTTCCGGTCGGCACGGGCCTGATGATCGTGTTTTCGCTGCTGGCACTGGCGCGTCGGGTTGCGATGCGCGATGCCCTGCTCGCTCTCGCACTGGTCGCCGGCATGTGCCTCGTCTTCTGGCTGCTGCACCCGCTATTGCAGGGCTTGGGCAATCTCAATCTCCTGGTGTTTTTCGTTGGCATCGTCGGCCTCTGCGTATTTTCCGGCGTGC
Source organism: Pseudomonadota bacterium (assembly GCA_021804825.1). GTDB lineage: Bacteria > Pseudomonadota > Alphaproteobacteria > Rhizobiales > Beijerinckiaceae > REEB77. The sequence goes on along the minus strand of JAJZGX010000057.1, from coordinate 10,513 downwards.
CCATCGCCTTTGCTTTCGCATTGGCGACATTGGGCTATCTGGCGCTGACGACGCGGGTCCCGACCATGACCCTGGTCGGGCGCATGGACGAAGGCATGTCGCATCTGATCCTGCTGGCGGTGCCGCTGTTCGTGTTTCTGGGCCAACTCATTGAAATGACCGGCATGGCTGCCGCCATGGTGCGTTTCCTGGCCAATCTCATCGGCCATTTGCGCGGCGGGCTCTCCTATGTGCTGATCGGCGCGATGTATCTGGTTTCAGGAATTTCCGGTGCCAAGGCTGCCGACATGGCCGCGGTCGCCCCCGCCCTGTTCCCCGAAATGATCGCCCGTGGCGCCAAGCCCGGCGAGTTGGTGGCCTTGCTGGCCGCAACCGGTGCCCAGACCGAGACGATTCCGCCCTCGATCGTGCTGATCACCATCGGTTCGGTGGCCGGGGTCTCGATTGCATCGCTGTTCACGGGTGGCATGGTTCCGGGCCTGCTGCTGGCGATTGGTCTTTGTCTGGTCGTTGCATTTCGCGCCCGCTCAGCCTCGATCACCCTGCCCGAGCGTGCCAGCCGCACCACCGTCTGGCGCAGCTTCATCAAGGCCTTGCCTGCCCTCGCTCTACCCATTCTGATCCGCTATGCGGTGGTGCGCGGCATTGCCACGGCGACCGAAGTTTCCACCATCGGCATCATCTATGCGGCCTTTGCCGGTCTGGTGATTTACGGGCAATTCGACTGGCGTCGGCTCCTGCCCATCCTGGTCGACACCGCCGCTTTGTCGGGGGCCATCCTCATCATCATCGGCGCGGCCTCGGCCATGGCCTGGGGCCTGACGCAATCGGGCTTTTCCGCGCAATTGGCGCAGGTCATGGCAGGGCTACCGGGTGGCGCGGCCGGCTTCATGGCCGTTTCGATCATTGCCTTTGTCGTGCTCGGCAGCGTGCTGGAGGGCATCCCGGCCGTGGTTCTGTTCGGACCCTTGCTGTTCCCGATTGCCCGCCACATGGGCATCAACGAAGTGCATTATGCCATGGTCGTGGTGCTGGCGATGGGGCTTGGCCTGTTCTCGCCACCTTTTGGCGTCGGCTATTACGCGGCTTGCGCCATAAGCAAAGTCAATCCTAACGAAGGCATCCGTCCGATCTGGGGCTATATGGCAGCCCTGCTGGCCGGACTCGTGCTGGTTGCCGCGGTGCCCTGGTTCTCGACCGGCTTTCTTTGAGGCCGAGCCCAAGGCAACATCCAGCCCGCGTGAAGCGCCAGCCATTTTCCAGCGCCGTGAGCCACGCCGATGAACCATCGGGCATGACGCCCGATCATGATTATTCTGCTAGAAGCCTTGCATCACATCTGAAAACCGCCGGGACTCGCAAAACATCATTTATGCGTTTTCGACCCAACTCGGACTTGCCGACATGCAAACCTCGCGCGCGATCAATATCTTAGACCAGACGCCGCCCTATGCCATTTTTTTCACACTCGCCGCCCTCGATGCAGCTTTCGGCGTGGGCGTCTGGCTGCCGACCCTCGCCGCAGCGCCGTTTTCGCCCGGACGCGAACTGGCGGCCTGGCATGGGCGCGAAATGCTGTTCGGCTATCTTGGCGCCTCGCTTTGCGGTTTTTTCTTTACCGCCTTGCCGCGCTGGACCGGTCGCCCCGTCCAGCCTTGGGCAGTGCGCGTCGTCCTCACACTCTGGCTGGTCGCGCGCATCGCACCGCCTTCGCCCCATTTCGCTCTGGCCGCAGCTCTGCCGAGCGTGGCACTGGCGGCGATTGTCACCTTCCACATCCTGGCGGCGCGCAACACGCGGAACTTCAAGATGGCGGCTCTGCTCTGGGTTTACGCAGCAAGCGCATATTTCACCGCCGATCCGCTGGCCCCAGTGACGCGGGATTTTGCGTTTCGATTGGCGATTGTCGCCTTGGCCGGCCTCGTGATGACGATCGGCGGGCGCGTCCTGCCAGCGCTGACGACCCGTTTTGACATGGTGTGCGGCGAGGCAAGCGAACTGGCAACAAAAAGCCGCATCGAACCTTCATGCGCGGCATTTGCTGCCCTTGGACTGATGTTCTGGCTGGTTCGGCCCGAAAGCGACGCGTCGGCCATAGCGCTTTTTTGCGCCGCCTTCGGACAGATTTTGCGCATGCAAGGCTGGCTCGGAAAGCGCACGGTTTCGTCGCCGCATTTATGGGCATTTTATGTCGCCTATGCAATGATTCCGGCCGGTTTCGCGCTGCTCGGTGCCCATGCTCTGGCCCCCGGAAACATCCCGCAAAGCGCGGGGCTGCACGTCTTGGCGGTCGGCGGCTTTGGCGGCATGTGTCTGGCCGTCAAGTCGAGCATGATCCGCAAACGCCGTAATCTCGCCTTCGTCGTGTCAGGCGCCAGCGTCGCCATGGCTTTGCTATGGCTTGCCGCCCTATTGTGCCGCACCGCCGCTGCCTTCGCGGACGCGCCCACCCCTTGGTTGCTCGCCGCAGCTTTGACATGGGCGGCGGCTTTCGCGCTTTTTCTTTATGATTTTCGCGCGCCCCTGCTGCTTGAGGGTTTGTTGCGTCCTCTAAGGGGCCGCGTTCCTTGAGCGAAAAACCAGACGCGGCAAGGTGTCAGGCGCTGACAAGAGGCGCGGCACCGCAAGCGCCAAACAAAAAGCCGTTGGAGAAATCCGCCTCCGGCACCGCTTGGCGCAACAGGGCAAAACCCTCGTCCGGCGCGATGCGTTTGGCCGCCACTTCGGCAAAAGCGCGGGCGACCGCGACAAAATCGCCGCTGTGCGGCGAAAGGCGCAAACCAGTCACACCGGCTTGCGCAAGCTGATCGACATCGCGGATGAGGTTGCAATATTTGTGCGACAGCGTCTGGACGCCGTTGATGGCGAGAAAATCAGCCCCATCGAGGGTCCGCACGGCCAACCCGTCGGGGTCCTGAGCGCAGACAAACAGGCAGGAATCCTTGCTCAGTCCATGCGCCCGCGCATGATAGCAGCGCCCGGAAACGGCGAGTGGCATGCGCCCATAGGCCCAGACTTCCACCGAAGCGCCGTATTTGGCCGCAGCCGCAGCCAGAACCTCGACCGAAGCGAATGGCAATTCTGGCGGCAGACAAAAGCGCTGCGCGCCGCACTTCGCGAGAAAGGCCAGCGTCGCCTCATTATAAACATTGACCAGCGGTCCAATCGCGAAGGGAATTTCCGGCCTTGTCCAATTCATCAAGGTCAAATCATCGATTTCGACCTCGTGCTCCGTCTGCTTGAACAAGTCGCGCGCAGCACGCCTTTCGCGCTCCAGCGTCACCAATGCCAGAGACGCCAGAACCACGCTTTTGCCACCGCGTTTCAGCCGCTCGATGGCCGCAGGAATCTGGTCGCGGTAAAACGGCGTTCGTTTGGAACAGACACTTTCGCCAATCACCACCCGGTCGACAGGCGCCTCATCGGCGACGCGGGCATAGAAGTCGGCAAAGACCTCCGCTGACCAGTTGAACTGCAGCGGCCCCAGCGTCAGTGTTAATGTCTTCTGCCCCAACGATCCGGTCCTTTGTTCAAGCGGATTATCGCCACGTCTTGCGGTAAGCGCCGGACGTGGTCTGCTGGCCTTCGGTCAGACCGCGCAATTCGCTGGCGGGGATTGGTTTGCCAGCCGCCTGGGCGTCGAGCGCCCGGCGAAAGCTTCGCACCACCGCCTCCGTATAAGCCCGGCTCCTTTGCCGCCCCTCGATCTTGAGCGCCGTGACACCGGCTTCCGCAAGTTGCGGAATCAGCGAGGCCGCATCGAGGCTGACCGGATCTTCGAAAACATGGCCGCGATACGCGCCGGCTTGAAAGCACCCCTTGCACAGCGTCGGATAGGGTGCCGCCTGCCCCGCCGCGACGCGGTGAATGGCAAAACCGCCAAGACGCGATACCAGTTCACCGTCCTCCTCGTGATAGTCGACATGACTGGCGGGCGAACAGGCACCATTCATGTTCGGCGATTTGCCGGTGGCGTAAGAGGAAAGCGAGCAACGTCCCTCCGCCATGACGCAAAGGCCGCCAAAAATGAAGACCTCGGTTTCAACGGCAATGGCACGATTGATTGCTGCGATTTCCTGCACGGTCAGCACGCGCGGCAGCACCACCCGCTTGACGCCGAAAGACCGCGCATAAAAGGCGATGGCATCGGCATTGGCCGCTGCCGCCTGAACGGAAAGATGCAGCCGCAGCGACGGATGGCGGCGGGACGCGTAATCGAGCAGGCCTATATCAGCGAGAATGACGGCGTCGGCCCCGAGGCGCGCGGCGTCATCGACCGCATTCGTCCAAAGCGCAAGGTCGCCGGCGCGCGGAAAGGTGTTGACGGCAATCAGGGTTTTTCCGCCGCGACGATGCGCGAATTTGATCGACTCGGTCATTTCCGCGCGGGAAAAATTCAGGCCCGGGAAGTTGCGCGCGTTGGTTTCGTCGTTGAAGCCGCAATAAACCGTATGAGCGCCGGCATCGATCGCGGCGCGAAACGCCGCAGGCGTTCCCGCCGGACAGACCAGTTCGAGTTTGCCTTGCCCGCTCATGCCGCAGGTTCGCGAATGGCGCGGGTCAAGGCGACGCCGCTCAGGCCACCAACCAATGCCGCCAGGTGGCGCGCGGGACTTGAGGCCAAAAATTCCAGAGGCCCAAACTGGGCTGCCACTTCGGCGGCCAGATCAATCTCTTCATTGTCGATGGCATTACGAAGAGCCAGCACCGCCCCGGTGTCACCCTCGATCACGAGGTCGCGCGAAAAAAACAGCGCGTCACCGTCATAGACGCCATGCACCATGCCAAGCAAGGCGGCGAGCGGCCCGCCGATGCGCGCGTCCCACGGCCCAGCGCTGCCGCGACGAAAGGCTTCCAGCCGTGGGCCATCCGCGCGCGGTGCCAGCCGGAACACCAGCGGAAGGTCAATCGGATCGATCAGGAAGATTTTTCCCGCCTGTTCGCCAAGTCGCGCAAACAGCCCCGGATGCCGCCGACCGAGGGTTTTCACAAGACGTGCCCCAGCAAGCGACACGGGCACCAGCGGCGCGAACCGCAATGCGATCGCCCCCGCCGCCGGGAAACGCGGAATCTTCCGATCAATCGACATGCCAACTATAGATCAGACGTCTTTTCGGCGCGCCTTGACCCTTGTCAAAGCGCCCCCGATTATTTCGCGGCAGGAGTCCGCATGAGCTTTCGGGATTTTCCTGCCTTCCGCGACCTGCGTGCCTTCATCCGCTTCCTCGAACAGCGCAAGCTCGTCGCCAGGATCAGCGAGCCGGTCAACCTTGTCCATGAAATAACCGAGGTGCACCGCCGCGTCCTCGTAGCGGGCGGCCCGGCATTGTGGTTCGACAAGCCCGTTCGCACTGACGCCGCCGTCGAAATGCCGGTTCTCGCCAATCTCTTCGGGACGCCGGAACGCGTCGCCGCTGGCTTTGGCGTCGGTCTCGCGCGCATTCCCGAACTGGGTGCTTTGCTGGCCGCCCTGCGTGAACCTGCGCCAGTGGATGGTTTCAAGGATGCCATGGGACGCTGGCCGATGCTGCGCGCCGCGCTGGCGACTCGCCCGCAAAACATCCCCCGGCCAGATTGTCAGGCCGACAGATGGCTGGGCGACAACGTCGATCTTGCCCGCCTGCCGATCCAGACCTGCTGGCCCGGCGAACCGGCGCCGCTCATCACCTGGCCCCTTGTCATCACGCGACCACCCGATAGCGCACCGGACGAAACATCGCGCATGAATATCGGCGTCTACCGGATGCAGGCCCTTGGCAAGGACCGCGCCATCATGCGCTGGCTGGCGCATCGCGGCGGTGCCGCACATCATCGCGCCTGGGCGCGGCGCGGCGAGGACATGCCTGTCGCCGTGGCCATCGGGGCCGACCCGGCGACAATTCTCTCAGCCGTCCTGCCGCTGCCAGAGACAATCTCCGAATTGCGGTTTTCCGGGGTCATCCGCGGCGAGCGTCCGCGCGTGGCACCAGCCCTCACCGTCCCGATTCTGGTGCCCGCCGACGCTGAAATCATCCTTGAAGGTTATGTCTCCGCAACCGAGACCGCGCCAGAAGGCCCCTATGGCGACCACACCGGCTATTACAACAGTGTCGAATCCTTTCCGGTGATGTGCATCACCGCCATCACCATGCGGCGTGATCCCGTTTATCTGACGACCTTTACCGGCCGTCCGCCGGACGAGCCCTCAGTGATAGGTTCCGTTCTCAACGACCTTGCACTGCCGACCATGCGCCAGCAAATACCCGAAATCTCCGATGTCTGGCTACCACCCGAAGCCTGCTCCTATCGCATGGCCATCGTCTCGATCAGAAAATCCTACCCTGGCCAGGCGCGGCGGGTTATGATGGCCCTGTGGGGCATGCTGCCACAATTCAACTACACCAAGCTGATCATTGTCGTCGACGAGGATATCAACGTCCGCAATTGGCAAGATGTCGCCTGGGCGCTGGCGACGCGGATGGACCCCTCACGCGATCTGGCGAACCTTGGCAGCACGCCGATCGACTATCTCGATTTCGCCTCGCCCGAAGCGGGCCTCGGAGGCAAGCTTGGCATTGATGCGACGAACAAGATCGGCACCGAAACCCGTCGGGAATGGGGGAAGGTCTTGCAGATGTCCAGCGACGTGCAACGGAAAGTCGATGCGATCTGGCAGAAAGTCGCGGCGACTATCCAGAAGGGAGCGGCGTGATGGCCCCAAGGGTGATTGTTGGCATCAGCGGCGCCTCGGGAGCGGCGATCGGCCTGCGCATCGTCGAAATCCTCGATGGTCTCGGTGCCGAAACCCATGTGGTGGTTTCGCGCGCAGCGGAGCGCACATTTCTTGAAGAAGTCGGGCCGGATGCCCTGTCGCGATTGCGTGCCAGCGGGCGGCATTGGCACGCCATCGATAATATCGGGGCCACAATCGCTTCCGGCTCCTTCCCGACGCGCGGCATGATCGTCGCGCCCTGCTCGATGCGAACCCTGGCGGCGATCGCGCTTAGTCTGGCGGACAATCTTCTGGTGCGAACTGCCGATGTGCAGTTGAAGGAGCGTCGCCCGCTGGTGCTGGTGGCCCGCGAGACGCCGCTGCACCTTGGGCATTTGCGCGCCATGACGGCCGCGACCGAAGCCGGTGCCATCGTCATGCCGCCGGTTCCCGCCTTTTACCTGAAACCGGCGACGGTTGCCGAAATCATCGACCAGATCGCGCGACGCGCCATTGACTGCCTGCGCCTGTTCGAACCGGTCGCAGCGCAATGGCAGGGGGCAAGCCTGCACGCGCCGAGCCAGCAAGGCAGCCTGGACAACTCGCCCCCGCCAGGACTTGCCGACCCGAACCAACCCACACGCATCTTGGGGGTCTCAGACCCATAAATGGTTGGCAGGGGCTTGGCGCCGTGTTTCATGGATCACGAGAGAAATTGCCGATGAACCGGGATAAATTCTGACTGACCGAGACTTGGATTCCGAAGCGCGCGCAAATTCATGTCATGCTGACTGAGGATATTCAGGATATTGACGCCCGCAAAGCCACGAATTTTTGGCGCAGCAGCTGCCATTTCACGCACCGAGATCATGTTGACCCGGCGCAGTTTGGCAAGCGTCGTGAAGCTTGTCGAACAACCCGTCTCGCGGCACCGGCCGCTGCGAGGCTTGATCCAGATCATTGCAATACCTGGAGATCAGAGCTAGCCTGGCCACCATAAGTTGACTGGTGGTCTGCGGGGTGAACCAATGCCCAACACTTCGACCCCTCCCATGACAGATGCGGCAAAGCGCGCGCAGCGCCCAGTTGCCAAGCTGCGGGCGGTGCCCCCTGCCGCCGCGGCGCACAAGACACCTGAGGCGCAACCTCCCCACCCTGCCCCGACCCAAATTGTCACGCCAAGCGCGGACAAGCCCCCAGGGGCCTTCATGCTCGATCGCTGGCTGCATGCGCAGGAAGCCGTGCTGACGCAATTCATGTCGCCCATTTCGTTGATTCAAGCGACCATGGATTGGGCGCTGCATCTGGCGAATGCGCCGGAGCGGCGGCTACATCTGGCGCAGCAGGGCTGGAACAATGCCTTGCGCCTGTCGAGCCCGGTCGACTGGATCAGGCCGGCCCCGACCGATCACCGCTTCCAAGACGACGCGTGGCGGCGGCCCCCCTTTGACGCTTTTGCGCAATCCTTCCTGCTGCTCGAGGATTGGTGGCAGCAAATGACCGCGCCAACCCCCGGCGTCTCGGCCCCGCACATCGATCTGGTGGCCTTCATGGCGCGCCAAATTCTCGATGCGGTCGCCCCATCGAATTTTGCGGCGACCAATCCGGAGGTTCTGCGCGCCAGCCTTGATCGGCTGGGAATGAATTATGTCGATGGTTTCAAGAACTGGATCGATGATCTGCAGCAGGTCATGCGCGCTGGCCCGACCAGCCCCAATCCTGATTTCGTGCCCGGCGTCAACGTGGCGGTCACGCCAGGCAAGGTTGTCTTGCGCAACGACCTGATGGAACTGATCCAATATACTCCGACGACGCCCAACGTGCGCCCGGAGCCGGTGTTGATCGTGCCAGCATGGATCATGAAATATTACATTCTTGATCTTTCACCGCATAATTCATTCATCGCCTACCTTGTTTCGCAAGGCTACACGGTATTTTGCATATCCTGGCACAATCCTGATGCAGCTCAGGCCGAAATCTCGCTGGATGACTATCGCCGCCTTGGGATCATGGCGGCGCTCGATGCGGTGACCGGCATTTGCGATACCACCCAAGTCCATGCCTGCGGCTATTGCCTGGGCGGCACGCTGCTCGCCATTGCTGCGGCGCAAATGGCACGCGACGAGGACACCCGCCTGAAGTCCATCACCCTGCTCGCCGCCCAAACGGATTTCACCGAGGCTGGTGAATTGCGGATGTTCACCGATGAATCGCAATTGGCGATGCTCGACGATGTCATGTGGCATCAAGGCTATCTCGACGCCGCCCAGATGGCGGGCGCTTTCCAGATGCTGCGTGCCAATGATCTGGTCTGGTCACGCGCCATTCAACGCTATCTGCTGGGCACCAGAGAAAAGCCCGTTGATCTGATTGCATGGAGCGAGGACGCGACGCGCCTGCCCTACCGGATGCATTCGGACTATCTCCATCAGATGTTTTTGCGCAATGATCTGGCCGAAGGCCACCTGAAAATCGGCGGGCGGGCGATCGCCATCTCGGATATTCATGCGCCGCTGTTTGTGGTCGGCACCGAAACCGATCATGTCGCGCCGTGGCGCTCAGTCTACAAGATCAATCTGCTCAATGACGGCGAGATCACCTTTGTGCTGACGTCAGGCGGCCATAATGCCGGCATTGTCAGTGAACCCGGCCACGAGAACCGGCATTTCCGGATCGCCCAGCGTCCGGCTGGCGAAGCTTTTGCTGGCCCTTCCGAATGGCAGGCAAAAACCGGGGTGCAGCCGGGATCGTGGTGGCCAGCCTACATCGACTGGTTGAACACGCGTTCCGGCAAGGCCATTGCTCCGCCACCACTCGGGCGTCCTGAACGGGGCTTTGCGCCCCTCGCCGATGCGCCGGGCACCTACGTCCAAGCGACGGCGCCGGCATGATGAAGCCAACCCGCGTTGACCGGCCGGGATCACGACCAGCGCAGCGGCGGGCTGGTGGCCCCCGTCTTGCGGCACAGGCCCGGCTTGCCACCGCTTTGCACGCGGGCCGCGTCAGGGCGCCAGCGCGGAATGCCCCATGAAACCGGGCGTGCGCAACGTCATATTGCTCTTGGCGGCAGGCTTGCTCGGCTGGGGCATCTGGTATCGCACCCGCCCGGCACCGACCTCGGGCTGGCAGGGCTATGCCGAGGCCGATTATCTGAAAATCGGCCCGACCCAGGCCGGCCAACTGACCAGGCTCGATGTGCAGCGCGGTGATCAGGTCAAGCCCGGCACCTTGCTGTTCGAGCAGGATGCGGCCTTCGATCAGGCGACTTTGCAGCAAGCCAACGGCCAACTGCATGCTGCCGAGGCGCAATTGCATAATCTGTCGACCAAAAGCCGCGCCCAGCAAATTGCACAGGCCCAATCAAGCCTTGCCGGAACCATTGCCGTGCTCAATCTTGCCGAGGCCAATTTCAACCGCAATCAGAAGCTTTATCTCACCCACGCCATTGGTCGCCAGACGCTGGATCAAAGCCAGTCTGATTTGCTGGTGGCCACCGCGCAGAACAAAGCTTCGGCGGCAGCGCTCGCGCAACTGGAGAAACCTTTGGGACGGGCAGCGGAAATCAGCGCCCAGAATTTCACCGTGCAGGCCGCCCGCGCCGCCGTCGCAGCAGCGCAATGGCATCTGGCGCAGCGGGTCGTGAAAGCGGACGTGACGGCGCGGGTGGTGGATATCGAGGCTTTGCCCGGCGAGACGGTGGGTGCGGGTGCGCCGGTGGTAACGCTGCTGCCGCCGGGCAACATCTTTGTGCGGTTTTTTGTGCCGGAAACTGATCTCGGCAGCCTTCATGTCGGCCAGAAGGTTAACTTCAGTTGCGACAAA
>JAJZGX010000146.1 GCA_021804825.1 Pseudomonadota bacterium | reverse complement strand
GAAGTTTCAGGTCTGACGCGCCTTCCCGCGTCAGAATAATCACCTCGTCGGCTTTGGCGGTTTGGCATTTGCGCAGAGTTTCAAGCGCAATGCGGGCAATCGCGCCTTGGCCGATCATCCCTAGTCTCATGGTCTGGCTCCTGCCGCCCCGGCCGGCGGCCCGCCAAAGGCCTCGGCAAAAGGCCCGATGGCATTCATGTCGACTTCCAGCACCTGCGGGCCGGAGGCTCCCAAAGCCGCTGCAAGCGCAACCCTGAAGGCGCGAACTTCGGTTACGCGTTGGTGGCCCAACCCAAAGCTTCGGGCAAGCCCTGCGAAATCCGGCATTTTGGGCGCGCTATAGACATGGCGCGCGCCGTATTGCGCGTCCTGAATGTTGCGAATGACGCCATAGGCCTGGTCATTCATCAGGATGAATACAATTTCCGCGCGCTCCTCGACCGCGCTCATCCATTCGCCAAGGTTGAGCATGGTGCCGCCATCGCCGATCAGCGCGATGGTTTTGGTGGACGGGTTCGCCAGCGCCGCCCCCACCGCCATGGCTATACCCTGGCCAATACCGCCGCCGACTGCATGAACCCCCAAATGCGGCTCTGCAATATGGACATAGCGGTTGCCGAAGGTGGAATTCGAAATGGTGACATCGCGCACAAAGGCATGGCCGCCCGGCGCAACGACGCCCAGAAGGTCATCGGCAATGGTCTGGTAAGGCCCCAGCTTTGCGCGAAGGTCACCCTCCGCGCTAGCGCGCGCCACGGCAATGTCATAGGCAAAGTCGGGATCGACATCGAGCGGGCCGCCGAGCCGATCTGCCAGCCCCTGCAAGGCCAAAGCGGCATCGCCCTCGATGAAGACATCGACCTCGTGGTTGCGCCCGGCCTGGGCACCATCGGCATCTATCTGCACCAGCGGTCGCGGCAGGCAGAGCTTGTTGTTGAGGGTCTCATTGCCGCGCAGGCGGGTGCCGACCATGATCATCAGATCGCTTGTGGCATAAAGCGCGCGGGTCTGCGGCGTCATGTTGAACGCCCCCAGGCTCTGCTTGTGGCCTTCAGGCACCACCGCGCGCCCATTGGTGCTGGTGACGACGCCAAACCCGCTCGCGACCAATGCCTGAGCTGACACGGTTGCGCCGCGCGCGCCGCCGCCGAGCAGCAGCATCGGTCGCTTTGCAGCGCGCACCAACCGCGCCACATGATCCAGAATGGCAGGATCAGGCACATTGACCCGGATGTTCGGCCCTGGCAGCAACTGCGGCGGCGTCAGCAACGCACGTTGCACGTCAATCGGGATTTCCAGCGTCACCGGCCCTTGCGGCGCCGACAGTGCCGCCCCCACAGCGCTCGCCAGTTTGCCATGAAGCTCGCGCGGGGCATTCACCCGGAAGAACGCCTTGGAAATCGCCTTCAGCATGTCAGCCTGGCGCGGCACATCGTGAATGGCAGCGCGGTCGCGATCCATCAGGTCGGTATCAACGGTCGAAGTGATGTGCAAAACGCGCGAACATGCGCTCAGCGCTTCGACTTGTGCACCAGCGGCATTGCCTGCCGCCGTGCCCGTTGAAGTTATGACAATGCCAAGCCCGCGCGACAATCTTGCATAGGCATCGGCCATATTCATCGCGCCCGCCTCGCCACGCGCGCCCACAAAGCGGATGCGTTGCTGGGTGGCAATGGCATCGAGGATCGGCATGTTGTGGATCGAGATGACACCGAAGGCATGGGTGACACCATTTTCGGCGAGCCAATGGGCCAGCGCCGCGCCTACGGTGATCTGATCAGACGTGTTGGCCATATCGAAACCGCTTTCACAATATTGCTTTCAGATATGCCGTGATGCGCCGCCAGAGACTTCGAGACTGGCACCAGTAATGAAGCTCGCCGCGGGCGAACCCAGAAACAGAATGGCCCGCGCGGCTTCCTCGGGCAGACCGAAGCGCTGCAAGGGGATGGCGCGCTTGACCGCTTCGGCCTCGATCCAGGCAGCATAGCTTTGGCCGGGCGCGGCCTCCTTGGCGAAACGGCGCTCCCATTGACCCGACGCAACTATGCCCAGCAAAATCGAATTGACCCGGATATGGGGCGCAAATTCGCGCGCCAGCGATTTGACGAGGCTCTGCACCCCGGCCCGTGCTGCCGAGGTCGCAACCATATAGGTTTCGGGTTGGTAGGCGAGCAGCGAATTGACCGCGACAATCGCCGCGCAGGAGCTCATGCGCAACATCGGTTGGAATAGGTTGATCGTGTTGATCTGACTGAAAAATTTCAACTCCAGCTCGGCGCGCCAATCGGCATCGGATGTGCTGGCGAAAGTTGAGACGCGGCCCTGACCGGCGTTGTTGATCAGCAGATCAAGCCCCCCGGCCCAGCCTTGTACCTGCGCATGCAGGCGAACGACGGCATCGCGATCGAGCACGTCGCAGGTTTCGGCCAGCAGAACGGCCTTGGGGTGGCGCGCCTGCAAATGCGCCCGCGCCGCGCTCAAACGCTCGGCATCACGGCCGCAAATCGCCACGCGGGCGCCCTCGCCAAGCAGCAGATCAGCAGTCGCAAGGCCAATGCCGGAAGTTCCGCCCGTCACCAGGGCGATCTTGTCTTGAAGTCCTAATTGCATGTTTCAACCCTCTGGAAAGCCGGGATCGGGACGCCCCTGCATGACGGCGCGCATGGCGGGCGTTGGCGGGCCGGCGGTCATCCACACATCGAGCTTTTCGGGGATATCGCGCGGCCAGACCTGCGGCTCGTGATGCGTCTCGTCGATTTGCTGGACCTCGGTGGTGAATTCTATGACAAAGCCCGACGGCGATACGAAATAAGCAAAGGGATTGTTGCCCGGCCCGTGACGCCCTGGCCCCCAGGCGGGCGCTTGACCCAGAGTCTTCATGCGGCCGATGCCGCGCATGAACGAATCGATGCTGGGCATTTCAAAGGCGACGTGATTGACGCTCGGGTAAGGGCTGCGGTTGAGCGCAATGGCGTGATGGTCGCTGGCGCAACGCAAGAATACCATCTGCTCGGCCGAATAATCGCTGATGCGAAACCCAAGGCAATTCGTGTAAAACGCCACAAAATCATCGCCTCGCGCCGAATTGAGCACGACATGGGTGATTTTGCGCGGACGCGCCACTTCATCAGCCGATGTCGCACGCGGCGTCACCCCGGTGACAAAACGCAAGCGGCGATGATCGGGATCGAGCGCGGTAAAGCCGATGCCGCCGCCCGGCGTGGTTTGCGCCGCAAGCGGCCCCTGCAGGCGTGCGCCGGTTTCAGACAATTGCCGGTGCAAGGCTTCGAGCTTGGCAGGATCGGCCACGTGGAAGGTGATGGCATCCAGCCCGAAGGTGGGATCTTCGCGCAGGCCATAGATGAAGGGCTCGGCACTGGTGCCGCGAAAATACAGCGCATCGGGGGCTTCTTCGGCGAGCATCAGGCCCCAATTGGCTTCATAAAAGCGCCGGGAGGCTTTGATGCCAGGCGCCCGCATCATGACATTGGCGAGGTAATCGGGGCTGAGGAGCGTAACCATGCTGGGCCTTGTTGCATTACCGGGTTAAGGGGATGGTGCCTGAAAATCGACGACGTCTGCCACAAGCTTCGCTGCTTCCAAAGGCCTTTGCTGCGTCAGGGCATGACCACATTCGGGAACCACGACCATGCTGGCTTCGATGCGCCAGTGTGAGGGCACGGCGTCGGCAATCATCGCGACTTTTTCGGGCGGGGTCACTTTGTCCTGAGCCCCGACGGCGACCAGCGTCGGGCATTGCACTTCGGCAAGATCATCAAAAATTCTGGCGCGCGCCAGCATGGCGCCAGCTTGCGCAAAGCCATCGGCACGCAATGCGGCCATGCCGCGCGCCACGGATGCCACCACACCGCCATGGCGCGCCGGATCATAAACTAGGTTTGCGGCGCGCGCCTTGGCATAGGCCGCCGCACCCTCGGCTGCGAAAGCGTTGAGACGGCCAGCGACGACATCCGGGAGGGGATCGCTTGGCGCGGCGCCAAAACCGGCGGTGGGCGAGAGCAACAACAGCGCCTTGACGCGTTCCGGATACAGCCGCGCCATGGCCGCGGCGATCAGCGTGCCAAGAGAATGACCGACCAGCACCACCTGCTGCAGGCCGCTGGTATCAAGCAAGCGTCGCAGCGCTGCGGCATAGTCGGAAGCTGAGGGTTCTGCCATGCCCAAGGCATCCGAGCCGCCATAGCCGGGCATATCCCAAGAGAGGGCTCTGAGGTCGGGGCGCAGGGCCGCCATCATCGCGCCATAGCTCAAGGCATGACTGCCAAAGCCGTGCAGGCAGATCACCGGCGCAGGCTCATTGCCGGGGCGCTCCAGCGCCGCGATGCCCGCTCGATGAATTTGCGCGAGGCCGCTCATGTGAAGACAAAGCCGTTGTTGACGGGAAGCACCTGCCCCGTCA
>JAJZGX010000056.1 GCA_021804825.1 Pseudomonadota bacterium | reverse complement strand
GCGCGCCCGTTCAGCTTCGATGCACTCAAAGCCCAGGCGGCGCGTCTCGCCAGGACACATTATCAGGCGCGCCACACGCCAGACCCCAAAGTGCTCGATCAACTGGATTATGAAGCGCTCGGGCAGATTCGCTACAAGAGCGCCGATGCGCCCTTTGCCGATGGCGGCGGGCCTTACCCCGTGACCTTCTTTCATCTGGGCAAATTCTCGCGCCTGCCGGTGGCGATGCACATCATCACCGGCGCGGCGTCGCGACAGGTGATCTACAGCCCCGAGCTTTTCGATATGCCCGCCAATTCGCCTGCCCATGCCCTGCGGCAGGGCGCTGGTTTTGCCGGCTTTCGGTTTCAGGAATCGCCGGGCGGCAAATATCCGTGGAAAACCAATGATTGGGCGGCGTTTTTGGGTGCCAGCTATTTCCGCGCCATTGGTGATCTGCACCAATATGGCCTGTCGGCACGCGGCATAAGCGTCAATGCCGCAAGCGCAAAGCCTGAAGAATTCCCTGATTTTACGGAATTTTACATCGAAGAACAGGCGGGCGATCCGATTGTGCGGGTCTATGCGCTGCTGGAGGGCCCGTCGCTGACCGGTGCCTATCGCTTCGCGTTGCAGCGCGGGACGGGCGTCACCATGGACGTCGATGCCACCCTGCATCTGCGTGCCGATATCGAGCGCCTCGGCATCGCGCCGCTGACCTCGATGTATTGGTTTTCGGAGACGTTGAAGCCCGAGGGCATCGACTGGCGCCCCGAGGTGCATGATTCCGATGGTCTGGCGCTATGGACCGGGGCTGGCGAACGCATCTGGCGCCCGCTCAATGATCCCGCCAGCACCAGTGTTTCGAGCTTCATCGACACCAACCCGCGCGGATTCGGGCTGATGCAGCGCGACCGTAACTTTGATCATTATCTCGACGGCGTGAATTATCAGGATCGCCCCAGCCTGTGGGTTGAACCCAAAGGCGCATGGGGCGCTGGCGCGGTGCAATTGATCGAAATCCCGACAGATGACGAGACCAACGACAACATTGTGGCGCAATGGGTGCCGAGCGCACCGGCCAAGGCCGGGCAGACGCTGGAAATCGGCTACAAGCTTTATTGGCAATCACGCCAGCCGCAGCCGATCGGGCTGGCGCGCTGCGTGGCGACCCGCATCGGCCGTGGCGGCCAGCCCGGCTTGCCGCGCCCGCAAGGTGTGCGCAAGTTCGTCGTTGAATTTCAGGGCGAACCCCTGGAAAATATCCCCTTTGGCACCAAGCCCGAGGCGGTGCTCAGCGCCTCGCGCGGCACATTCTCGCTGGTTTTCACCGAAGCTGTGCCCGACGGCGTCAAAGGCCATTGGCGCGCCGTGTTCGATCTGAGCGTCAAGGGCACTGATCCCGTGGAGATGCGGCTTTACCTGCGGCTCGCGGGCAAGGCGCTCAGCGAGACCTGGGCCTATCAATATCACCCGTTCTGAAGGGCAATGGCGCTGACGTGGCGGCCGTAATCGGCTTCTTTCAGGTGGGTCGAGCGGCGATAGCTGAAAAAGCGCTCCGAATCGGCATAGGTATCGAGCCCGAGGCTGGCCGCCTGCCCAACCCCGGCCTTCTGCAAAGCGTTGATGATGAATCCGGGCAGATCCAGCATGAAATAGCCATCGCGCTGCGAGGGCGCAAAATAAGCCGCATTGGTGGCGGCCTTTTGCAGGAACTGGGCGCGCAATTCCGGGCCAACCTCATAGGAAGCCTGATGGATCATCGGGCCGAGCACAGCAACAATGCTGGCGCGCCGCGCGCCGCATTGATCCATGGCCTTGAGGGTGGCTTCGAGCACGCCATCGAGCGCGCCTTTCCAGCCGGCGTGCGCGGCACCGATGACATGATGATCAAGATCGGCAAACAGCACCATGCCGCAATCAGCGCCGGTAACACCCAGGCCAAGGCCCGGCATGGTGGTGACCAGAGCATCGCAATGGGGACGCGCCTCCGGCTTCCATGGGGCAGAGATGATCAGCGCCTCAGCGGAATGCACCTGGTAGGGCACCATCAGGCGCTGCGGCTCAACATCGATCTGCGCTGCCATCCGCGCCCGGTTGTCGGCCACAGCTTCCGGCATATCGCGCGAACCAACGCCGCCATTCAGTGACGCATAGACCCCCTGCGATACGCCGCCACGTCTTGTGAAGAAGCCGTGGGAAATATCCGGGGTTGCGAGATCTTCGGCCTGCAACATTTCAGCTTGTTCATTGACCATCATCATCCCCTGCAACAAAGCCCGGCAGCATAGCGATGCCAGACGAAGCGACGCCCAGCACCTTGAAAAGGCTGCCCATGCCCGGATCATGCCCGATGAGCCGCACCAGCGCGGCCTCTATGGAGGCGGCGGTGGCAGCGTCGGCACGGCGCATCAAGGCAGCGGCACGGGCCTCGATGCCAATCGCGCGCAAGAACCGGCGCTGGCTGGTCGGCCCGGCAACCACCAAGTTGGCGGCTCGTGCGGCGCGCGCCAGACTGGCAAAATCGACATGTGCCGTGATGTCGCTTTCGCCCGGATCAGCCAGCACCTCGACCCGCCTGTGGGCACGCAAGGCCTGCACGCTGGAGCCAGAGCGGCTGGCGACATGGCCATAATCAATCACCAGCGCCGCGCCGCCATGGCGAGCGATGCGGGTGCTCAGATCATACATGGCGCGATGGGCGCTGGCACTTATTTCGAGCAAAGCGCCTTCGGGCGCAGGCTCTGGCAGGCCCGACGTCACCAGAGGCGCCGCCGCAAGGGCCAGCGCACCGGCGGCATTGATATGCACGCAGACCTCGTGCCAGGCGCCATCGCGGCGCAGATAATGCTGCACAGCGAAACAATCGAAAAACTCATTGGCGATGACGATCATCGGTGCGTCGGGCAGGTCGTCGAGGCTCGTGTGCCAATGCGGGGTGAGGCCGGAAGCCTGCAACGCTCGTGCCTGTGCCTCGCGCAGGCGTGGATTGACCTCGACCAGATGCACCTCCAGCGCACTGAAAAAGCTCTGCGCCACCCGCGCCGCCCGCAGCGCATCCCGCATCAGGGTGCCGCGTCCGGGGCCAAGCTCGACCAGCAAGATGCGCTCCGGCCCACCCATGCGTTCATGCACATCAGCGGCCCAGAGGCCGAGCAATTCGCCGAACATCTGGCTGATTTCCGGCGCGGTGACGAAATCTCCGGCCGCACCAATGGGCATTTGCCGCCGATAATAGCCGTGCAGCGGATGCTGCAAAGCCAGATTCATGTAAGTTTCAAGGCTGATCGGCCCCTGCTGGGTGATCATGGCGCGAATGTCGGCTTCAAGCGGGTTCACGCTGAAGGCGCGTCCGCAGCGCGGGGCTTGCGCAGCGCCATGAAAACAATGCCGAAGCCCGCCAAGACCAGCGGAATGGACAGAAGCATGCCCATCGTTGCGCCGCCGAACAGAAAGCCCAGTTGCGGGTCAGGCTCGCGGAAAAATTCCGAAGTGATGCGCGCCAAGCCGTAGCCAATGGCAAACAGCCCCGTCGCCAGGCCGGGGCGTTTGAAGGCACCGAGCCGCACGGCTATGTGCAGGATGATGAACAAGGTGATGCCCTCAAGCCCCGCTTCGTAAAGCTGGCTCGGGTGGCGCGGCAGGGGCCCGGCGCCGGGAAACACCATGGCCCACGGCACATCGGTCGGCCGTCCCCAAAGTTCGGGCTTGATGAAATTGGCGATGCGCCCCAGAAACAGGCCCACGGGAACCACGGTCGCGCAGATGTCGGCGACGCTCCAGGCTCCGACCGCGTATTTGCGCGAAAACAACCAGACACCCAAGGCGGCTCCCAGCATCCCGCCGTGGAACGCCATGCCACCGTGCCACACTTCCAGCATATCCAGCGGGTGATGGATGTAATATGGCAGATTGTAGAACAAGATATAGCCGATGCGCCCGCCCAGCACGACGCCGAAGGCGACATAGACCAGCAGGTCATCAAGGCTGACCGTGTCAGGATGTTTGATGGCACCCCAGAAGCCGGCGCGTTGCACCAGCCAGCGGGCATAGAGCCAGCCCAGCACCAGTCCCGTGACATAGGCGAGAGCATACCAGCGCACTGGCAAAGGCCCGATATGAAAGAACACCGGGTTGAAGCGTGGATAGGCAATCAGGGCAAGCAACATGACGGATGGCGCGACTCGCTGGCGATGTTGGGCGATAGTTGCGCGCTTTCCGCCCGAAACTCAAGTTCGGTCTGGCCAAGTCCGGATTGCCCGCACTGCCGATGGTGCGTGCCTAAGGCGCAGCAAGGCGTTGACTTACCGGCCGCCTTGCTTCAAAAGGCACTGCAATCGGCAAAGGTGCTTGTGCTGCGGCGCGCACCTGCGTCACGAAATCAATTTGCGATAACCAGCAGAAGCTGTGTTTCGCACCTGAACCATGTGGAGCCTGAAGTGAAGCGCACTTATCAACCGAGCAAGATCGTGCGCAAGCGCCGCCACGGCTTTCGTGCGCGGATGGCGACCGTAGGCGGACGCAATGTTATTGCAGCGCGGCGGTCGCGCGGTCGCAAGCGGCTCTCCGCCTGAAACCCAGCTACCGCGTGATGAACAGCGCGGGCAAGGAGGGTGCTGGTGCCAACAACTGACACCCCTCTGTTCTGCCAAAACAAGATGGCCCCGCCCGAGCGGTTGCTGGCGCGTGCGGATTTTCTGTCAGCGGCAAAAGGCCGCAGACGCCACGGCAGTGCTTTTGTTCTGCAATATATCGAGAGATCAGCCGCGTCGGCGGATGTCATACAAGCGCCACGTGTTGGGTTCACTGTCACCAAGAAGGTGGGCAATGCTGTGGTGCGCAACCGCATTCGCCGTCGGCTGCGCGCAGCCGTGACGGCAGTTGGCGGCCTTCCCTTTCGTGCCGGGCATGATTATGTGCTGGTCGCGAGACTTGGGGCGCTGACGATGCCATTTGTTGATCTCCAACGCGATCTCGCCCACGCGCTGGAGTCCAAACCTGCCCGCGCCAGCCAAGGCCCGGCTGTTCCGGCGTTCGCGCCCACCCGAGACTCAAGATGAAATCTGATCAAAAAAATCTCATTCTCGCCATGTTGCTGTCGGCGCTGTTCATTACCGGCTGGCAGATTCTGGTGGTCAACCCACGCATGGCCGCCCAGCGCGCTGCCCTCGCTGCCAAGACCTTGCAGGCGAAAATCGCCAAGCCCGAGCTTCCGGCCGGCGTCGTGGCACCCGGCTCGCTGACCAGGGTGGCGGCACTGAAATTGAGTCCGCGCGTGACGATTGCAACGCCGAAACTCGGCGGCTCGATCGCGCTCAAGGGTGCACGCATCGACGATGTCGTCCTGACGACCTACCACGAGACCGTCTCCCGGCAGAGCCCGCAAATCGTGCTGATGCGGCCGCAAGCCAGCAAGGGCGCCTATTATGCCGATTTTGATGCCGTGCCGCCGCAGGGCACGTCCGAGGTTTTGCCCGGGCCGGATTCGCTCTGGACATCGTCGGGCGGTGATCTGACGCCAACCCATCCGGTGACGCTGAGCTTCGACAACAAGGCCGGTCTGATCTTCCATCGGACGTTCTCGGTCGATGACAATTACATGTTCAAGATCGCTGACAGTGTCACCAACAACGGCACGACCCCGGTGAGCTTTTATCCGCATGCCGCGCTGGTGCGGGTCGGGACGCCGCAGGTCGACGGTTATGCGACCCTGTTCGAGGGGCTGCTCGGCAAGATCGGCGACAATAAGCTGACCGAACTCACCTATGCCGCCATCGACAAGGAAGGCCAGGGCCTGCAAGACCAGAAGGGCACAGGCGGGTGGCTGGGCTTTACCGACAAATATTGGGCGACGGCTCTGGTTCCCGACCAGAGCTCCGCTGTTCATGGCGTGTTTCAGTCCGTCGGCAAAACCCAGCGCACTTATAGCGCCGAGACGCTGGCCAAGATGGTGACGCTGGCGCCGGGCACGACCAGCACCACGACGACGCGGCTGTTTGCCGGGGCGAAGGTCACAGACCTGATCTATGGCTACGAGCAGAAGCTGTCGATCAAGAACTTCAATCTGATGATCGATTGGGGCTGGTTCTGGTTCATCACCCAGCCGATGTTCCGCCTGCTCGACATCTTGCGCAATTTCACCGGCAGCTTCGCTCTGGCGATTTTGCTGACAACCGTCATCTTGAAGGCGCTGTTTTTCCCGCTGGCCAACCGTTCCTTCGCCTCGATGGCAAGGATGAAGACGATCCAGCCGCAGATCAAGGCACTCAAAGAGCGCTTTCCCGATGATGCGACGGCTGTGCAGAAGGAAACCATGGAGATATACAAGCGCGAGAAGATCAACCCGGTGGCTGGCTGTTTGCCGATGGTGATCCAGATCCCTGTGTTTTTCTCGCTCTACAAGGTGCTGTTCACCACCATCGAAATGCGGCACGCACCGTTTTTCGGCTGGATCAAGGACATGTCGGTGCCTGATCCGACCAACATCTTCAATCTGTTTGGTCTGATCCCGATTGATCCGACGCAACTGCCGGTGTTTGGCCATTTCCTGCATCTGGGCATCTGGCCGCTGGTGATGGGTCTGACCATGTTCCTGCAGATGAAACTCAACCCGGAACCGGATGATCCGGTGCAACGGCAATTGTTCACGCTGATGCCGGTGATTTTCACTTTCACCTTCGGCAGTTTCCCGGCGGGTCTGGTGATCTATTACGCCTGGAACAACTCGCTGACACTGATCCAGCAAAGCTTCATCATGAAGCGGGCCGGCGTCAAAGTGGAACTGTGGAGCAATCTCACCAACATGTTCCGCCGCAGGCCCAGCGCTGGAACGCCTTGATGGACGCGGAAGAAGCGCGGATTTTGTTCGAGCAGCCGTGCGAGTTCATCTGGGCGGCTGATTCGATCAAGGCGCTGCCACCGCAGGGCGCGCCGGAATTTGCCTTTGCCGGGCGCTCCAATGTCGGCAAATCCTCGCTGCTGAATGCGCTGACCCGGCGCAACACGCTGGCGCGCACGTCATCAACCCCGGGACGCACGCAGCAACTGAATTTCTTCGCGCTAGGACGCACGCCGGAAACGACGGTGCTGCGTCTGGTGGACCTGCCGGGCTATGGCTACGCCAAGGTCGCGCAGAGCAAGGTCGATGCCTGGACGTTGCTGATGCGCGATTACATGCGTGGTCGCGCGACGCTGAAACGTGTGTTCATTCTGGTTGACGCCCGCCATGGTCTGAAGCCGCAGGACAAGCCGATGATGGATGATCTCGACACGGCGGCGCTGATCTATCAGATCGTCCTGACCAAGGCCGATGCGATCTCGCGCAGCGCGCTTACCGCCGTGATTGCCGCGACAGAGGCCGGAATAGCCAAGCGTCCGGCCGCGCATCCACAGGTGCTGGCAACATCGGCGGAAGCCAAACTCGGCCTCGCCGAGTTGCGCTCTGAAATGGCCGCGCTGCTCTGAAAGCCTCGGCAGCGCCGTGCAGGCGATCAGTGACCGGCCTTCAATTGCTCTTCGAGCGCTGCAATACGCGCTTCCAGCTTGAGATTTTGCTCGCGCGCCAGCGTCGCCATGTCGCGCACGGCTTCAAATTCCTCGCGGCTGACGACATCCATGGTCGAGAGGATTTTACCGGCTTGCGTGCGCATCATGGTCTCGGCCTCGCGGCGCACGCCTTGCGCCATGCCAGCAGCGTCGTTCATGAGGCGGGTGAAGTCGTCAAGAATACGGCCCCGTGAATTTTCCATAGCGCTCTCCTTCGCACGCGCCTGATATGGGACAAGCGGCACGAACCCGCAAGGGCCTAGCTGCCGCGCCGGTCATAAACCCGCTTGGCTTTGCCGCTTGAGCGCTCAAGCGTGCCGGGGGGTGCGATGGCGACGCCGACGCTGACCCCGATGGTCGCCTTGATATGGCGAATCAACGCCGCGGCATGGTGGTCGAGCCCGGCACCGTCCCAGCTTTCCGCCCGCGCCTCGGCCTTGACCAGCAGTGCATCCATGCGTCCCTGCCGGGACAATTCCAGCTGATAATGCCCATTGCACCATGGTGTTTTCAGCAGCAGTTCTTCGATCTGGCTTGGAAACAGATTGACGCCGCGCAGAATGATCATGTCGTCCGAGCGTCCGGTGACTTTCTCCATGCGGCGCATGCCGGGGCGGGCAGTGCCCGGCAACAGCCGCGTCAAATCACGCGTGCGATAGCGAATCACGGGGAAAGCCTGTTTCGTCAGCGAGGTAAAGACAAGTTCGCCCTTTTCGCCAGCCGCCAGCGGGGTTCCGCTTTCAGGATCGACGATTTCGGGCAGGAAATGATCCTCCCAGATATGCAGGCCATCCTTGGTTTCCACACATTCCTGCGCGACGCCCGGCCCCATCACTTCCGACAAGCCATAAATATCGGTGGCATCGAGCGCAAAGGCGCCCTCGATTTCGGCCCGCATGGCCTGTGTCCATGGTTCCGCGCCAAAAATGCCGAAGCGCAGCGATGTGGCGTCAGGCGCAAGCCCGGCATTGCGGAAACCATCAAGCAGAGCCAGCATGTAACTTGGCGTGACCATGATCGCGTCCGGGCGGAAATCTTCTATCAACTGCACCTGCCGCTCGGTCATGCCGCCCGACATGGGGATGACCGTGCAGCCCAGGCGCTCGGCGCCGTAATGCGCGCCCAATCCGCCCGTGAACAGGCCATAGCCATAGGCGACATGCACCATCATGCCGGGGCGCACGCCCGCAGCAAAGATCGAGCGCGCCATGAGATTGGCCCAATTGGCAATATCCCCGGCAGTATAACCGACGACGATCGGCTTGCCGGTCGAGCCTGACGAGCCATGAATGCGCGCCAATTTGTCCCGCGGCACAGCCATCAGCCCGAAGGGATAGTGATCGCGCAAATCGCTTTTCTCGGTGAAGGGAAAGGCAGCCAGATCAGCGATGCTGCGCACATCGGCCGGGTGCACACCACGCTTCTGGCATTTGACGCGCCATGGCGCGACATTTTCATAAGCATGGGCCAGGGTTTGCCGGAGCCGCTGCAATTGCAGCGCCTCGATCTCGTCGCGCGAGGCACTCTCGATCGGCTCATAGAAATCCTGTTTCATGCCCCCTCCCCGAGAAACGAGCCGCCGATTCGCCGCGACAGCCCGCGAAACACCGCCAGCACATCGCCATCGCGTTCCACCATCACGTCATAAACGCCCGAGCGGCCTTCGCCGGCGCGGTGCTTGGCCGTGGCGGTTAAAATGTCGCCCAGCCGTCCCGGCTTCAAAAAGTGAACCTCCGCCTGCATGGCGACTGTGGTTTCGCCAGCGCTGTTGCAGGCATAGGCAAAAGCAGTATCCGCCAGCGTGAAAATATAGCCGCCGTGGCAGATGTCATGGCCGTTGAGCATTGTGGTTGTCACCGTCATGGTGAGGGCCGCTTCGCCGGGGGCGATGCTGCTGATCGCGATGCCAAGGTGGCGCGCCGCATGATCGCGCGACCACATGGCGTGCGCGGCCCGCTGCGCCAGCGCATGGCGGTGCTCCCAATCATCCATGTCAGGGGCGTCCTGTGAAATGGGGGCTGCGCTTTTCGATGAAGGCGCGCACGCCTTCAAGATTATCAGGCGTGGCACCGGCGCGGCGCTGCAAATCGCGTTCGAGATCGAGCTGCTGATCCAGCGTGTTGGTCTCGGAAGCATCGAACTGCTGCTTCATCAGCGCCAGAGCCTGCGTCGGCATGGTTGAAATATGCGCCGTCATGCGGCGGGCTTCCGGCATCAGCGCTTCATCATCAAACACCTTCCAGACCATGCCCCACTGCGCCGCCTCCTCGCCGCTGACCGGTTCGCCCAGCATCGCCATGGCCTTGGCGCGGGCGAGGCCGACGAGACGCGGCAGGTACCAGCTGCCCCCGGCATCCGGCACCAGGCCGATCTTGATGAAAGCCTCGATGAACCGGGCCGAACGCGCCGCCAGTACAATGTCACATGCCAGCGCAAAATTGGCCCCTGCCCCAGCCGCGACGCCATTGACGGCACAGACCACCGGCTTGCCCAGCGACCTGATGCGCCGCACCAATCTGTTGTAAGTGGCCTCCAGCGTCGCACCCAAATCCACCGGCACGGTGCGGTCCATGCGCTCGGTCAAATCCTGCCCGGCGCAAAAGCCGCGCCCGGCCCCGGTGATGAGCACGGCGCGGCAGGCGCTGTCGGCTTCGATCTCCGCAAAGGCATCGGACAGCCCCTTGTGCATGGCTGCTGTGAAGGCGTTCAGCCGCTCGGGACGGTTCAGTGTCACCTCATGCCAGCCATGGTGCTTGTTGACGATTACTGCGCTTTCCAAAGCCATCTCCCGCATGGCGCCACGCTCCTGCGTGACTTTGTTCGCAGCATGACGCGAAGCTGGCCAAAGGGCAAGGGATGGCGTTTGATGGGCCCGCATCTTCAGGCTATCAAATAGCAAAGCCAAAGTCTTTGGGAGCGCGCCATGCCGGAAGCCTTCATCTGCGATTATGTCCGCACGCCCATCGGGCGGTATGGCGGCGCGCTCAAGGATCTGCGCGCCGATGATCTCGCCAGCCTGCCCTTGCGCGCTTTGGTGCAGCGCAACCCGCAGATCGATTGGGCAGCGCTCGATGATGTGATCATGGGCTGCGCCAATCAGGCCGGCGAGGATAACCGCGACGTGGCGCGCATGGCGCTGCTGCTCGCCGGGCTGCCGGTGGGCGTGCCCGGCGTGACACTCAACAGGCTGTGCGGCTCGGGCCTCGATGCTGTGGGCATGGCGGCGCGCGCTATCCGGGCGGGCGATGCCGAACTGGTGATAGCTGGCGGTGTCGAGAGCATGACCCGCGCGCCCTTCGTGATGGGCAAGGCGTCGGAAGCCTTTGCGCGCAATGCCGAAATTTTTGATACGACCATTGGCTGGCGCTTCGTCAATCCGGCCATGAAGGCGCAATATGGCGTGGATTCGATGCCCGAGACCGCCGAAAACGTCGCGGCAGACTTCAAAATCTCCCGCGCCGATCAGGACGCATTTGCGCTGCGCTCGCAGCAACGCGCTGCTGCCGCCACAGCCGACGGCTATTTCGCCCGCGAGATTGTGACCGTGGAAATTGCGGGCAAAAAAGGCAACATCACAAAGGTTGAGAGGGACGAGCATCCGCGCGCCGACACCACTTTGGCGATGCTGGCGGCGCTGAAGACACCGTTTCGCAAAGAGGGCGGCTCGGTGACGGCCGGTAATGCCTCCGGCGTCAATGATGGTGCGGCGGCGCTGGTGCTGGCCTCCGAGGCTGCGGCCAAGACGCATGGGCTGACACCGCGGGCGCGGGTGATCGCCTGTGTCTCGAGCGGTGTGCCACCGCGCATCATGGGGATCGGCCCTGCGCCCGCCGTGCGCAAGTTGCTGGCGTTGACCGGAATGAGCCTCAAGGACATCGACCTTATCGAACTCAACGAAGCCTTTGCGGCGCAGGCGCTGGCGGTCACGCGGCAACTCGGGCTCGCCGATGATGATGCAAGGGTCAACCCGCACGGAGGCGCGATTGCGTTGGGCCATCCGCTTGGCATGTCGGGGGCGCGTCTGGCCATGACAGCCGTCAATGGCCTCACGGTCATGGGCGGCCGCTATGCCATTGCCACCATGTGCATCGGCGTCGGCCAGGGCATTGCCGCGCTGATCGAGAAGGTGTGAGCGGCCTCAGGCGCCGCCGCACATGTGCTCGGCATCGGGCAGCTTCCACTGCGCCCCGGTGCGCATGTTGCGGGCGCTGTAAAACTTGCCGCGATTGTCACCGGGCGGGCAGTTCTTCGGCACAGAAACCAGACACACCCGCACCGGATCCCCTATGCGCGAGCGCACGATGCCCGCGACAAGCTGGTAACTGACGCCATAAACGCCATCGGCATAAGCAATGCCGGTGCCGGAACTATCGGGACGGGGGGTGATGCGCCCCATGATCTTCTTGATGCGGGTCATCTCGCATTGCCCAACGCGTTGCAAGTGGCTGGCATGCGCCAGCGACACCAAGGCTATAGCCACGCCGAGGCCGAGGGCTGTATTCAGTTTGAATGACACCATGGCAACCACCTCCAGTTTTAGACTAAGGGATAGAGTCTTTAGACTAGAGTTAAACATTCTTCATGGCAAGACGCGCCATAGCGCCGCAGCAGGCCGATTTCCGGCCTTTGCCACCCTGTGCGATGTGCGATCAGCCTATTCTGCCGCTGCCAGCAGCACCGGATCGGCATGGGGATTAGCGGCATATTGATCGATCCGCCGCTCGATTTCCGGCCGGAAATGCGCAATCAGCCCTTGAATCGGCCAGGCTGCGGCATCACCCAGCGCGCAAATCGTGTGGCCTTCGATCTGCCTGGAGACATCGAGCAGCATGTCGATTTCACGCTTTTGCGCCCTGCCCTCGGCCATTCTTGTGACGACGCGCCACATCCAGCCGGTGCCCTCGCGGCATGGCGTGCATTGGCCACAGCTTTCGTGCTTGTAAAAATAAGATAGCCGCGCAATCGCCCGCACGATATCGGTGGATTTGTCCATGACAATCACCGCCGCCGTGCCGAGGCCGGAGCGCAGTTTCGACAGTGAATCGAAATCCATCGGCGTGTCGATGATCTGGTCAGCCGGCACGCAGCGCACCGAGGAACCACCGGGGATAACGGCGAGCAGATTGTCCCAGCCGCCGCGCACGCCGCCGCAATGCTTGTCGATCAATTCGCGGAACGGAATCGACATGGCCTCTTCGACGTTGCAGGGATTGTTGACGTGGCCCGAGATGCAGAAAAGCTTGGTGCCGGCATTGTTCTTGGCGCCGAAAGACGAGAACCAGGCTGCGCCGCGCCGCAAAATTGTGGGTGCGACCGCAATGGATTCAACATTGTTGACTGTCGTCGGGCAGCCATAAAGCCCCATATTTGCCGGAAACGGCGGCTTCATGCGCGGCATGCCCTTCTTGCCTTCGAGGCTTTCGAGCAGCGCGGTCTCCTCGCCGCAGATATAGGCACCGGCACCATGGTGGACGTAAAGATCAAACGGCCAGCCGTGGACGTTGTTTTTGCCAATGAGATTGGCATCATAGGCCTCGGCGACCGCAAGCTCCAGCGCCTCGCGCTCGGCAATATATTCGCCGCGGATGTAAATGTAGCAGGCGTGCGCGCCCATGGCCATCGAGGCGACGAGGCAGCCTTCTACCAGCAAATGCGGATCATTGCGCATGATCTCGCGGTCTTTGCAAGTGCCCGGCTCCGACTCATCGGCATTGACGACCAGATAGGAGGGCCGCGCCGAGTCGGGCTTGGGCATGAACGACCATTTCAACCCGGTCGGAAAGCCAGCGCCGCCGCGCCCGCGCAGGCCAGAGCCCTTCATTTCATTGATGATCCAGTCGCGGCCCTGATCAATGAGGAATTTGGTCCCATCCCAGGCGCCACGCTGCATCGCGCTCTTCAGCCCCGGCGAATGGCGGCCGTAAAGATTGGTGAAAATCCGGTCTTTGTCAGCAAGCATGGGTTTTCATCCGGGCTGTTGGTCAGGAGTGGCCGTCTCGAAGCGCTGCTTCCAGGCACCAAGAGCGGAACCGTCATGAAGGGAGGCCTCGGTCAAAGTGGTGTCGCCGCCGCTCGGCTCCGAGCTTTTGCGGCCGGTTTGCGAGCCTTTGCGCACCGGCTTGCCGGCTGCAAGGTCATCGAGAAGCTGCGTGAAGCTCTCGGGTGTCAAATCTTCGTAATAATCATCATTGATCTGCACCATGGGGGCGTTGCAGCAGGCGCCGAGGCACTCGACTTCGCTCCATGCAAACAGGCCGTCGGCTGAAACCGTGCGCTCAGGGCCGATTCTGGTTTCGCAAACCTTGCGGATCGCGCTGGCACCACGCAAGGCGCAGGGCGTCGTGCCGCAAAGCTGGACATAATATTTGCCGACCGGCTCCAGATTGAACATGGAATAAAAGGTCGCGAT
Source organism: Pseudomonadota bacterium (assembly GCA_021804825.1). Lineage (GTDB taxonomy): Bacteria > Pseudomonadota > Alphaproteobacteria > Rhizobiales > Beijerinckiaceae > REEB77. The sequence continues at coordinate 3,040 of JAJZGX010000056.1, read as the reverse complement.
TTCGAGCACCCGGATCGGGGCCATGTCGAGCATGGCGGCCACGGTCTCGATGGCAGGCTTGCACAGCCAATACTCATTTTGCGCCTGGGCGCGCCACAGCAACGACAGCACCGCCGAAGCCTGCCGGCCTTGCGGATATTTGGCAATCTGCGCCTCGCACCACTTCAGATTTTCAGGGGTGAAGGCAAAGCTCTCTGGCTGAATTTCAGCAAGACGGCGAACAGCCATCCGGCACTCCTCGATCAGGGACAAGTCACAGCGCGCTTCCTAAAGCCAAGCGCCAAGCTTGGCAATGGGCAACAGGTGCTCACATGCCAGAGAATAAGGCGCTTGCTGCGCCAAAGCCCTTGCCAGCGCCTGCGCCCATGGGTTAATGTGCTTGCAGACTACAGCTCATGGCATGTCTCGTGCATCACTTTGTGACCCTCACGACCCTGAACCGCGCTCCGCACGCCCTGCCCGGCCTGCGGCTTGGTCTGCTGCTTCCTCGCCCCTGAGGCCTTATGGGCATGCGCCTAGGCCTGCAGGGGTTTCATTTCATCTCCCGCTTCAGGCCTGAGCCCGCTTGTGCCAGGCATTTTCTTCAGGATGCAAACCATGACCCAAGCCACCCATAATGCCGATAAAGTCTTGATATTCGACACCACCTTGCGTGATGGCGAACAATCGCCCGGTGCGACCATGACCTTCGATGAAAAGCTCGAAGTGGCTGATCTGCTCGATACAATGGGCGTCGATATCATCGAGGCGGGCTTTCCCATCGCCAGCGACGGCGATTTCGAGGCCGTGCAGGCCATAGCCAAGCGCGTCAAGCGCGCCACTGTGGCCGGGCTGGCCCGCGCCGGTTTCAAGGATATCGATCGGGCGGGTGAGGCGGTGAAGCTCGCCCAACGCGGACGCATTCACACATTTATCGCGACCTCGCCGATCCATTTGAAATATCAGTTGATGAAAACCGAGGCGGAGGTGCTGGAACTGATCGTTGCCTCCGTCACGCGCGCCCGCAATCTTGCTGAAGACATCGAATGGTCGGCGATGGACGCGACGCGCACACCGCTGGAATTCCTCAAGCGCTGTGTCGATGCCGCGATCAAGGCGGGCGCTACCACCATCAATCTGCCCGACACAGTCGGCTATGCCACGCCGGAAGAATATCAGGCGATGTTCGAGCAGATTCGAATGGACGTCAGCAATGCCGATCGGGCGGTATTCTCGGTGCATTGTCATAATGATCTTGGCCTTGCTGCCGCCAACTCGCTGGCCGGGGTGCGCGGCGGCGCGCGGCAAATCGAATGCACCATCAATGGCATTGGCGAACGGGCCGGCAATGCCGCGCTCGAGGAAATCGTCATGGCGATTCGCACCCGCGGCGATGTCTTGCCCTATATTACCGGGGTCGAACCGAAATATCTCAACCGCGCCGCCAAACTGGTGTCGGCGGTGACCTCGTTCCCGGTGCAATACAACAAGGCCATCATCGGGCGGAACGCCTTCGCCCATGAAAGCGGCATTCATCAGGACGGCATGCTTAAGAACGCTTCGACCTATGAAATCATGACCCCAGAGAGCGTTGGCGTCTCCAAAACCTCGTTGGTGATGGGCAAACATTCGGGCTCGCACGCTTTCAAGGAGAAGTTGAAAGAGCTCGGCTATGATCTCGGTGAAAATGCCCTCACCGACGCTTTCAAGCGCTTCAAGGATCTCGCCGACCGCAAGAAGGTGGTTTATGACGAGGACATCGAGGCCCTGGTCGACAATGAGATCGTCAGCGCCCATGACCGGGTGAAATTGGTGGCGCTCACGGTGATTGCCGGCACGATGGGGCCGCAATCAGCAACCCTGACGCTGGATATCGAGGGCACTCATGTCACCTGCCAGGCCACCGGCAATGGCCCGGTCGATGCCATATTCAATGCGGTTGCCAAACTCGTGCCGCATCGCGCCAAACTCGATCTCTATCAAGTCCATGCCGTGACTGAAGGCACCGATGCGCAGGCGGAAGTGTCGGTCGGCCTCTCGGATGAGGGCAAATCTGTCATCGGGCGCGGCGCCGATCCGGATACGCTGGTGGCTTCGGTGCGGGCCTATCTGGCGGCATTGAACAAGCTTGCGGTGCGCAACACGCGCGGCGCCAAGCCCGATCAAATGGCAGCGGGCGGCTGAGACTTCAGCAAAAACGCTGGACATCGCAAATGCGCTGCGATAACAGGGTGCGGCGCGGGAGTTTCCCGCGCTCGCCGTTTCAGAACGGTGGGGGCGCTTAGCTCAGTTGGTAGAGCAGTTGACTCTTAATCAATAGGTCGTAGGTTCGATCCCTACAGCGCCCACCAATCATTTCAAAGCCTTAGAGCAAGTGCCCAAGCGATTTTGATGCGCTCGGTAGCGGGATGCTCACGCTTGACCTAGGTAGCAACTCCCAGCATCGTCATGACGAGCGCTAGCGAAGCCAACCAGTGGTCTCGTGAAAACAATACCCTAGCGCGACCCGAGCCCCCTCGGTTGCTTTGTCGCTTCGCGCCGCGCCATGACAGCTGGGATTTCGCATGGAGCCCCCAGCGCCGTCATGGCGAGCGTTAGCGAAGCAAACCAGTGGTCTCGTGAAAACATACCGTAGCGCTACCCGAGCCCCCTGGGTTGCTTTGTCGCTTCGCGCCGCGCCATGACGGCTGGGATTTAACATGCAGCCCCCGGCGCCGTCATGGCGAGCGTTAGCGAAGCCAACCAGTGGTCTCGTGAAAACAATACTGTAGCGCGACCCGAGCCCCTCAGTTGCTTTGTCGCTTCGCGCCGCGCCATGACGGCTGGGATAACGGGCGGGGGCGGTGACCTTGAAAAACACCCCTGGAACACCAAAAATTAACCGCTAGCGGCGGACCTTGCCAGGTCAGCCCGCAAATCCGGGGCGCTGCCGAATAATCTGATGTGCTCAGCGACAGCATAGCGGTCGGTCATGCCGGCGATATAATCGGCGATGGAACGCGCGCTCGGTGCTGGGCTGCGCCATTCTTTCGGCAAATCCTCAGGATGTTCGCGAAACCGC
>JAJZGX010000055.1 GCA_021804825.1 Pseudomonadota bacterium | reverse complement strand
CATGGCCGAGGCGCTGACGGCGCGGGCGGTGCGGCCCGGCACGGTCGATGGCATCGTGTTTGATATTGGCGTTTCTTCCATGCAGCTTGATCAGGCGGCGCGCGGGTTTTCGTTCCGTCATGACGGGCCGCTCGATATGCGCATGGGGCAGACTGGTCGCAGCGCTGCTGAAATCATCGCCGAGGAAAGTGCCGATGCCCTTGCCGATATATTTTATCACTATGGCGAGGAGCGCCAGGCGCGCCGCATTGCCCGCGCCATAGTGCATGATCGCGTCAGCACGCCTTTCACGACCACGCGCCAGCTGGCCGAATTGATCGCACGGCTGTGCCCGGCGCGCCCTCAGGATATTCATCCCGCGACCCGCAGCTTCCAGGCTTTGCGCATTGCCGTGAATGACGAACTTGGCGAATTGGTGCGGGCGCTGGAGGCGGCGGAGGCGATGCTCGCGCCGGGCGGTCGTCTCGTGGTGGTGAGTTTTCATTCGCTCGAGGATCGGATCGTCAAGCGCTTCATGAGCCAGCGCAGCGGGCGTGGTCAGGCGGTATCGCGCCTGCTGCCCGGCGAGCCGCTGCGCGCTGATCCGAGTTTCGAGGCGCCGGGGCGCCAGCCCTTGCTGCCCTCCGCCGAGGAATGCGCCATCAATCGGCGTGCGCACCATGGCGGCGCCCTTGGCCGCAGACCTTGACCTTGCTGCATTGGCGAGTCTGCCGCAGCGCAAAGCAGGGAGGCACTGACATGCTCCGCTTGATCAATCTCATGACCGTGCTGGCCCTGCTCGGCTGCGCGGCCTATGCCTATAACATCAGTTACATCACGCTTTATGACGCCGAAAGGATCCACAAAGCCAAGGCCGATATCAGCCGTCAGCATCATGAGATTGCGTTTCTGCAGGCCGAATGGGCGCATCTGGTGCGGCCCGAGCGCTTGCAGGCGCTGGCTGACCGCAATCTTTCATTGCAGCCGCTGGCGCTCGACCAGATCGTCAGCGCTGATCAGTTGCCCAACAAGACCCATCAGGGCGATGCGCTGGGTGCGGCGCTGTCCGGCCTCGGACTTGGCAGCCAATCGAGCGCGCTGGTGATGAAGGCCCATTCCACGCCGCTGACCCCGCATGATCAGCATCGCCCGCGACGCAAGCCCACCAAAGTGACGCTGGCGCCGCCCAAGACCATCGCCGACCTCCTGAAAATGCACTGAGAGATGCCGATGCTGCCCCAAGATGATCAGGCCCCGAGAGCCCAGCCGAGACGATTGGATGCGCGTTTGAGCGCGCTCAAGGCGCGGATGCTCACCACCCATCTGCACAATAGTGACAGGCGCATCAACTTTGTCGCCGTGTGCTTTTTGGGCGTGTTTACCGTCATGGCCGGACGCATGGTGCAACTCGGTTTCAAGGGTGGCCTGCCGGGCGGTGTGAAGGGCGCAGCGGATCAGGAACTCTCGGCGGCGCGGCCCGATATCGTTGATCGCCATGGCCGTTTGCTGGCAACCGATGTGCGCACCGTGTCGGTTTTTGCCGAGCCTGGCAAAATCATCGACAAGGACAAAGTCACAAATGAACTGACGCGCATCCTGAGTCTGAAACACCCGGAGGCTTTGCGTCGTCGCCTGGGGCTGCGCAAGGGTTTCGTTTGGGTCAAGCGCACCATAACACCGCGCCAGCGCGCGGAAATTTTTCAGTTGGGCGAGCCCGGCATCGGCTTTCTGCCGGATCTGAAGCGGTTTTATCCGAACGGGCCGCTGGCGGCGCACGTGCTTGGATTCACCAATGAGGATAATCGCGGTATTGCCGGGATCGAGAAATATATCGATGAACAGGGGCTGATGTCGCTGCATGGCGCGGGCTTCGAGGTCAAGCATGAAGATTTGAAGCCGGTGAAACTGTCGATAGATCTCGACGTGACGCAGGTCTTGCGCGACGAACTGGAAAAGGGTCTCATCAAATTCAAGGCCAAATCCGATGCAGGGGCCATTCTCGATGTGCGCACGGGCGAGGTCATTGCGCTGGAATCCTTGCCGGATTTTGATCCGAACGACCCCGGCAAAGGGGTTACGGCGGTCAACAAGAACCGCATGACGGCAGGCGTTTATGAAATGGGCTCGACTTTCAAATCGATCTCCATTGCCATGGCACTTCAGGACAACAAGGTGACGCTCGGCAGCAGGCTCGATGCCACCCATAATCTGCATTATGGCCGTTTCACCATTCATGATTACGATGCCACGCACCGCATGCTGACGGTTCCGGAAGTTTTCGTGCATTCGTCCAACATCGGCACAGCGCGGATGGTGCTGCGGGTGGGCGTGCCTGGCCACAAGGCCTTTTTGCGCAAGATGGGGATGTTGACGCGGATGCAGACCGAATTGCCGGAAAGCGCTGCGCCGATCATCCCGCATCCTTGGTCAACGCTGAATTCCATCACCATTGCCTTTGGTCAGGGCATCAATGTTGCGCCGCTCCAGGCGATGGCGGCGGTGGCGGGCCTCGTCAATGGCGGTAATCTGATGGTGCCGACATTTCTCAAACGCAACGAAGCGCAGGCGCTGAAAGTTTCCAAGAATGTCGTGCGACCCGATGTTTCGGAGGCGATCCGCTATCTCATGCGCATCAATGCTGAAATTGGTTCGGCGAAAAAGGCCAATATCCCGGGCTTTTTTGTCGGCGGCAAGACCGGAACGGCCGACAAGATCATCCATGGCCGCTACGCCAACAACAAGGTGTTCACCACCTTCATGGCGCTGGTGCCTGCCAACAAGCCGAAATATCTGTTCATGGTCGTCATGAACGAGCCGCAAGGCCTGAAATCGACGTTCGGATTTCATACGGCGGCCTGGAATTCCGGCGAAATCACCGGCAAGGTCATTACCCGCGCCGCGCCGATGCTGGGCATTGCACCCGAAGACGTGTTGCCCAAGGCGCCGTTCCCGCTGCTGGCCAAGGAAGGCTATGCTTATGTCAATCAACCCAATGGCGGAGGCATGGTCGATTGATGCTGCTGCGCGACCTGATGACGGTGCCTGACCTGGCGCTCGGCGACATGCCGGTGGCGGGTCTCGCCCTCGACAGCCGCAAGGTTGCGCCGGGCTCTGTGTTTTTTGCCGTGCCCGGCACCCACGCTGATGGCGCGGCTTTCGCGCAGGCGGCGGTGGCGCGCGGCGCTTGCGCGATCGTGACGCAGCGCGCGATTGCCGATCTCGACAAAGCTGTGGCGCAAATCATCGTGGTGGATGTTCGCGCCACTCTGGCCCATGCTGCGGCGCGGTTTTATCAACGCCAGCCGGCGACAATCGTCGCTGTCACCGGCACCAGCGGCAAAACTTCGATCGCTGAATTCACCCGGCAGATATGGGCGCAGCAGGGCCTTGCCGCCGCTTCGCTTGGCACCCTCGGGGTCATTTCGCCCAAAGGCCCGGATTATGGCTCGCTGACCACGCCTGATCCCATCAGTCTGCATCAGCGTCTGGCGCAACTCACCGATGAAGGGGTGACGCATCTGGCCATGGAGGCGTCCTCGCATGGCCTCGATCAGCGCCGTCTCGATGGCGTGCGCCTGAGCGCGGCGGGATTTTCCAACCTGTCCCGCGACCATCTTGATTACCACGAAGATTTTGCAAGCTATCTCAATGCTAAAATGAGATTATTTGAAGTGTTACTTGAAGAAGGAAAGGCCGCTGTCATCGATGCCGACAGCGTGGTGGCGGCGCAAGTGATCGTCAGAGCTTCGCAGCGCGGGCTGAAGCTTTTCACCACCGGGCGGGCAGGCAAGGACCTGATCCTGCGGCAAGCCGTGGCCCATAGTTTTGCCACTGATCTTGTGGTTGAACATGCTGGGGATAGTTTTGCCCTGCGCCTGCCGTTGGCGGGGGCGTTTCAGGTTGCGAATGCGCTGGTCGCGGCCGGCCTTGCCATAGCCACCGGCGCCACGCCAGATCAGGTGATGGCGGCGCTCGGCAAGCTCAAAGGCGCGCCGGGGCGCCTCGATCATGCCGGGACCCGCAATGGTGCCGAGATATTCATTGATTATGCCCACAAGCCTGATGCTCTGGCCAAGGTGCTGGAGACATTGCGGCCCCTGACGAAAGGACGGCTGGTCGTGGTTTTTGGCTGCGGCGGGGATCGTGATCCCGGCAAGCGCCCGATGATGGGGGAAATTGCCGCCGCGCGGGCCGATGATGTGATCGTCACCGACGACAATCCACGCTCGGAAAATCCGGCGCTGATCCGCGCTGCGATTTTGGCGGGCGCGCCAAAAGCTCGCGAGATCGGCGATAGGGCAGAGGCTATAGCCGTTGCCATGAAGGCGTTGGCGCCCGGGGATATTTTGCTGATCGCCGGCAAGGGACACGAAACCGGACAGATCATTGGCACGCGGGTTTTGCCGTTCAGCGACCATGATGTCGTTGCAACTCTGCTCAAAGACCAAGCCTCATGAATGACCTCAGCCCAACTTCGCCCCCGCTCTGGCGCGCACTTGCACTGGTCGCGCCTTTGCAGGCCCGGGTGTCCGGGATGCTGCCCGCCGCCGTCACCGGCATCTCGATTGACAGCCGCAGCCTTGCGCCGGGCGATTTGTTTTTTGCCATCCGTGGCGACAACAGCGATGGCCATGACTATGTCACCAAAGCCTTCGCGGCGGGCGCTGCGGTGGCGGTCGTGGACGAGGCGCATGCCGATGCCTTGCGCGCAAGCGGGCCTTTGCTGGTGGTTCATCATGTGCAAGGCGCGCTGGAGCGTCTTGGCATAGCGGCGCGGCAACGCTCCAAGGGGCGGATCGCGGCCATTACCGGATCGGTCGGCAAGACCTCCTCGAAGGAGGCGCTGGCGCTGATGTTGCGGCAGGCTGGCGCCACCCATGCGGCAGTGGCCTCGTTCAACAATCATTGGGGTGTGCCGCTGACGCTGGCGCGCATGCCGGAAGCCAGCCGCTATGGCGTGTTTGAAATCGGCATGAGCCATGCGGGGGAAATCACGCCGCTGGTGGCGATGGTGCGCCCGCATATCGCGCTGGTGACCAATGTCGGGCCCGTTCATCTTGAGCATTTTGCCTCTGTGGATGACATTGCCCGCGCCAAGGGCGAGATTTTTTCCGGGCTGGTGCCGGGCGGCGCGGCGGTGATCAACCGCGATATCCCGCAATTCGAGATGCTCGCCGCGATGGCGCGCCAATCGCCCGCCCGCCACATCATGAGCTTTGGTCGTGATCCTGGTGCTGAAGCCCAGCTTGTTGACGCCGAAGTGCGCGAAGGCTCGACCTATGTGAAGGCGCGGGTTTTGGGACAGAACCTCGAATTTCGCATCGGCGCTGCAGGCGTGCATTTTGCCCAGAACGCGCTGGGCCTGCTGCTCGCAGCGCGGGCGATGGGACTTGAACTTGGCAAAGCGGCCGCGGCGCTGGCCGAATTTGGCGCGCCCAAGGGCAGGGGCGAGACCTCGACGCTCTATCTGGCGCAAGGCCAAGCGAGCTTGATTGACGAAAGCTACAATGCCAACCCCGCCTCGATGCGCGCGGCGCTGGCCGTGCTGGCCGCTGCGAAACCCTCGACGCAAACCGGGCGGCGGATTGCCGTACTGGGCGATATGCTCGAACTTGGTGACCAATCGATGGCCTTGCACCGGGCGCTTGGCGACGACATCGAACAGCTTGGCATTGATCAGGTTTTCACGGTGGGGCCGCTGATGGCCGGGCTTCATGAGTCGCTGCCTCAATCGCGCCGCGCTGCCAGTGCACTAGCATCTTTGGATATGATAGCGCTGCTGCGGGACAATGTGCACGCTGGTGATGTGATCATGGTCAAAGGCTCGAATGGCAGCAAAATGGGCCTGATTGTCACCGCGCTGCGTGAAGCCTTCGCGAACCGCGCCTCTGCGGAAGAAATCTGAGATAATGCAATGCTGACGTTCCTGAATGATTTTGCCTATCTTTATTCACCTTTGCACCTCTTCCGCTACATCACGTTTCGGGCAGGCGGGGCGACGGCGACCTCGTTGTTTCTGGTCATGATGTTTGGCCCCTCCAGCATCCTGTCGCTGCGCCGCCGACAAGGCAAAGGCCAGCCGATCCGCGCCGATGGCCCACAATCGCATCTGCTCACCAAAAAGGGCACGCCCACCATGGGCGGGCTGATGATTCTTGGCGGCCTCGTCGTCTCGACGGTTCTGTGGGCGAATCCGCACAGTCCCTTTGTCTGGATCGTGTTGTGGGTGACGCTCGGCTTCGGTTCGATCGGCTTTTATGACGATTATCTCAAAGTCACCAAGCAGTCGCATCATGGCTTTTCCGGCCGGGCGCGCCTTGGCTTCGAAATGCTGATCGGCGTGGTTGCCGCCTATGGCATGATGTGCGCGGATTTATGGCCGCAAGCCGGGGTGGGGGGCATTACCGGGCTTTTCGCCGCGCTGGTGGCGCCGCTGTTTCATGTCACCCATGAAGCGGCCTGGCTGGCCGTGCCGTTCGACAAGCATTTTGTCGCCGATCTTGGCTTGCTGTTTCTGATCTTCGGGCCGCTGGTGATTGTTGCGGCAGGCAATTCGGTCAATCTCACCGATGGGCTTGATGGTCTCGCCATCGTGCCGGTGATGATCGCGGCGGGCACTTTCGGGCTGATTGCGTATTTTGTCGGCAATATCAACACATCGGCCTATCTCGGCGTCAATTACGTCAGTGGCGCGGGCGAGCTTATGGTTGTCGCCGGGGCTTTGGTTGGGGCCGGGCTTGGATTCCTGTGGTTCAATGCGCCGCCGGCTCAGATTTTCATGGGTGATACTGGATCGCTGGCGCTCGGCGGATTGATCGGCACCATTGCGGTGGCGATCAAGCACGAAGTGGTGCTGGTTGTGGTCGGCGGGCTGTTCGTGGTCGAAGCTGTCTCGGTGATCCTGCAGGTCGGCTATTTCAAACTGACCAAGAAGCGCATCTTCCTGATGGCGCCGATCCATCATCATTTCGAGCAATTGGGCTGGTCGGAAAGCCAGATCGTCGTGCGTTTCTGGATCATCTCGTTTGTGCTCGCCATGATGGGCCTTGCAACGCTGAAGGTGCGCTGAACCATGACGCCGCTGACAAGTTTTGCCGGTAAAAACGTTGCGCTGTTCGGGCTGGGTGGTTCCGGGCTGATCACGGCGCAGGCTTTGCTGGCCGGGGGGGCGCGCATTGCCGCTTGGGATGACGGCGCGGCGGCGCGCGACAAGGCGCAGGCGGCGGGCCTGATGCTTACCGATCTGACGACCGCTGACTGGTCACAGTTTTCGGCTTTCGTGCTCTCGCCCGGCGTGCCGCTCACCCATCCCGAGCCGCACTGGACGGTGCCCAAAGCCAAGGCTGCCGGGGTCGAGATCATTGGCGACATCGAGATGTTCTGCCGCGAGCGCCGCGCTCTGGCGCCGGGCGCTCCGTTCATTGCCATCACCGGCACCAATGGCAAATCCACGACGACCGCACTGATCGCCCATATTCTGCGCGAAGCGGGCCGGGATGTGCAGATGGGCGGCAATATCGGCGTGCCGATTCTGGCGCTGGAGCCGCCCGCCGAGGGGCGAATCCATGTCATCGAATGTTCCACCTTCCAGATAGATCTTGCGCCGACGCTGAAGCCTGGCATCGGCGTCCTGCTCAATCTGACGCCCGATCACATCGACCGGCACGGTACCATGAAGAATTATGCGGCGATCAAGGAGCGGCTGGTGTCGAATGCGACCATCGCCGTTGTTGGCGTCGACGACGGCTATTGCCGCGACATTGCCGGGCGGCTGATCGCTGCACAAAAGACAGTTTCCGGCTTTTCGTCCGCGCGCGAAGATGCAGCAGGCGTGGTGTTCCATGATCAGGGCCGGTTGTTTTGTGCCGTCTCGCTGCTTGGCCCCGGTGCCATCATCGAAATGCTGGTCGATCTCAACGGCATTGGCACGCTGCGCGGTGCGCATAATGGCCAGAACGCCGCTGCCGCATTCATCGCCTGCGCGCGTTCCGGCGTGCCCCATGACGTGATCGGCGCGGCGATGAAGAGCTTTGCTGGCCTGCCGCACCGCATGGAACAGGTGGGCGCGCGCGGCCCGGTGCTGTTCATCAACGATTCAAAGGCGACCAACGCCGACTCGACCGAAAAAGCGCTGCTTTCATTTGATGATATTTTCTGGATCGTCGGCGGCAAAGCCAAGGAAGGCGGCATCGAGGCGCTGCGGCCGTATTTTAAGCGCATCGCCAAGGCCTATCTCATCGGCGCCGCGGCGCAGGATTTTGCGGCGACGCTGGGCGCGGACGTGCCTTTTGAAATTTCCGGCACACTCGAGGCGGCCACAAAGGCTGCCGCGCGCGATGCCGCCGCGTCCCGGCGACCGAACCCGGTGGTTCTGCTGTCGCCGGCCTGCGCAAGCTATGATCAATTTGCCAATTTCGAAGTGCGGGGGGCGCGCTTCCGCGATGTCGTCGCTTCGCTCGAACACGTGTCAACCGGAGGCTAAAGCCATGATCTCACGCGCTGAACGCTCGCATTTCGCCCGCTGGTGGTGGACGGTTGACCAATGGCAGATTGGCGCTTTTCTGGTGCTGATGGCACTCGGGCTGATCCTTTCCATGGCCGGGTCACCGCCCGTGGCCGAACGCATTGGCCTGCCGCCGTTTCACTTCGTGCATCGTCAGGCGATGTATCTGGTGCCAGCGATCCTGATCATGCTCGGGGTCTCGACGCTTGATCCGCGTCAGGTGCGGCGCGCGTCGCTTGTGACCTATGCCGGGGCGATGCTGGCCATTCTGCTGGCTTTGAAATTCGGTCATGAAATCAAGGGCGCAAGGCGCTGGATTTTTGGCATTCAGCCTTCGGAATTTCTCAAGCCCGCCTTTGTGGTGCTGGCGGCATGGGCCTTTTCGGAAGGCGCAAAGCAAAGGAAAATGCCGGGCACGACCATTGCCATCCTGCTATTGCCCTTGACCATCATTCCCCTGATCCTGCAGCCGGATTTTGGCCAGACCATGCTGATTTCGCTGGTGTGGGCGGCGCTGTTTCTGGTGGCGGGGGTGCATATTCTGTGGATTGTCGGCATCGGCGGGTTGGGGGCGATCGGCGTTCTTCTGGCCTACAAGCTGTCGCCGCATGTGCACCAGCGCATCATCTCGTTTCTGGACCCGCAGGCAGCGCATCTGGGCACCAATGCCTTTCAGGTGGAGACGGCGCTCGATAGCTTTTATTCGGGGGGCTGGTTCGGGCGCGGGCCGGGCGGCGGCGTCATCAAGCGCATCTTGCCGGATTCGCACACGGATTTCATCTTTGCGGTCACCGGCGAGGAATTTGGTATTCTGTTCTGCATTGCGCTGATGGCGCTCTTTGCCTTCGTGGTGTTGCGCGGGCTGCGCCGTGCGGCACGCGATGAAGACCCGTTCTGCCGTTTTGCTGCCACCGGATTGCTGGTGCAGTTCGGCTTGCAAAGCTGCATCAACATGGCGGTCAATCTTGATTTGATGCCGGCCAAGGGCATGACCCTTCCGTTTATCTCCTATGGCGGGTCGTCGTTGATGGCTCTGGCGCTGGGGGCCGGATTTCTGATCGCGGTCACGCGCAAGCGACCGCGCAGCGAAGTTCTGCTGGAGACTGCTGAGCCCGTGGGAATGGCGGCATGAACAACAAGGATTTGGTGGTGCTGGCCGCAGGCGGCACGGGCGGGCATTTGTTCCCGGCTCAGGCGCTGGCCGAAGAGCTGCGCCGTCGCGGCTACAGGGTTGAACTTGTCACCGACAGCCGTGCGCAAAAATATACCGGAAGTTTTCCCGCTGACCGTGTGCATGTGATTGCCTCGGCGACGCCGCGTGGTGGCTCACTGGCAGGCAAAATCAAGGCCGGACTGATTTTAGCGCGTGGCACTCTGCAAGCCCGGGGCTTGCTGAAGCAGCTCAAGCCGGCCATCGTCGTTGGCTTTGGTGGCTATCCCACCGTGCCGCCGTTGATGGCTGCAACCTTGCAGAAAATTCCCACGGTGCTGCACGAGCAGAATGCCGTGCTGGGCGCGGCTAACCGGGCGCTGGCGCGCCGGGTCACGGCCATTGCCACGGGCTTCGGGCGTCTCGGGGGCAGCGATGCTGCATTGCGCGCCAAGGCACGCGATGTCGGCAATCCGGTGCGCCCGGCGGTGCTCGCTGCGGCGGCAACGGCCTATCCGGCCCTCGAGCAGGGCGGCCTCAACGTGCTGATCACCGGCGGGTCGCAGGGCGCGCGGGTCTTTGCCGATATCATGCCGGAAGCCTTGCGCCTGATGCCCGAGGCGCTGCGTGCCAACATGCACATCGTGCAGCAGGCCCGGCCGGAGGACGTGGCGCGTGTGCGGGCCGCCTATGCCGCCTCGCATACGGATGCGGTGGTGGAGAGTTTTTTCACCGACCTTCCCGCCAGAATGGCGGCGGCGCATCTCGTTGTGGCGCGCGCCGGTGCGTCCACCGTGGCGGAACTGGCGGTGATCGGTCGCCCCGCGATTCTCGTGCCGTTTCCGCATGCGCTCGATCAGGATCAGGCGGCCAATGCCGCCGAGCTTGAAAAAAGCGGCGCGGTGAAAGTCATTCGGCAGAGCGATTTCACCGCGCCTTGGGTGGCGCAGGCGCTGGAACAGGCGCTTGACAATCCCCTGGCGCTGGCCCAGCGGGCACAGGCTGCCAAGGCGCAGGGGCGCGTCGATGCCGCAGCGAGACTGGCCGAACTGGTGCTCAGCGTGGCGCAAAAGCATAAATTGGAGAGCTGAATATGAAATTGCCACAGACCCTGGGGCCGATCCATTTTGTCGGGATCGGCGGCATCGGCATGTCCGGGATTGCCGAAGTGCTGATCAACCTCGGCTACAAGGTGCAGGGTTCGGATGCCGCCGACAATGCCAATGTCAAGCGGTTACGCGACAAGGGTGCTGTGGTTCACATTGGCCATAAGGCCGAAAATCTTGGTGATGCGGCTGTGGTGGTGGTTTCAACCGCCATCAAGCGCGAGAACCCGGAATTGCGCGAGGCGCGCGAGCGTCGCCTCCCGGTGGTGCGGCGCGCGGAAATGCTGGCAGAATTGATGCGGCTGCGCCAATGCGTCGCCATTGCCGGCACCCATGGCAAGACCACGACGACCTCGCTGGTTGCCACCTTGCTCGATGCCGGCGGCTTTGACCCTACCGTGATCAATGGCGGTATCATCAATGCCTATGGCACCAATGCGCGGCTCGGCGAGGGGGACTGGATGGTGGTGGAGGCCGACGAAAGCGATGGCACCTTCCTGAAGCTGCCTGCCGATGTGGCGATCATCACCAATATCGATGCCGAACATCTCGATCATTTCCACACCTTTGATGCCGTCAAGAAGGCTTTCCGCGATTTTGTCGAGAACCTGCCGTTCTATGGCTTTGCGGTGATGTGCCTCGACCATGCCACCGTGCAGGATCTCGTGGGTCGGATCGAAGATCGCCGCGTCATAACCTATGGTGAAAATCCGCAGGCCGATGTGCGCCTCGAGAGCATTGTGCTCGATGGCGGCGTCTCGAAATTCAACGTGCTGGTGCGCGACCGCAAGAGCGGCAAGGACGTGCGCATCGACAATCTGATGCTGCCGATGCCGGGCCATCATAATGCCCTCAATGCGACGGCGGCCCTCGCCGTGGCCTATGAGCTTGGCATGAAGCCCGATGATATTCGCCAGGCGCTCGCCGGGTTCAGCGGCGTCAAGCGGCGCTTCACCCGCACCGGTTCGTGGAACGGCGTCGCCATTTTCGATGATTATGGCCATCATCCGGTGGAAATCGCCGCCGTGCTGCGGGCAGCCCGCGCCTCGACCAAGGGCAATGTCATCGCCGTGGTGCAGCCGCATCGCTTTACGCGGCTGCAATCCCTGTTCGATCAATTCGCCACCTGCCTCAATGATGCCGATGCGGTCATCATCGCCGATGTCTATGCTGCCGGCGAAGCGCCTATTGCCGGCATCGACCGCGAGCATCTGGTTGCTGCCATCAAAGCGCATGGCCATCGCCAGGTGCTCAGCCTTGATCGCCCTGAAGATCTGGCACCTTTGGTGCGGTCATTGGCCAGCGAGGGGGATTATGTCGTGCTGCTGGGGGCCGGAAACATCACGCAATGGGCTTACAGTCTGCCTGAAGATCTGGCGCGGGCGGGGTAGCTGCGAGCTTGCCCCGCGCGTGCGGTCTGGCTTGGCCGCAGCGCCGCAACGGGGGCATTCCCTTTTATGCGTGCTATGCTATCAGGGGGGCGTGTGGTTCCGTAGCTCAGCAGGATAGAGCAGCGGTTTCCTAAACCGAAGGTCACGTGTTCGAATCACGTCGGGACCACCATTTTTGCTTCTATCTGGCTTTGCGCCGCGTCGGCTTGTTGCCCCTTCAGGGGGCAGATTGCGGTGCGTTTTTCAGCGGCGCGGCCGTTGTGGTGCCTTGGCGGCAGCGCGGGCGTGCTCGTCGAAGAGTTCTGCGAGCTTTTCGGTCATGGCGCCGCCGAGTTCTTCGGCATCGACGATGGTGACGGCGCGGCGGTAATAGCGCGTGACGTCATGCCCGATGCCGATGGCGATGAGTTCCACCGGCGAGCGGTTCTCGATCTCGTCGATAACGTGGCGCAAATGCCGTTCGAGATAATTGCCGGGGTTGACGGAGAGCGTCGAATCATCCACCGGCGCACCATCTGAAATCATCATCAGGATCTTGCGCTGCTCGCTGCGGGCGCGAAGCCGATTATGCGCCCAATCCAGCGCTTCGCCGTCAATATTTTCCTTCAGCAGGCCTTCGCGCATCATCAGCCCGAGGTTTTTGCGGGCGCGGCGCCACGGCGCGTCGGCGCTCTTGTAGATGATGTGGCGCAGGTCGTTCAGGCGGCCCGGCGATGCCGGTTTGCCCTGTTGCAGCCAGGCTTCCCGGGCCTGCCCGCCTTTCCATGCCCGCGTCGTGAAGCCGAGAATTTCGACCTTGACGCCGCAACGCTCCAGAGTGCGCGCCAGAATATCGGCGCAGGTGGCGGCGACAGTAATAGGCCGCCCTCGCATCGAACCGGAATTGTCGATCAGCAGCGTCACCACGGTGTCGCGGAAATCCATGTCCTTCTCGCGCTTGAAAGACAGTGGCTGGCGCGGGTCGGTGACCACGCGCGACAGTTTGGCGGGGTCGAGCAGTCCTTCTTCGAGATCAAACTCCCAGGAGCGGTTCTGCTGCGCCATCAGGCGGCGTTGCAGCTTGTTGGCGAGGCGTGCCACCACGGCGGAAAGGTTTTGCAACTGCTTGTCGAGATAGCTGCGCAGGCGGTCGAGTTCTTCGGGTTCACACAGCTCTTCGGCTGGCAAGGTTTCGTCGAATTTTGTGGTCCAGGCCTTGTAATCATTGAGCCGCATGGCGGAAAGCGGCCCGGTCGGCGGCGCGTTCTCGGCTGCTTCCTCGGCCTCGCCGGCATCGCCCTCATCGGTGAAATCGCCCGATGGCGCGTCGTCGGCATCCATGGTGCCGTCACCGGCCTCATCTTCGGCGTCATCGGCGCGCTGCACGTCCGCGACCTCGCCGGCCGCCTCGTCCTGCGCCTCGGCCTCGCCATTCTGGCCCTGATCGTTGTCGCCCTCGTCATTGTCCTCGTCATTGTCATCGGCGTCGAAGGGCTGGTCTTCGCCCATGTCCAGGGCTTCGAGCAATTTATGCACGGTGCGCCCGAAGGCCCGCTGGTTGCCAATGTCGCGCGCCAAGGCGTCGAGATCGGCACCGGCCCGCTCCTCGATGTAATCGCGCCAGAGATTGACGATGTTCTGGCCCATGGCGGGGGCGGGGACACCGGTGAGGCGCTCGCGCACCATCAAGGCCAGCGCGTGTTCCAGAGGCGCGTCGGCACGATCCGAAACTTCGGCATAGGGGCCGCGATGGTAGTGATCCTCCCACATCGCGCCAAGATTGGCTTTGACGCCTTCCATGCGCTGTGCGCCGATGGCCTCGCAGCGCGCCTGTTCAACCGCCTCGAACACGGCCCGCCCGGCCTGGCCTTGCGGCGCGATCTTGCGGTGCACCGCCTCATCATGCAGCGCCAGCTTGAGGGCAAAGGCATCGGCCTGGCCGCGCAGGATCGCCGCTTCACGGGCGCCGAGGCGGCGCGGCGGTTCCGGCAATCTGGCGCGCAACATGCCATCGCCCGTGGTCAGGCCCGGCTTTTCGGCGGCAAAGGTAATCTCCAGATTGGGAGCACCCGCCATGGCGCGCAGGCAACCGGCCACAGCGCGTTTGAACGGCTCCTGCGGGGCATCGGTCTTGGCGGGCGGCTTGCGGTTGGAAAGGGTCATGATGTGATCATATATAGCTTCAGCGGATGCGCACGACTATGTGCCACGCCAGTGATTTTGTCACCATGGCAGCGGTGCGGCGGTGGCAGGCATGGCTTGATCAAGGCGCGCGCCTTGCCCATAGATCGGGCCGCCTTGCGCGGGTGATGGCCTCGGCCTGCTCCCTGCGCCAGCGCGCGATACGGCCATGGTCCCCTGAGCGCAGAACATCAGGTATGCTGTGGCCTTCAAAATCGACGGGCCTTGTGAAATGCGGATATTCGAGCAGGCCGGTCTCGAAACTCTCGTCGTCCCCAGAGGCGGGTGCGCCCATGACGCCCGGCAGCAGGCGCACGCAGGCATCAAGCAGCGTCAAAGCCGCCATCTCGCCGCCTGACAGAATATAATCACCGATCGACACTTCGGTCAGGCTGCGCGCGGCAATGATGCGCTCGTCAACCCCCTCGAACCGTCCGCATAGCAGGGCGACGCCCGGCCCCTGCGCCCACTGGCGCACCATGGCCTGCGTCATGGGGGCGCCGCGTGGGCTCAGCAACAGGCGTGGGCGGGCGTCGTGCGGCGGCCAATGCGCGTCGATGGCATCAGCCATGACATCGGCGCGCAGCACCATGCCGGCGCCGCCGCCAGCGGGTGTGTCATCGACGGCGCGATGGCGCCCGCGCCCGAAAGCCCGCAGATCGTGGGCCTGCAACTGCCAGAGGCCGCGCTTCAGCGCCTCGCCTGCCAGCGAAACACCGAGTGGCCCGGGAAACATATCGGGAAACAGCGTGATAATGGAAGCCGACCAGGGGGTCATGGCTCGGCGTCACTGGTTGTGAAACAGGGCATCATGCACGACATCGCCGGGTTTCAGGCCAATGTCGGCGGCGATCCCGGCATTGATTTCAAGGGCTGCATAGGCGGGCTTCGCCGAAGGGATGATCTTCAGATCCATCGGCTGGGCATTGGCGGCGACATTGATGACGTGGCCGCTCTTGTCGATGAACACCATGTCGAGCGGAATATAGGTGTTCTTCATCCACATCATCACCGGCGCGGTGGTGCCGAAATCAAACAGCATGCCGTGATCCTTCGGCATGAAGCGTCGAAACATCAGCCCGCGCTCCAATGCGGCGGTGCCGTGCATGACCTCGACCTTGAACTTGTGAGCGCCCGATGCGGTGGTGATGCTCAGGCGATCAAGGCTGGTTTCGGCATGGGCCGCTGCGAGCCCGAGCAAGACTCCAAGAACCGCCACTACCTGCCGCATCGCCTTCAACCCTATCTTGCTGCGTCCCGCATGAACCCTGTCCTAACACAGCAGGGCAGGCGCACCAACCGTCAGTGCGATGCAGGCAGGGCCGATTCCAGCAGCCGCACCTCGGCAGCCATCAGGCCCTTGGGGCCGTCGCCAAAGCGCACCAGCAGGCTGTCACCGGTTTTGACTTCGGCGATGCCGTAGCGGCGCAGCGTCTCCATGTGGATGAATATATCCTCGGTGCCATCGCCGCGCGACACGAAGCCGAAGCCACGCAACCGGTTGAACCATTTGACGATGACAATTTCATAGCCACCCTTGGGCACCACCTGGACATTGGTGCGCGCCAGCGGCTGCTCCGAAGCGTGGACGGCGGTCGATTCATCGACAGACACCACCTTGAACACCTGCAGGCCTTTTTCGCGTCGCTGCGCTTCGCAGACAATCCGCATGCCTTCCTGCACTGATTGAAAGCCATCGCGCCGCAACACAGTGACATGCAGCAGCACATCAGCGCCGCCGCCATCGGGCACGATGAAGCCAAAGCCCTTGGTGACATCGAACCACTTGACCCTGCCGGCGAGATTTATAAGGCCGGCGGGGCGTTCGCCCGCTGCATCGGTTCCACCAATTTCCGTGCCGGCAATATCGGTCGGAAGGTGATTTGAAGGCACTGAAATCCCGTTGGCCACGGAACAACTCCACGTACTGAAGAATGCTTGGGATCCGTCGCAAAACGAATCAGATGAACAAGCATAGCATCAAGGAATCGTGGCGACAGCGGCCTTGTCGGAATTCTGTGGAACATTCTTGTTATGCACATGCAAAGCATCGAGGACCGGGCCGACTTCGGCATGCAGCACCATGTCGGCCACCGTATCGAGCGGGGTCACTTCACGGTTGATGATGGCAAGGCGCGCACCGGCCTGTTTTGCGACCAGAGGCAAGCTTGCGGCAGGCTGAACGAGCAGCGACGAGCCGACCACGATGAAGAGATCGCAGCCGCGCGCCCAGGCCTCGGCCTGCGCCAGAGGTGCCCTCGGCATGGCCTGCCCAAATGAAATCGTTGCTGATTTGATGATGCCGCCGCAGGTGCAAGCAGGCACGGCGCCGTGGGTGCTGAACGCGGCGCGCAGCGCGGCGAGTTCGTAACGCTTCTGGCAGGTAAGGCAGGCCGCGAAGGTGCCGTTGCCGTGCAATTCCGCCAGCGCCGTGGCGGGGACTCCGGAGGCTTGATGCAAGCCATCAATGTTCTGGGTGATGATGCCGATGACGTGGCCGCTCGCGACCATTGCCGCCAGCGCCGTGTGGCCGCGCCCCGGTCTTGCCCCGGCACAAGTATCGTCCAGCGCGAATTTGCGCCGCCAGCCTTCGTTGCGCAGCGCCGGGCTCGCCAGATAATCGGCGTAAGCGATCGGCGGATGGGTCAGCCACGGCGAGCCGCTCGAACGAAAATCCGGCACGCCGCATTCGGTGGAAAGCCCAGCACCGCTCATCACCACAATTTTGCG
>JAJZGX010000054.1 GCA_021804825.1 Pseudomonadota bacterium | reverse complement strand
CCAAGGGCGCGCCATGCTCGTCAAAAACCATGCCGCCTGCCGCCCGCAGCACGGCATCACCGGCCGCCGTGTCCCATTCCATCGTTGGCCCGAAGCGCGGATAAATATCAGCTTCCCCGGCCGCCAGCGCGCAGAATTTCAACGACGATCCGGCGGCGCGCCATTCGCTGATCCCGGCACTGGCAAGGAAGCTGGCGGTATGGGCATCGGCATGCGACCGGCTCGCCATGGCCACCAGCTGGCTGCCAGGGGTGCGGACATGCAGTTCGCGCCACACCGAGCGTTGCGGTAGCTGGCCGCCTGGTTGCGCCTCACAACCGAAGGCCGATGTTCCGCCCCAGAACAACCGTCCCAAGGCTGGCGCAAACACAGCCCCCGCCACCGGCCGCCCGTCACGCACCAACGCGATATTGACGGTAAATTCGCCGTTGCGCTGCAAAAACTCGCGCGTGCCGTCAAGCGGATCAACCAGCACGAAACAATTGCCGCAAGCGCCGAGACCATGCTGGGCGGTAGCTTCCTCGGCAATGATCGTCACATCGGGCAACATATCTGCTAGAGCGCCAAGAATGATCACTTCGGCGCGTTCATCGGCTTCGCTCACCGGGCTGCCATCGGCCTTGGCGCGCGCTGCGATGTCGCGGCCATAAATCTCCATGATCGGCACCGCCGCCGCCAAAGTGAGGGCGGCAAATTGCGCCGCCAAAGTGTCGGGATCACGAGGAAAAGACATTGCCATCGGGTCGTACAGCTTGTTTGCCCGGCTCTTATGGACGCGAAGCCCGCGCCTGACAAGCGTGACGGCCTTTTTGGGGCTGATTACCCGCGGCATGGCGTCCTGATGGGCGCAACTTGGCGAAATGGTGCTTGGCAGCGGCGCCGCTTCGCGCTACCTAGGGCGCCCTTGCAGGAACCCGTTGATATGACACTGACTGCGCCCAGCATTGATCCCGCCGACGTTGCCCGTTTCGAGACGCTGGGCGATGAATGGTGGCGCGAGCGCGGGCCGATGCGCCAGTTGCACAAGCTCAACCCGGTGCGCATTGCCTTCATCCGCGACCACATGCTTGAGCATTTCGGAGCCCCACCGGCAGGCACGTTGCCGCTCGCCGGGCGCCGCATGCTTGATATTGGTTGCGGCGGCGGCATTCTCAGCGAACCGCTGGCGCGGCTTGGTGCCGAGATGACCGGCATTGATCCCGGCCCGGGCAATGTCGACATTGCCCGCCTGCATGGCGAGCGCCACGGCTTGATGATCGATTATCGCGCCACCAGCGCCGAAGCGATTGCTGCGGATGGTGCCAGCTTCGATGCCGTGCTGGCCATGGAAGTGGTCGAGCATGTGGCCGACGTGCCCGGCTTTGTCGCGACCGCGACACAATTAGTCGCGCCGGGCGGCCTGTTGTTCATGGCTACGCTCAACCGCACGCTGAAAAGCATGGCTCTGGCCATTGTCGCCGCTGAATATGTGCTGCGCTGGGTGCCCCCGGGCACGCATAAATGGTCGCAATTCGTGCAGCCGGGCGAGTTGAAACGCCCGCTGTCGCGCGCTGGTTTCAGGGTCATCGAGGCAACGGGCGTGACGTATAGCCCGCTTGCTGACCGCTGGAACAAAAACGCCGACATGGATGTCAATTACATGATCGTCGCCAGGCGTCGGGACAACGCCACTTAGTGCTGCTCTTCGGGAGCTGGCGGCAGCGGCAGCACTGGAACGCCATCTTCCAGCAGGCTCACGACCTCATCGCGGTTGGCTTGGCCATAAATCGCCTTGGTGTCGATCTCGCCATCATGCATCTGCCGGGCTTGAGCCGCAAATTCGCGGCCGACATTCTGCGCCCCGGCCAGCATCTGTCGACGTAACGCCTGCATGGCGCCGCGCATGGCCGCCTCGCGGCTGAGCGGCACAGCTGTCGCTGCGCTGCCGCTTTGCGCCACGGCATGGCGGGCATTGGCGAGGCCCGGTGTCATCAAAGCCTTGCTGATCTTCGTTGAATGGCACGATGGGCAGGCCACCATGCCTCTGGTCAATTGCTGTTCGCACCCGGCGCTACCATCAAACCAGCCATCAAATTCATGGCCAGAGTCACAGACCAGCGCGTAATGGATCATCAGATCACAGCGCCAGAAGCGGGTCGAGACCGCCCGCGGCATCCAGCGCATAAAGATCATCGCAGCCGCCAATGTGGCGCTCGTCGATGAAAATCTGCGGCACCGTGCTGCGGCCCTTGGCGCGCGCAGCCATGGCGCGCTGGGCAGCGCTGTCGCCATCGACGCTGATTTCATGGAAGTTCGCCGCCTTCTTGGCGAGCAGGCTTTTGGCCGCCGCGCAATAGCCGCAGGTGCTTTTGGTGTAGATCACAATGTCCGCCATGGCGGGAATTTCCTTGTTATCAATCGCCTGCGATATAGGCGTTGCCACAGAAATCACAAGCCCTGCAACACGCGGGCAAAGACCAGAACATCGACCTGCCCTGCCCCGGCCCGCAGCAGCACCCGCGAAGCCGCATTGGCGGTGGCGCCCGAGGTCATGACATCATCGACCAGCACCACCGCCCGGCCCTTGAGCTGCAGCGCATCTTCCGGGCGCACATGAAACGCGCCTTGCAGATTATCATCGCGCTGCGGGCGCGTGAGCCCGACTTGCGATAGCGTGGCCTTGACGCGGCGCAGCAAGGTGGCGGCGACGGGAACCTGCGTTACCGCATGTATGCCGTCTGCCAACGCCTTGGCCTGATTATAATGCCGCTTCCACAGGCGCGTGCGGTGCAGAGGCACCGGCACCAGAATTTCGGCTTCGTTGAGGATGTCGGCACCGGCCCGCGCCATCCAGCGGCCCATGGGGCGGGCAAGGCCGGGCCGGTCGCCATATTTGAGCCGGTGAACCAGCCGCCGCGACGGCCCGTCTTCAAAGCGCGTCACCGCCCGAGCGCGCCCGAACACCGGAGGATGCGCCGCCGCTTCCGGCGAAATCAGGCCGGGCGCGCCAAGATCAACCGCGAAGGGTGTGCCGAGCCTCTCGCAATAGGGCCGCTCGATGAAGGCCATGGCACGCCAGCACGCCGGGCACAGCGCCTCCTGCACCGCAACCGCAGCAAAGCAGGCCGGGCATGACGGCGGATACACCATGTCGAGCGCCGCACGGCCCGCCCCGCTGATCATTTGCCGCCACATCTGCATGAAGCGAGTTCAGCATGCCCGCCTGACTTTGCCAATAACAAACATGGCGCAGCCTTGGGTTCATGCCCCGGACTCGCCCCGGCCAGGGAATTGGGTTAAGATTTGCGCAACCATCCAGTCGGGAGCGTGATCATGAATGAAGTGGCTCGGGGCGCCCCAGCAGCGCCGACCGGCAGCAGTGCCGCAGCGGTGACACCGCTCACCGCGGCCATCCACGCGGCCCGGCTCGAAAATGCCGAACGCGGCGAGGCCATGGCGGAAGTGCGCGGTGCGCAAAATGCCCGGCTGGAAATGCTCAGCGATGCGGTGCGCGGCGATATTGAAGCTGCGCCCGGATCACGCGACCTGTTTGACTTCGCGATCTCGCAAGGCTCGCATCCGCGGCTTTTCATCGATGTCATCGGCTTTGTGGAAATGGCCCATGACCGGCGCACCTACCGCTTTTTTCAGGAAACTCGGCATGGCCGCTTGCTGTTGGCCGAATCCGACCGCATCGACGCGATGAGCGATGTTGTGCGCCAATATGTCGCACGACGGGTGGTCGAGCGCGAGTGCGCCCTTGCCGCCGATCAGACGGTGGAAAAGGCCGCCGCCAGCTATGCGGCCCGGCAAGGCCTGGTTGCCAGCCCTGCCCCGACCGTTGCTGCGCCGCCGCCGCCACGCAAAGTGCGCCGCCCCGGCCTGTTCACCAGATTGATGATGTTCGTGGTCGAGTTCCTCGGCGTGATCGCGCTGCTCAGCCTGATAGCCTATGGGGTGATGCGCTTTGAACCGCCCGTTGCCGCCTGGCTGGAAGCGCACCAGCCTGTGAACCTGCCGATCAGCCAGCCAAACACAGCAAAATAGTTTGGCCGCGGGCAATGGTGCCGCCCGTCTTGCCGTCACGCGAGCACCATGCTAGGCACGCCACCATAGCTGGAGAGGTGGCAGAGTGGTCGAATGCACCGCACTCGAAATGCGGCATGGGTGCAAGCTCATCGGGGGTTCAAATCCCTCCCTCTCCGCCACATAATCCTCTCCTCGAAACACGTGTCCTCTCCGAGCAAACATCTGGATTGCAAGGGTTAGGTCGGATGGGCTCAGGCCGGTGGCAAGCCCTGTCCCATCCTTTAATGCGCGTCGGGCACATCCTCACGTCGGGCCTTCAACGCCTTATACGACTCGCCGAGGAATAGAATATTGCTTGCCGCAAGGTTGATGGCAAAGCGCGCGATTTCCTTCGTGACGGCAGCCGCATGTGCCCCTTCTCCGTGGGCTCCTGCATCATTTCGAACCGAAGATAGACCATTTTTCAGCATGGCGGCCCAAGCTGCAAAAATTCTGTCGAAATCATGTGTGAACAATTTTTTATTTTGGACCACACTCACCAAATTGGACGCAGAGCTTCCTTTGTCATAGGGCCAGTTTTCAGCATCGCAAATCGCCTTGAGCATGCACTCAAAAGCCCGATTTGCAGCGGTAACAGAGTCCTTAAGATGACCTTCCCGATAATGTTTATGCGCGATTATGAAATCCTCATTTACTTTGGAAAAAATTGGATCTTTCAGAAGAACCAGCGCTGGTTTGATGATCTCGGCATGTGCATGTTTCGAATCTACGCGAATGATTATAGGGTCTTCATATTGGTAGCCAACTGCATGTTGTTCAAAACGTTGATTGATCTCTGTTATGGATTCCTTACCTGTCTGTTTAGCATCCCTTTCTCTTGGCGATTCATAGTAGTTATCAATTTGTGCAAGAGCCCGGCATGCTATTTCAATTACACTTAATAGCTGATCAATGCTTTCGCTATTCATAATAAAATTAAAAACACGTAGCTTTAAGTTATATTCTGCACGGTATATAAGATAAGAATCAACTTCCTTGACACATACTTCATCTATTAAATCCCAACAATCTCTAGTTTCGGACAAAAATCCAGAACCACGATTTGGATCTGGGATGTATGATCCAATTCCTTCTTCAAGTGCAACGCAAATCTGATGACGCAATTGCTTTGGGGCAACATCGTATCTATAGACGTCCGGCTCGGTTTTATTCTCTCGCCGCTTTCTAAATTCATACGTTTCGAAAATCATAACCAATCCATCCGAACGTCAATTCAGTCGTGGAAACATATTTCGCGCAACCTCGGCACGTCAAGCGAGTTCAGCTTGCATTGCAGTGTAAAATCGCCTCCCGAGTTTTGACAAGATGACAAAAGCGTCGCGAAAGGCTCGATATGCAGAACTTCCACTATTCAACATATAATTGACAGGAACTACATCGGCAAAATCCGCGTTTTGGCAGTGAAGCCATTTGGTCGAAGCATTGCAATAGTGTCCATCTGGCCAAGCGCGATGTGCGTTAGCGGCTATAGGCTCGCAACCCGCTACCAAGCCACGCCATTGAGCTCTTTCGCAGGAGATGAAGCCATCCGGCAGGGATGGCGTATCATAGTGATCCGCGGGTCAATTATCTTCGAATGGCCCGGATGGTCGGCACAAGCAGCCGAAGGCCTGTTCGCACAACATCGAGGGTCACAAGCAGCGCTCTCGAAACCGTTGGCCACCACGGCAACCGTAGAATGCTGATCCTCGGGCGCACCTCGCTCACCTCATGATCCGCCACGAGGTCGGCTGGCGGATCGATGAGGCCTTGTCTGCATTGGGCTCGGCCACGAACCGCGCTGCCCGTATGCTGGGGCTTTCACATCCGCGCCTCACACTCTTGAAACATGGCGGAACCTGGTTATCCCCCGCCCCCGCTTCTAGCCAAAACTGGCGAGTTTGGCTTCGGTCTTGGCGGCTTCCAGAATTTCGAAGGCTTTGCCGCCTTGCATCTTGGAGATATCGTCCTGATATTTCAGCAGAACCCCAAGAGTATCATTGACCTGCGCCGGGTCGAGCGCGACGGCGTCGAGTTCCGTCAGGGCGCTGGCCCAATCGAGCATTTCGGCAACGCCGGGCACTTTGAACAGGTCTTCTTTCCGCAAGCGCTGCACAAAGGCGATGAGTTCGGCGGATAATTGTGCGGGTGCGTCGGGCGCGCGCACCGCCAGAATGCGGCGCTCACGCGCGGCATCGGGGTAATCCACCCAATGATAAAGGCAGCGTCGCTTCAACGCATCGTGAACTTCGCGCGTGCGGTTGGAGGTGAGAATGACGATCGGCGGCGTCTCAGCCTTGATGACGCCGATTTCGGGAATGGTGATCTGGAAATCCGACAACACTTCCAGCAGATAGGCCTCAAAGGCCTCGTCGGTGCGGTCGAGTTCGTCGATCAGCAGCACCGGCGCGCCGTTGACATCAGGCTCCAGCGCCTGCAGCAGCGGACGGCGGATGAGGTATTCATCGGAAAAAATATCGCTTTTGAGGCTTTGCGCGCCGACATTGCCGCCAGCTTCGGCAAGGCGGATCGCCATCATCTGGCGCGCGTAATTCCACTCATAAACCGCCGAGGCGATATCAAGGCCCTCGTAGCATTGCAGGCGGATCAGCTTGCGCCCGAGACTTTGCGCCAGAACCTTGGCAATTTCGGTCTTGCCGACGCCGGCCTCCCCTTCCAGAAACAGCGGACGACCCATTTTGAGCGCCAGAAACAGCACCGTCGCCAAAGAGCGCTCGCCGATATAGCCCGCGCCCTCCAGCATCGTCAGCGTGGCATCAATCGAATCGGGAATTTTCTGGAAACTTGTCATGCGCGACCGTGGCCATGTTGAGGATGGGCGTGTTGAGGTTGGGCGGCGTTCATCGAGGCGCCGATCTGCCCACTTCTATCGGCGCGTGCACAATTTGGAGGCGCTTTACTCTCATGTCCGAGAAAATGCCAAACCCCTCCCGCAATGCGGAAGGGGCATGACATGAAGCGCAGCGGTTTTCAATGCGCAGCGGCAACGGCACGCTTGGCCATGACGCCGATCAGATGCGCACGATAGGCAGCGTCGGCGTGCATGTCGCTGTTGATGCCATCAGCCGAGACGCTCTTGCCGTCCAGCGCCGCGGCACTGAAATTGCCCTTGAGGGCGGCTTCGAGCGTGCTGGCGCGAAACACGCCATTGGCACCTGCCCCGGTGACCGCCACCCTTGCGTCGGCGCCGTGCTGGGCGACAAACACCCCAACCAGCGCATAGCGCGAAGCCGGGTTCGGGAATTTGGCATAGCCGCTCTT
Organism: Pseudomonadota bacterium; assembly: GCA_021804825.1. Taxonomy (GTDB): domain Bacteria; phylum Pseudomonadota; class Alphaproteobacteria; order Rhizobiales; family Beijerinckiaceae; genus REEB77. The sequence goes on along the minus strand of JAJZGX010000054.1, from coordinate 10,170 downwards.
GATGCCGGTCGGGAAGCTGATGTGGGTGATGATTTCACCTTCCGCCAATGCGGTTTCGAACATGCCCTTGAAAAAATCATCCGCCGTGATCGAGCGCTTGTTGGTGGTGATCGTGGCGTTCAGCGCCAGCACCGCCGAGGGGTAATCAGCCGCCGGATCATTATTGGCAACGGAACCGCCAATGGTGCCGCGATGGCGCACATGCGGATCGCCAATGCCAGCCGCCAGTTGCGCCAGTCCGGGCAGATGCGCCTTCACCAGCGCCGAATCGGCGACATGAGCATGGGTGGTCATGGCACCGATCACCAGATGGCCATCCTTGAGATGCACGCCCTGCAATTCGCGCAGCGCGTGCAGATCCACCAGATGCTTGGGCGCTGCCAGGCGCTGTTTCAGGGTCGGGATCAGCGTGTGGCCACCCGCGAGGATTTTGGCATCGGCTTCGCCGGCCAGCTTGACCGCAGCATCGAGGGTGCCGGGGCGGTGATAATCGAATTCATACATGGCTCGTCTCTCCGAAAGGGGCTTGATGGGCCCCGCACGACGAAGTGCGGGGCGGCAGTATCGCGGTTACTCGGCGGCCTTTTTCATCACCGCTTTCTGGGCGGCGCGCCACACGGCCTGCGGCGTTGCCGGCATGGCGATGTTTTCGTGGCCGAGGGCATCGGTGATGGCGTTGATCACGGCAGGCGGTGCCGCAATCGCCCCGGCTTCGCCGCAGCCCTTGATGCCCAAGGGGTTCGAGGGGCAGCGGGTCTCGGTGAAGCCGAGCTTGTAGCTGGGCAGATCATCGGCACGCGGCATGGTGTAATCCATGTAGCTTGCGGTCAGCAATTGCCCGTCCTTGTCATAGATCGCGCCTTCCAGCAGCGCCTGACCGATGCCCTGGGCGATGCCGCCATGCACCTGGCCTTCGACGATCATCGGGTTGATGACCGCGCCAAAATCATCCACCGCGGTCCAGCGGTCGATTTTGGTGACGCCAGTGTCAGGATCGATCTCGACCTCGCAAATATGCACACCCGCGGGGAAGGTGAAGTTGGTCGGGTCATAGAAGGCACCTTCCTTCAGGCCCGGCTCCAACTGCGCCCCTGTGAACTTGTGGGCAATATAGGCCTGCAAGGCTACCGAGCCGAAATCAATCGTCTTGTCGGTGCCTTTGACGGTGAATTTGCCATCCTTGAACTCGATGTCGGTATCGGCGGCTTCGAGCACGAAACCCGCGACCTTTTTGGCCTTGGCCTCGATCTTGTCGAGCGCCTTGGAGATCGCCGACATGCCGACTGCGCCAGAGCGCGAGCCATAGGTGCCCATGCCCATCTGCACCTTGTCGGTATCACCATGGACGATCGACACATTGTCGATCGGGATACCCAAGCGATCCGACACGAGCTGCGCGAAGGTGGTTTCATGGCCCTGGCCGTGACTGTGCGAACCGGTCAGAACCTCGACAGTGCCGATGGCATTGACCCGCACTTCCGCCGATTCCCACAGGCCAACGCCAGCCCCGAGCGAACCCACCGCTGCCGAGGGGGCGATGCCGCAGGCCTCGATATAGGAGGAGAAGCCGATGCCGCGCAGCTTGCCCTTGGCGGCTGAAGCAGCCTTGCGGGCCCCAACGCCTTTATAATCGGCCATGTCCAGCGCCTTGACCATCGAGGCGTTGAAATCCCCCGCGTCATAGGCAAAAATCAGCGGCGTCTGATGCGGGAACTGGGTGATGTAATTCATCTGGCGGAACTGGGCCGGATCCAGCCCGCGCTCGCGCGCTGCCACCTCCACGATCCGCTCCACCAGGAAGGTGGCTTCGGGGCGACCGGCACCGCGATAGGCGTCAACCGGCGAGGTGTTGGTATAGACCGCATCGACTTCCGCATAAATGGCCGGAATGTTATACTGGCCCGAAAGCAGCGGTGCGTAGAGATAGGTCGGCACCGAGGAGGAGAAGGTCGAGAGGTAGGCACCGAGATTGGCGGTGGTCTTCACCCGCAGGCCGATGATCTTGTTGTTGGCATCCAGGGCCATTTCAGCGTGTGAAACATGGTCACGCCCGTGCGCATCCGAAAGGAAGGCCTCGGTGCGATCAGCGGTCCATTTTACCGGACGCCCCACTTTCTTGGCTGCCCAGACGCAGACCGTCTCCTCGGCATAGATGAAGATTTTGGCGCCAAAGCCGCCGCCGACATCCGGTGCAATCACCCGCAGCTTGTTTTCCGGCGCGATGCCGATGAAAGCAGAGAGCACGAGGCGCGCAACATGCGGATTCTGGCTGGTGGTGTGCAGGCAGAAAACGCCTGAGCCTTCTTCATATTCGCCAACAGCGGCGCGCGGTTCCATCGGGTTGGGAACGAGGCGGTTGTTGATGATATCGAGCTTGGTGACATGCGCCGCCTTGGCAAAGGCCGCTTCGGTCGCGGCCTTGTCGCCAAGATGCCAATCATAGACCCGGTTGTCCGGCGCGACATCATGCACCGTGGCCGATGTCATGGCGCTTGCGGTGTCGGCATTGGCCGGCAGCACACCGTAAGAGACGTTGATCTTCTCGGCTGCATCCTTGGCTTCCGCCAGCGTGTCAGCGATGATGACGGCGACATGGTCTCCGACATAGCGCACCTTGCCTTGCGCCAATGCCGGATGCCCGCCCGCCTTCATCGGCGAGCCATCCTTGGAATGGATCATCCAGCCGCAAATCAGGCCGCCGATCTTGTCGTCGGCAAGATCCTTGCCGGTATAGATCGCGCAGACGCCCGGCATTTTCAGGGCTTCGGCGTAATCGATCGCGTCGATGGTTGCGTGCGCATGTGGCGAGCGCAGAAAATAGGCGTGGGCCTGACCATGACGATTGACGTCAGCGGTATACTGGCCCTTGCCCGTGATGAAACGGAAATCTTCCTTGCGTTTGACGGATGCACCAATGCCGGTCGCACTCATGATCGTCTCTCCCATTCATTGTTGTCGCCCGGGCGCGAAAGCCAAGGCAGGTTTATGGTTCAGTTTCCTGCAATACTCGAAATAGGTCACTCGGCGGCTTTGGCCATGCCCTGCATCGCCTTGGCGCCAGCTGCCACCGCCTTCACGATGTTGTGATAGCCGGTGCAACGGCAGATGTTGCCTTCCAGCTCTTCACGGATGGTGTGCTCGGAAAGATCGTGGCCCTTGCGGTTGACCATATCCACCGCCGACATGATCATGCCCGGCGTGCAATAGCCGCATTGCAGACCATGATGCTCGCGGAAGGCTTCCTGCATCGGATGCAAATCGGTGCCATGTGCCAGGCCTTCGATGGTCGTGACATGCGCGCCCTCGCAGGCTACGGCCAAGGTCGTGCAACTCTTGATGGCGTGGCCATCGACATGCACGACGCAAGCCCCGCACTGGCTGGTGTCACAGCCGACATGCGTGCCGGTCAGACGCAGCGTATCGCGAATGAATTCCACCAGCAGCGTGCGTGGTTCAGCATGGCCTTTCACAGCTTTGCCGTTCACCGTCATATGAATCATGGGCATTCGTGTCTCCCTTATCTCAACTGATTTTCAACCACTCATCCAAACCAGACAGCGGTCATCATGCCACCTGCACGAAGCGAGGAAGCCATGCCCGGCCGCAATTTCTGGTTGTCGTGTTCCATCCGCGCCAATGTAGGAACGCTTGTTTCGCAGCGCACCGATTGCAAGCATAGTGTTATGAACTTCCGGGCAGGTCAACAGGTGATTTAGCGCGAGGCGCGTTTCCGACCTAAGCCTTTCGCCGGACAAAAAAGTGGTTTAGCGTTCGCAATCACCAATTCAGGATGTTTCCATGCCGACTTACAGCCTCGAGGGCCTCTCACCCGAACTTCCAGCCGATGGCGATTACTTTATCGCGCCGGGTGCCCATGTCATCGGCAAGGTGACACTTGGCCAAGGGGTCAACATCTGGTTTGGCGCGGCCTTGCGCGGCGACAATGAGCGCATCAGCATTGGCGCGCGCTCCAATGTGCAGGAATCGTGCGTGCTGCATACCGACATGGGCTTCCCGCTTGATGTCGGCGATGATTGCACGATTGGTCATGGCGTTATCCTGCATGGCTGCACCATTGGCGCTGGCAGTCTAGTTGGCATGGGTGCCGTGGTGCTGAATGGTGCGAAAATCGGGCGCGGGTGCCTGGTGGGCGCGCATGCGCTGGTCACCGAGGGCAAGGAATTTCCGGATTTCTCGTTGATCGTCGGCTCGCCCGCCAAAGCTGTGCGCACGCTGGATGGCAAGTCTCAGGCGGCGCTTATGGCCTCCGCCGCGCATTATGTCGAAAACGGACGGCGGATGCGCAGGGGCTTGAAGGAAATCGGCTAAGGATGCCAGACGTCTCAGCCTTCCGCCGCTTCCTCCCCTTCACTTTCGGCCGCGCGCAAGGCCCCGGCCTTGCGGATGCTTAGCGGGATCAGCGCGAAATAGACCAGCGTCAGCACGATCATGGTTTCCATCGGCAGCGTGAACAGCAACAGCGTGGCGGTGGCGCCCAGCAGCAACACCAGCGGCACTTGTTCGCGCGGCACCCGGCCCAGCGTCTTGCCGGAGAAATGCGGCACACGGCTGACCATCAGGAACGCAACCAGCAGCATATAAATGATATCGAAGCCGATATTGACCCGCGTCACCGGCCAATGCAGCGCCGAAAGATTGAGATAGAGCGGCAACAGCACGACCAGAGCCCCGGCGGGAGCCGGCATGCCGGTGAAGAAACTGCTAGCCCAGGCCGGTTGGCTGGTGTCGTCGTGGCTGACATTGAACCGCGCCAGCCGGAGCGCGCAGGCGGTGGCAAAGACCAATGCCGCAAACCAGCCCAGCGCCTTGTTCTGGTCAACGCCCCACATATAGAGGATCAAAGCCGGTGCGACGCCGAAATCGATGAAATCAGCCAGCGAATCCAATTCCGCGCCAAAGCGCGAGGTGCCTTTGAGGGCGCGGGCGATACGCCCATCCAGCCCGTCGAACACCGCAGCGGCCAGAATCGCCAGCACAGCGGAATTGAATTTCCCCTCCATGCCGAAGCGGATCGCCGTCATGCCAAGGCACAAAGCCAGCAAAGTGATGACATTGGGCACGATAATGCGCAGCGGCACGCGGCGCAGCGGGCGGCGCTTGGTGAAATCAGGCTGGAACAGGGGTCGGTTCATGGCGCTAAGGATAGGCTTTCGTGCGCCGTATCACAAGCGGGAGCGGGCGAACTAAAACGGCAACTGCGGCAGATCATGTTGCATGACGCCGCGTAGCCTCAACCCAACTGGTGGCCCGGCCTGCAGGATCAGCCGCGCCGGTGACATCATTGACCAGCGCGACACTATCTGCCCCGGCCGCAAAACAAGCGGGCGCACGTTCCAATGTGATGCCGCCGATCGCCACCAGCCTCACCTCGCCGATCCGCTGCTTCCATGTGGTGAGTTTGGCGACACCCTGCGGCGCAAAGGGCATGACTTTGAGCAGCGTCGGCCATATCGGGCCCAGCGCCACATAATCGGGCGCGAAGCTCAAGGCGCGCTCCAGTTCGGCATCATCATGGGTGCTGATACCGAGCTTGATGCCGCGCTTGCGCAGGGCCTTGACGTCGGCGCCATCGAGATCGCCCTGCCCGAGATGCACCCATGGCGCGCCGGCATCCAGTGCAGCCTGCCAGTAATCATTGACCACAAGGGTGATGGCACGGACGCGGCAAAAGGCGGTGGCGGCTTCAATTTCACGAGTTAATCTCGTGCCTTGAAGCGATTTGTTGCGCAATTGAATCAAGCGAATGCCGCAAGGCGCAAGGCGCATGATCCAATCAAGCGAGTCCACGATCGGATAAAAAGGATCAAGCTTCATGCGAGCCTCGCCTTGCCGGCCAGGGGCGTGGAGGGTTCGGCGAAATCGCGCGGCTCCATCGGTTGCGCTTCATAGGCGAGGCGTCCGGCGGCGATCGCCTTGGCAAAGGCCGTTGCCATTTTCGCCGGATCGCCAGCCTTGGCGACGGCGGTATTGAGCAGGCAGGCGTCATAGCCCAGTTCCATCGCCGCTGCGGCGTGGGACGGCAGGCCCAGCCCGGCATCGACGATCAGCGGCACATCGGGAAACCAGGCCCGCAGCGTGCGCAGGCCATAGCTGTTGTTGAGACCCCTGCCCGATCCAATCGGTGCACCCCAGGGCATCAGCACCTTGCAACCAACTGCAAGCAGCTTTTCGGCGAGCACCAGATCCTCGGTCATATAGGGAAACACCGCAAAACCATCGGCGCAGAGGATGCGGGCGGCTTCGACCAGCCCGAAAATATCGGGCTGCAAGGTTTCGGCATTGCCGATGACTTCGAGCTTGATCCAGTCGGTCTGGAACAATTCGCGCGCCATATGCGCTGTCGTCACAGCCTCCTTGACGGAATGGCAGTCGGCGGTATTGGGCAGAAGCTTGACGTTCAAGCTGCGCAAAAGCTCGAAAAACGCCTGCCCGGAGCGCTGGCCGGCCTGTTCCCGGCGCAGCGACACGGTGACAATCTCGGCTTTGGACGCGCCGACCGCGCGGGCCAGCACGGCGGGTGAAGGGTAGCGCGCCGTGCCGAGCAGCAGGCGCGAGTTGAAAGTATGATCATAGAGCCGCATGGGTGCATCGCTCCAGGGTTGGGACAATGTCATGGCTCATCCTCCCTGCATGGGCGCGACGATTTCCACCGCGTCGCCCTCGTGCAAGGGTGTCGCGGCGCGCTGGTCGCGGCGGATGAAGCTGCCATTGAGGGCGGTAGCTATGGCAGCATTGGCAAGATCAAGGCTTTGCAAAAGCTCAGCCAGCGTGGCCGCCGCGCAATCCTCGCTCACGCCATTGAGTGTGATGCGCATGTCAGGCCACCAAGTCCTCGGCCGGGGCGGCAATGGCTTCGGGGCCAAGCCCCGCCAACCGCACGGCCTCACCGGCACACCAGGGTGACAGCAGGAAACCGTGCCGGTAAAGGCCATTGATCGAGATTGTCTTGCCCTGACGCTCGACGCGCGGCAAATTGTCGGCGAAGGCCGGGCGCACATCGGCGCGCAGTTCGAGAATTTCCGCCTCGTTGAAGGCTGGATGCAGCGCCTGAGCGGCTTCGATCAATTCGCCGGCCGAGCGCAAGGTCACTGGGCCATGATGCTCGCTCTCGATCATGGTGGCACCGAGCATGAACACATGGTCGGCGCGCGGCACGACGTAAAGCGGCCAGCGTGGATGCAAGAGCCGCACGGCGCGTGCCAGCGCGAAGCCGGGACACCGCACGATCATCATTTCACCGCGCACCCCGCGCAGACCCGCCACCTGATCGCGCGCGGCAAAGCCGCGACAATCAATGACCAGATCAACGTCCTTTTCAGCTTCTTCCGGCGTCATGGTCTGGCCAAGGCGCAGGCTCGCCCCCTCCGCAACCAGACCATCGGCGAGGTGCTGCAGCGCCAGACGCGGATCGACATGCGCTTCCCCGGCAAAAAACAGCGCGCGCTCGAAGCGCTCGCCAAGGTCGGGCTCAAGGGCAGCCAGAGCATTTCCCTCGCAAGGCTCGTGGTGGTCGCTCATGCGGGCGAACCGGGTGAGTTCTCCATGATCACGACGACCAGCCAGCACCAGCGTGCCGTTCTGCACGAAGGTCGAGCTATGTTCGCGCCACCAAGCCAGCGCCTTCTGGCCGTTCTCGACAACAAACGGCTCGGCGCTTTCGCCCTCGCACCACGGCGCCAGCATTCCGCCTGCACACCAGGCGCAGGCTTCAACGCCAAGGGTCGCCGAGCGATCCACCAGTTCGACATCGGCGCCGTGGCGGGCCAGTTCCGTCGCCGCCACAAGGCCCGCGGCGCCCGCCCCAAGGACGCGAACCTTCATCGCATTTCGTCCCTGCCGCGACATGGCGTTACGTCCCCGCCTCGACGTAGAGCGCACCGCCCTGAGCAACGAACTCCGCGGACTTTTCCGCCATCCCGGCCATGGCCGCTGCCTCAACCCGCAAATCGCGGGTGATTTGCATGGAGCAGAATTTCGGCCCGCACATCGAACAGAAATGCGCAACCTTGTGGGCATCCTTGGGCAGGGTTTCATCATGGAAACGGCGTGCCGTATCCGGATCGAGCCCGATGTTGAACTGGTCTTCCCATCGGAAATCAAAGCGCGCCCGGCTCAGCGCATCATCACGCAATTGCGCAGCCGGATGGCCCTTGGCGAGATCGGCGGCATGGGCGGCGATGCGATACGTGATGACGCCGGTTTTCACGTCATCGCGATCCGGCAGCCCGAGGTGCTCCTTCGGCGTGACGTAACACAGCATGGCCGTGCCGAACCAACCAATCATTGCCGCGCCAATTCCAGAGGTGATGTGGTCATAGCCCGGTGCAATGTCGGTGGTCAGCGGGCCCAGCGTGTAGAACGGCGCTTCACCGCATTCCTTGAGTTGTTTGGTCATGTTGACCTTGATCTTGTGCATAGGCACATGGCCGGGGCCTTCGATCATCACCTGACAGCCCTTGGCCCAGGCGACTTTGGTCAGTTCGCCCAAAGTCTCCAGTTCGGCAAATTGCGCCGCATCATTGGCATCGGCGATGGAGCCGGGACGCAGGCCATCGCCCAGCGAGAAGGACACGTCATATTTGCGCATGATGTCGCAGATGTCGCCGAAATGCTCATAAAGGAAGCTCTCGCGATGGCCAGCAAGGCACCAGCGCGCCATGATCGAGCCGCCGCGCGAGACGATGCCGGTGACGCGCCGCGCCGTCAGCGGCACGTGGCGAAGCCGGACGCCGGCATGGATGGTGAAATAATCCACCCCCTGTTCGGCTTGCTCGATCAAAGTGTCCCGGAACACTTCCCAATCGAGTTTCAAGGGATCGCCGCCGACCTTTTCCAGGGCCTGATAGATCGGCACGGTGCCGATCGGCACTGGCGAATTGCGCAGGATCCAGGAGCGGATATTGTGGATGTTGCGGCCGGTGGAGAGATCCATCACGGTGTCCGCACCCCAGCGGATCGACCAGACCAGTTTCTCGACCTCCTCGGCAACACCCGAACTCACGGCAGAATTGCCGATATTGGCATTGACCTTGACGAGGAAATTGCGGCCGATGATCATCGGTTCCAGTTCGAGATGGTTGATGTTGGCCGGAATGATGGCGCGGCCCAGCGCAATCTCGCTGCGCACGAATTCCGGCGTGATATGGGCCGGGATGGCGGCACCAAAGCTCTCGCCATCGGCGATGGCGGCCTCGGCTTGGTCAAGCGCTGCGGCGCGCCCGCAATTTTCGCGGTTGGCTACATAGATCATCTCGGGGGTGATGATGCCGGCGCGGGCGAATTCATATTGCGTCACCATCCGGCCAGTCCGCGCCGCCCGCAAGGGACGCACCGCCGGGCAAAGCGGCGCGAGCTTTTCGCCGCTGGCGCCGCCATTGTCTTCCGGCTTGATGGCGCGCCCGACGATGGTGTCAAGGCCGCGCGCTGCGACCCATGGCTCGCGGATGCTGGCGAGCCCAGCGCCGAGATCAGGCTTGAAGCCGGTTTCAGTATAGGGGCCGGAGGGATCATAAACCCGCAGAGGCGGCTCATTGGCATCGCTGAGCGCGATTTCGCGCAGGGGCACGCCGACGCCCGCGAGCCCCGCGACCTGACTGTAAAACTTGGCTGAACCGGTGATCGGCCCGGTCGTGACTTCGTGAGGCGCGGCGGAGTCCTGGCCCTTGAGATTCTTGTTGACGTGCTTGTTCATGACGCGACCCTTCTTGCGGCGGTTCATGAACGAAGGGGTGGACAAGGTTGGCGCCTGAAGCGCCCAAACATCCATCCCTTCGCCGGCATGACCCGGATCAGGTTCAAAGGGTTCGGCCCGTGGCCATCTCAGCCCCGCTAAGCGCGGCGCTCCCCCTGGAACAGTTCGACAAGATAGGCCTTCATGCGGCACTTGTCGAATGAAAAAGCTGAGGATTGCACAGGGCCGAGCGTTTGCATTCGAGCGCTGGCGCAAGGCCAGCCAAGAGAGGCTGATGATGCACTGAAGCGCGGCATTTCCACGCACGCCATTCCGATCAAATCGCATTTTGACGCGGCAGGCTAAGCTGGTCGGCGCGAAGGGCAGGCCGCCCTCAAGCCGCTGCCTGCGCGTGAACTGGAGCTTGATCACAATGCTGCGCATCACCTTAATGATCTGGACGATAGTTGCCTCTGTTT
>JAJZGX010000053.1 GCA_021804825.1 Pseudomonadota bacterium | reverse complement strand
GCCCGCGACAAGATCCACGGCTATGGCGGCAAGGTGTTGATGGGCCGCGAGGTCACCGGCCTCACCTTCGATGAAAACCGCAAGGTCTGGACCATTGCCGTCCGCGATACCGAAGGGCGCATTGAAACCTTCGACGCGCTCAACGTGATTTCTTCAGCGCCCATCCGCGAGTTGATGGCCAATCTGAAGCCGACGCCGATCAGCCTGTTTCAGGCGCGGGCGCTGCAATATCGCGACTTTCTGACCGTGGTGCTGATTGGCAAATCCAGCGTCGATCTGCCCGATAACTGGGTCTATATCCACGATCCTTCCGTCAAGGTCGGGCGCGTGCAGAATTTCCGGTCATGGTCGCCGGAAATGATCCCCGATGGCGTCTCGACCTGCCTTGGGCTCGAATATTTCTGCTTTGAAGGCGATGGCCTGTGGAACGACAGCGATGCCAATCTGATTGAACTCGCCAAACAGGAAATCAGCAAGATCGGCCTGATGCGCGCCCAGGATGTCGCCGATGCCTCTGTGGTGCGGCAAGTGAAGGCCTATCCGGTTTATGACGATGATTACGCGCGCAATGTCGAGGTCATCCGTACCGAGCTTGCCTTGCGTTACCCGGGGCTGCATCTCGTCGGCCGCAACGGCATGCACAAATACAACAATCAGGATCACGCGATGATGACCGGCTGGCTGACGGCGCTGAATATCATGGCCGGCAAGACCGTTCATGACGTGTGGCAGGTCAACGAAGATGCCGAATATGGCGAGGCCGGGCTCTCTGGCGCGCAGCAGGCGCTCGGTGGTTTGCGCGACGTGCCGCGCAAGGTCGCTTAGCGCGCCACAGCTCCGGGCGGGGGCAGCTTCATGAGCGATCAGACGTTGCATGTCGCTACTGTGCGGCGCTCGACGCCGGGGAGCCGCGCGTTCAGCACCGTGCTGGCCCCGCTCATCGCTCTGTTCGGGCTCTGGCTGGTGGTGCGCCCCTATGCCGGCATTTCCGGCGATGCCATTCTATACGTCGGCAAGGTGCTCGCGCAACTGGATCCCGCCGGTGTCGGCCGCGATATCGTGTTCAGCCACGACCGGCAGATGCATTTCACCCTGTTTCCGCCGTTGCTGACGGGCGCGATTCGCGGGCTCGGCCTGGCGCATGGCGCTGAAAGCGTGGCTTTTGCCGCCGTCGTGGTCTGGTTCCTCGCCATCGCCGTTCTGGCTCTGCACCTTGCTGAAGGACGAAGGCGATGGCTCATCCTGTCGTTTATTTTCCTCGCGCCCAGCTATTATGCCAATGGCTTTCACTTCGGCGAGGCGCTCGCGGTTCCGCGTCCCTTTGCCGAAGCGCTGGTGCTTCTGGGCTGTGCAGCGCTCCTGCGGCAGAAATTCTGGCTGGCCGGTGCCCTGATGCTGGGGGCAGCGCTGTTGCATCCGATCATGGCTTTGCCCGGTTTCGGCATGCTGTTTCTGAGCATGCTGGAGCGTGACCGGCGTTGGCTCTGGCTCGCGCTGGGCCTGTTGCCTTTGTTGAGCTTGGCCGCAGCCATGCACCTGTCGCTTCTGGGCCGCGGCTTTGCGACGATTGACGCGCAATGGTGGGCCATTCTGCAGCAAGGCAATTTCAACATCATTCCCTTGCTGTGGAACCCCTTTGCCTATGCGCAGCTCTTGACCCAGGTGGCGACGCTCATCGTGGCGATCATGTCGCTGGAGCGTCGCTACAAATCGTTTTTTCTGCATGTGTTGATCGTCGCCTGCAGCGGATTCGTGCTGGCTGTGTTGTTTGGCGATCTGATCCATGATGAATTGGTGGTGCAGGCACAATTATGGCGCGCGCTGTGGCTCGCCGCAGTTCTGGCCCCCGCAGCTTTGGGGCTTTTGGTGGTGGAGGCCAGAACCAAGGCACCAGCGGCGTGGATCGTGCCCGCCCTTCTCGCCACAGCCTGGCTGCCGACCTCGGGTCTCGCCAAAGTGCTCATGTGTGGATGCGCCTTGCTGCTTGACGCCATGCCAGTGGACAAACTGGCGAAAATTCCACCCCATTATGCGCAATGGGCCGTCAGATTGCTGCTGTTGTTCGGCATCGTCAATCTACTGGCCAACGATGTGCGCCATATCGCCATGTATCACATCGCATTCGAGCGCTGGCATATTGTATCTTTGAAACTCAATATGTTTGGATGGTTCGCTGGGTTGCTTCTGTTTTTCATGATCACAGCGCCCAATTCAAGGAAATTTGGCGAGTTCGGACTTGTTGCGGCGGCATGTTGTGCCTTGCTGGGACTATATGCCTGGGATGGTCGCGCCGCTTTCCGCAAACAAGTGGATTCAGGCCGGCCTGTCGCACCATTCAGCGCGATCATCGCCAACAGGCCCGGCCCGGTCTATTGGGTTGGTGGCAAGAATGAAGCGTGGTTCTGGCTGCGTCGCGCCAATTGGTATTCGAATGTCCAGTCCTGGCCCATTGTCTTTTCGCGCCGTCAGGCCCTGCAGTGGCAGAACCACGCCGAACGCGTCGTCAAATTCGGCTTCGAGTCGGCAGCGAGCCTCCGGCCCGCTGACATGTCCCTGCGCAAGGTCGCAAGGCGGCACCTTTCCGCTGCCGGAGTCGCGGCCTTTTGTGCGGCCCCCGATGCGCCGTCGTGGATCGTCTGGCAGGTCGCCGCCTCGGATGCCATGTTGGCCGCAGGCGTTACCCCGAAAGCCCTCTGGCGGGTGCCAACGGGCAGCGCCCCTGAACCCGGCCAAAACAGCGCAGCTCATGCGCGCGCGGGCCGCACTTTCGCGCTCATGGCCTGCCATGCCAGCGCCTCGTAAGCGCGCTGCATGGCGCGGCCACGGGCGTCTCGCCCGGCCTCATTCCGCGGCGCGATCAAGGCTCTGAAGCGGCGGCTCCTGTCCGGTCGGGGCAAAATCCAGCGCCCCGATGCGCTCGCCGCGCCGGGTGATCTTGTCGCTGGAGGTCGTGATGGTCACGACATCCTCCTGCGCTTGACGAAAATGCGTATCGAGTTTGGCCACCCTGTCACGCAGCCGCATCACATCATCCACCAGATTGCGCACCTCGGCTTGAATTTGATGCGCCTGCTCGCGCACCCTTGCATCACGCACAATCGCCTGCATCACTTGAATGGCCATCATCAGCAGGGAGGGCGATACGATGAGGATACGGGCGCGATGCGCCTTTTGCACCAGATCATCGAAATGCTCGCTCAAATCGGCGAAAATCGATTCGGCCGGCACGAACATCACAGCAATATCCTGCGTTTGCCCAGCGATGAAATAACGCTCGGCAATATCTTTGACATGGCGCGAAATATCGGTGCGAACCCATTGGCGCGCCTTGGTGCGTTCGTCCTCGCCCGCAGCATCGCGCAGCGCCGTGAAGCTTTCGAGCGGGAATTTGGCATCGACGACCATCAATCTTTCATCACCTGGCAGGCTGATGACGCAATCGGGCCGCGTGCCGTTTTTCAAGGTGAACTGGAACTGGTAGGCGTCGGCGGGCAGATTATCGCGCACGATCGCCTCCATCCGGCCCTGCCCAAAGGCCCCGCGCGCCTGTTTGTTGGCAAGAATATCCTTCAGCCCGACAACTTCCTGCGTCAGGCCGGTGAGGCGGTTCTGCGCGGCATCGATCACAGCGAGGCGCTCGTTGAGCGCCGCCAGATGCGCGCCGGTCGATTTGGCCGCCCCCTCCAGCCCGCGCCCGACCTGTTGACCAACGACATCGAGCCGCTCGGACATCAGCCGCACGAAATCGGTCTGGCGCGATCCCAGCACCTGCGTCATGGTCTGCATGCGCCCTGAAAGTTCGGCGTTCGCCTGATTGAGCGCATCCATGTGATGGTCGAGGTCGCGGGTGCGCTCGATCAGCGCCTGCGCTTCCAGCGTCCGCTCGCGGCCGGCCCGGCGCTGCGCCATCAACATCCCCACCAGCAGCAGCAAAGTCAGCGCCAAGGCTGCAACCATGGCTTCACCATAGGTCAGAACATGGTTCTGCGAATGCCACAAAATCTGGTTCACGCCCGGCCCCCGATCGAGGCTTTCTTCTATGCGAACAAAAAACGAACGTCAAGCCCGCTTGCGGCCCGTCGCGTTTCAGCCTATCGAAGCCTCCGATTTTTCACGCGTGAGTGTCATGGCCCTACGTCCCATCATCAGCCTGCCAGATTCGCGGCTTCGCCTCATCTCGAAGCCGGTCACGACATTTGATCACGAGATGCGCACTTTGTTCGATGACATGCTCGAGACGATGTATGACGCCCCCGGCATCGGTCTGGCGGCGATTCAGCTTGGCATTGACAAGCGCATGGTGACCCTGGATTTGGCCAAGCGCGATGACAGCCCGCCGCAACCGCTGTTTCTGGTCAATCCGGAGATCGTCTGGTCATCGCCCGAGCTTTCCACCTATGAGGAAGGATGCCTGTCGATTCCCGACTTTTACGAGGATGTCGAGCGGCCGGCAAAAGTCCGGGTGCGCTGGCAGGATCGGCAAGGTGCGGTGCAGGAGATGGAGGCCGACGGCTTGCTGGCAACGGCCTTGCAGCACGAGATCGATCATATCAACGGCGTCTTGTTCATCGATCATATTTCGCGCTTGAAGCGGGCGCGGGTCATTCGCAAATTCGCCAAGGCGGCGCGCCGCGAGGGCGGGCGCGAGTCCGACGCAAAGTGAGCCCGATGCGGCTGATCTTCATGGGCACGCCGGCCTTCAGCGTGCCGACATTGGCGGCGCTGGTGGGGCAGGGCCACGAGATCGCCGCCGTCTACACCAGAGCGCCCCAGCCTGCCGGTCGTGGCATGGCACTCAAGCGCACGCCGGTGCATGACGCTGCGCTGGCGCTCGGCCTCGCAGTGGCAACGCCAGCGAATTTTCGCGATAGCGACGCCGTGGCGCGATTTGCCGCTCTGGAAGCCGATGCCGCCATCGTCGTCGCCTACGGCCTGATCCTTCCTCGCACCATTTTGGCGGCACCGTCCGCCGGATGTCTCAACCTCCACGCCTCGCTGCTGCCGCGCTGGCGTGGTGCTGCGCCCATTCAACGGGCGCTGATGGCGGGCGATGCCGAGACCGGGGTGATGGTGATGGGCATGGAAGCCGGGCTCGACACCGGCCCGGTCGCCATGGGTGAGCGTCTGGCACTGGGTGAGACAATGACTGCGGGCGAAGCCCATGACGCTCTCGCCGCACTCGGCGCCGATTTGATGGTGCGTGCGGTTTCAGCTCTCGGGCGCGGCTCGCTGGTATTCGTGCCGCAGGCCGAGGCCGGGGTCACCTACGCCCACAAAATCGACAAGGCCGAAGCCAGACTCGATTTTACCCAACCCGCGCGCGATCTCCACAACAAGGTGCGCGGTCTCTCGCCAGCACCGGGCGCATGGTTCGAGGCCGACATCGGCCATGGCCCCGAGCGCATCAAGATCATGCGCAGCGAGATCGTGGCGAAGACAGGTGAATCCGGCACCCTGCTGGGTGAACCCGGCGATATCGCCTGCGGACAAGACGCGCTGCGGCTGCTGACGGTGCAACGCGCCGGGCACAAGGCGCTGACACTGGCGGAAGCGCTGCGCGGCACGCTCTGGCCCAAAGGCGGCCGCGTGCTCTGAGGGCGCACGCTCCGATCAGATGATGGCTGTTTCCACAAAAGGTTCGCCGCGCGCAATGCGATTGTAACTGAAGGGCGAGAGATCCAGCGTGCGAAAGCCGCCATAGGTGACAAGCTCGGCCAGCGCCCGCCCCATGGCGGGGGCCTGTTGCAGGCCATGGCCGGAAAAACCATTGAGAAACATGAAGTTGCTCACCGTGGTATGCGGCCCCAGAATGGCATTGTGGTCGAAGATGTTCATGTCATAATGGCCCGCCCATTCATGCATGACCTTGATGGCTTCAAACTGCGGAATGCGCGCGGCGATCACCGGCCAGACCTTCTCCTCCCATAGACTTTGATCCATGCTGAAATCATCGAAATCGACCGCCGGATCAATCGCGGCATGGGCACCGGCAAGATAGGTCTGGCGGCCATCCTGACGAAAATGCACGCCCGAAGGATCGACCGTCAACGGCAATTCATCGGCCAGAGGCTGCGCTGCCGCAAAAATATAGGTGTAGCGCTTGCGCGGCTCCAGCGGGATTTCAAGGCCCGCCATGCGCGCCGTCACCGCGCCGCGCGTCCCGGAAGCATTGACGACAAAGCCGCAACCAATCACCGCGCCTGATTTCAGCGTCACACTTTCAACGCGGGTCGCCGCCTTGTTCAAGGTCATGGCAACCACTTCATCGGCGATCGTTTCCACACCGCCTTCCTTGGCGGAGCGGCGCCACCAGTCAAACACCGCAGCATAGTCCCAATAGCCTTCATCCTGGCGATTGATACTGCCCAGCACGATGTCATCGACATTGTAAAATGGATAGTGCCGCTTGATCTCATCAGGTGTCATAAGCACGGTTGCCGCGCCCGCGGCGCGTTGCACGGCATGACTGGCCCGCAGGGTCGCGGCCAAGGCAGGCGTGTCGGCCAGATACATATAGCCATAGTTCTGGATCGCCAGTGCGGGAACGCGCGCATCGCCGCCCATGTAATGGCGCAGGTTTTTCACAAAATCGGCTGCAAATTGCGAGATGCGCACATTGATGGCGGCGCTGAATTGCTGACGTATGCAGCTGTTGGTGTGCGAGGTCGCCGCCTTGGCGTAGCTTGGATCTTTTTCGATCACCAGCACGCGGCCCTGAAAGTCCTTGTTGTCGGTCAGGAACCAGGCCGCAGACGACCCCATCATCGCGCCGCCGATGATGACAACATCATAGCTGACATGGCTCGCGGTGCTGTTCATGGGGCAAATCTCCTGGGCGGGGATCTCCTAGCACAGCCACAGCACGGCATGAAATGAGGCGCTGACGTTTGCGTCACCGCAGCGCTGGCGGCTTTGGCGGGGCACCGAGCGCAGCCTCATAGGCCAATCCGAGCCGCATCAACTTGGCATCCTCGCGATGGGGGGCGATGATTTGCAGGCCCATCGGCAGACCCGCAGGCGAAAGCCCGGCGGGCACGGCCAGAGTTGGCAGCCCAATCAGCGAAGCCGGGATCACCACCTCCATCCAGCGATGATACGTGTCCATCTGGCGTGCGCCGATCTTTTCCGGCCAGCGCAGTTCGGCTGCAAAGGGAAACATCTGGGCCGTCGGCAAGACCAGATAATCAAAATCAGCGAAAAGTCGTCGCATTTCGTGGAACCACGCCGTGCGGATGAGGGCCGCCTCGCGCAGGGCCGTCACAGACAGATTGCGGCCCTGTTCCACCTCGTAAATTGCCTCGGGTTTCATGAGGGCGCGCTTGGCAGGGTCATCATAAAAAGAGTCCAGCATCATGGTCGTGCTATAACCGCGCAGACGGGTCCAAGCTTGCCAAAGTCGGGCCATGTCAAAGCGTGGCCGCGCGGCCTCAACAACGCAACCCAGCGCGGAAAACCTTGCCAAAGCCACCTCGCAGAGCGCCAACACACCCGGTTCCATGGCAAGATAGCCATCGAAATCTCCCAACCAGCCGATGCGCAGGCCCTTGGTGGCCAGCGGTCGGAGCCGACGAAAGCGCATTGGATCACCGGCCAGCGACAGCGGCGTTCCCGCATCCGGCCCAGCTTGCACGCTGAGCAGCAGCGCAAGATCGGACATGTTGCGCGCCATCGGCCCTTCGGTGGCGAGTTGCTGTCCAAACAGGTCTGGCAGCGTCATGGGAACCAGCCCAAAGGTGGGACGCAGCGCGTAAATGCCATTCCATCCGGCAGGATTGCGCAACGAGCCCATCATGTCGCTGCCATCGGCCAGCGGCACCATATCGAGCGCCAGCGCAACCGCTGCGCCGCCGCTGCTGCCACCAGCACTCTTGGTGGGATCATAGGCATTGCGGGTCACGCCGTGCAGCGCATTGAAGGTATGAGAGCCAAGCCCGAATTCCGGCACATTGGTTTTGCCAATGAAAATCACCCCGGCCTTGCGCAACCGGGAAACCATGATGGAATCGGCGGGCGGCACGAAATCGCGCAACAGGGGCGAACCCGAAGCACACACCATATCGGCCACGGCAGTCAGGTCTTTGAGGGCATGGGGCAGGCCGATCAGCGGCGGCAGGCGCCCGCCGCGCGCGATGCGGGCATCGGCGGCATCGGCCAACTTCAGCAAAATATCCTGGTCTTTCAAGTTGGTGATGGCATTGAAAGCCGGATTATATTGCGCAATCTGCGCCAATGATGCTGCCATCACCTCACGGCAAGAGATCGCGCGGGCAGCAATTGCGGCGGCAAGGTCAACCGCCCGCATGGAGGTGATAGCGTCCCGTGCCATGATGATATCCCCGTGCACCGAGGCCCGATCTCAGGCACACAAACCTCAGCATAATGCGGGATGGCGGACTCGCAAGGCAATTGTTGATAGAGCTGATGTAATCTGCGGCCTTGAGCTGGTGCACGAGCGCGCCATATCGGTTGGACAGCTCGCAAACAGGGAATTCGCCATGCTCACCGTGCATCATCTGGAAAATTCACGCTCGCAGCGGGTGCTCTGGCTGCTGGAGGAACTGGAACTGCCTTATGAGATCGTGCTCTACAAGCGCAATCCGCAAACCATGCTGGCACCGCCATCATTGCGCGCCATTCATCCGCTTGGGAAATCGCCGGTGATCACCGATGACGGCATCACCATTGCGGAGACCGGCGCCATCGTCGAATATCTGTGCGAAAAGGCGGGCGGCAAACTTCGGCCTGCGGCGGGTAGCGCAGCGGCGCGGGCTTTCACCTTCTGGCTGCATTATGCGGAAGGCTCGGCCATGACACCGCTGCTGATGACGCTGGTGTTCTCGACCATGCCGAAGCGCGCCCCGGCCCTGATGCGCGGCCTCGTAAGGTCCATCACGGCGCGGGCGCAGACGGGTTTCGTCAACCCGCAACTACAGAACCATTTCTCGTTCATCGAGGGTGAATTGGCGGCAACCGGCTGGTTTGCCGGGGCCGAATTCACCGCCGCCGATGTGATGATGAGTTTTCCGCTGGAAGCAGGCGCCAGCCGAGCCGGCCCCTTCGCCGCGCAACCGCATATTCTGGCGTTTCTCGACAAGATCCACGCCCGCCCCGCCTACCAGCGCGCGCTGGCGAGGGGCGGGCCTTATGTCTACGCCTGAGCGACGCGGCTATTCCGCCGCTGCGGCGGGCAGGGGCGGCGTCCAGCGCAGTTTTGGTGCACGGGCGGCGCGGGTCTCATCGAGACGGCGGCGCGGGGCCAGATGCGGCGCACCGGTAAAGCGCTCGGTCTCGCCGCGCTGGGCGCTGAAGGCCAGATCCCGCAGTGTCATGATGAACAAATCCAGCGACGCCAGCGATTCGCTTTCAGTGGGCTCGATGAGCATCGCACCATGCACCACCAGCGGGAAATACATGGTCATCGGGTGATAACCCTCGTCGATCATCGCTTTGGCGAAATCCAGCGTGGTGATGCCGGTGCCTTTCAGCCATTCGTCATCGAACAGAGCCTCATGCATGCAGGGCCGCGCGCCGAAGGGCGAGGACATGATGTCGTTCAGGCAGACGCGCACGTAATTGGCATTGAGCACGGCATCTTCCGATGCCTGGCGCAAGCCATCGGCACCATGCGACATCATGTAGGCGAGCGCCCGCACGAACATGCCCATCTGGCCATGGAAGGCGCTCATGCGGCCAAAACTTTGACCTGTCACATGTTCCACCAGTTCGAGCCCGGCCTCGCTCGCACGCACGAACGGCACCGGCGCAAAGGCCGCGAGCCGTGCCGACAGCACGACCGGGCCGGAGCCCGGCCCGCCCCCGCCATGCGGTGTCGAGAAAGTCTTGTGCAAATTGATGTGCATGGCATCGACGCCAAGATCGCCGGTGCGGGTTTTGCCGACAATGGCGTTGAAATTGGCGCCATCGCAATAAAAGTAACCGCCCCCCTCATGGATGATTTCGGCAATGGCGACAATATCGCGCTCGAAAATGCCGCAGGTGTTGGGATTGGTCAGCATGATCGCCGCGACTTCCGGCCCCATGAGCGCGGCGACGGCGGCGGGATCGACGGTGCCATCGGCTCTGGCGGGCACGGCGCGCACCTCGAACCCAATCAATGCCGCCGTGGCGGGATTGGTGCCATGCGCTGAATCAGGCACAAGCACGACGCGCCGCGTCGCCGCCTCGCCACGCGCCGCAATCGCCGTCTTGATCGCCATCATGCCGCAAAGCTCGCCATGCGCCCCCGCCTTGGGCACCAGCGATACGGCGGCCATGCCGGTCATGGTGGTGAGCCAGTGGCCGAGTTGCGCCAGCAGCGCCAGCGCGCCCTGCACCGTGGCGACTGGCTGCAAGGGATGAATATCGGCGAAGCCGGGCAGGCGCGCCATTTTCTCGTTGAGGCGCGGATTGTGCTTCATGGTGCAGGAGCCAAGCGGGTAAAGCCCGGCATCGATCGAATAATTCTTCTGGCTCAGCCGCACATAATGACGCATCGCTTCGGGTTCGCTCAGGCCCGGCAGATCGAGCGCAGCGCGACGTTCCAGCCCGCCGAGGCGCGCTGTAAAGGCTGCAGGCACCTCACAATCCACGCCGGTGACGTCGAGGCGCCCGGTCTCGAAAATCAGCGCTTCCTCCATCTGCAGGCCGCGGTTGCCGGTAAAAGTCCTGTAACTGGCGCTGGCCTTCTCTGGCTGCGTCGGCCGTCCTTGATTGTTCAGCATGAGAGGGCTCCAGCAAGCGCGGCAACGAGCGCATTGGCATCATCGTCCGTCGTGGTTTCGGTCACGGCGATCAGTAAAATGTCATCGAGCCCCGCCTGCGGTGCGAGACGCGCATAGGGCACACCCGCCAGAACGCCGGTCTTGGCCAGCTTTTCAACAAGGACACGCGCATCGCCCTGCACGCGCACCGCAAATTCATTGAAAAAGCTCTGATTGATCAATTCGACGCCCGCTATACCGGTGAGCTTCTGCGCCAGCGCCACGGCTTTGGCATGGTTCAGCAGCGCCACTTGGCGCAGGCCCTTGGCCCCGAGCAGGCTCATATGGATGGTGAAGGCCAACGCACACAGGCCCGAATTGGTGCAGATGTTCGATGTCGCCTTGTCCCGACGGATGTGTTGCTCGCGGGTGGACAGCGTCAGCACGAAGCCGCGCCGTCCCTCGGCATCCAGCGTCTCGCCGCACAGGCGTCCCGGCATCTGCCGTACGAAATTCTGCCGCGTCGCCATCAGGCCGACATACGGCCCGCCGAAATTCAGGCCATTGCCGATCGATTGGCCTTCGCCTGCCACAATATCGGCGCCCATCGCCCCCGGCGGCTCGATCAGCCCCAGCGCCATCACTTCGGTAAACACGGCAATCAGCAGCGCGCCCTGCGCGTGGGCACGGGCCGCAATCGCACGCATATCGCGCAAATTGCCAAATACATCAGGACTTTGCACAACGACGCAAGATGTCTCGGCATCGATTTGCGCCATGATGTCTTCATCGGCCAGCGGATCAGCGGGCAGCAGCCCGGCGTCCGCCCCCGCCATGAAGCTCAAAGTGCGGATGGTCTCGGCGTAATGCGGATGGAGGCCGCCCGACAGCACCGCCTTGCGGCGCTTGGTCAGCCGATGCGCCATGAGCACGGCCTCTGCGGCGGCAGTCGAACCATCATACATCGAGGCATTGGCAACCTCCATGCCGGTGAGCGCCGCGACCTGGGTCTGAAATTCGAACAGATATTGCAATGTGCCTTGCGTGATTTCCGGCTGATAGGGGGTATAACTCGTCAGGAATTCCGAGCGCTGGATCAGATGATCGACGCTGGCGGGCACGTGATGGCGATAGGCCCCGGCCCCGCAGAAGAACGGCACCGACCCCGCTGCAATGTTGCGCGCGGCGAGGTTGCCAAGCTGGCGCTCGACGGCCATCTCGCTGGCTCCATGGGGAAGGTCGAGCAACCCTTCGAGGCGCTGCGCCGCGGGAATATCGGCGAAAAGCTCGTCGAGCGAAGCAACGCCGATTCGCGCCAGCATGGCGTCACGCTCGTCGGACGTGTGGGGGAGATAGCGCATGATTCGATCAATCCAGGGTTTTCAGGAAGGCTTCATAGGCCGCAGCGTCCATGAGATTGGCCAATTCGGCCTTGTCAGCGAGCTTCACCTTGAAAAACCAGCCGCGCCCCTGTGCATCTTCATTGATCATGCCGGGTGCGCCTTCGAGCGCGGTATTGACGGCGACCACCTCGCCGGAAGCCGCGGCATAAACGTCACTAGCGGCTTTGACGCTTTCGACAACTGCGGCTTCTTTGCCGCGTGCCAACGTGGCGCCCGCCTTGGGAAGCTCGACAAACACCACATCACCCAGCGCCTGCTGGGCGTGGTCGGTGATGCCAATGGTGCCGATGTCACCGTCAACGCTGATATATTCGTGGTCTTTGGTAAAATATACGGTGCTCATGACGGACTCCTGAAATAACGGGTGGGGACGAAAGGCAGGCCGACGACTTGCGCTGGCACCATCTGGCCGCGCAGCGCCAGTTGGATAGCGGTTCCCGCAGCGGCGTGCGCGCTTGCGACATAGCCCATGGCAATGGGGGCATTGAGCGAGGGCGAGAAGCCGCCGGACGTGACGATTCCGATCTCGCGGCCGGCACCATCGGCTATGATGGCACCCTCGCGCACCGGCGCGCGGCCTTCGGGCCTTATGCCGACGCGCAGCCGCCTCGGGCCTTGGGCATGTTGCGCTTGCAGAACAGCATCGCCGGGAAAGCCGCCGCCTTCCATCCGGCGGCGGCTGATCGACCAGCCGAGATGGGCTTCCAGAGGGGTGGTTTGTGGCGTGATATCATGGCCATGGAGACAAAGTCCGGCTTCAAGACGCAGCGAATCGCGCGCGCCAAGCCCAATGGCGGCCACTTTGGGATGGGCCAGCAGCGCCTCGGCAAATCCCGCGGCCGCATCCGACACCAACGATATTTCAAAGCCATCTTCGCCGGTATAGCCGCAGCGCGAGAAATAGACCGGCGCGCCATCCAGAGTTTCGCGGCGCATCGACAGGAACGGCATGGTGGCGCTGGCCGGAAACAAGGCTGCCATCACTTCGGCCGCCGCCGGGCCTTGCAGGGCGAGCAGGGCTCGATCACGCATCACCAGCAAATCTAGTTCGGGCAATTGCGCCGTGATATGGGCGAAGTCTGCGGCTTTATTTGCGGCATTCACCACCAGAAACATCCGGTCTTCCGGCTCATCTGCCGAGGAAAGCCTCGTGACCATCAAATCATCGAGAATGCCGGCTTCGGCATTCAACAATTGCGTGTAGCGCATCTGGCCGGGCTTCAGGCGCTGCAAATCGCCCGGCACCAGCGCTTCGAGCCGCATGAGGGCGTGACGGCCTGAAAGCAGCGCCTGGCCCATATGCGACACATCGAACAGACCCGCCGCTGCGCGCGTATGCAGGTGCTCTTTGAGGATGCCGTCGCGATAATGCACTGGCATGTCATAGCCCGCGAAGGGCACCATGCGGGCGCCAAGCCGCAGATGCAGGGCGTGCAGGGGCGTATTTTGAAGAACTTTGGATTCGGGCATGGCCATTCACAATCAGACGCGCGCCGGAAGCTCCGGTCAGCGCCCCCTCTGTCTTGGCACCTGAGAGATTTCCCCGCATGGCCAAATCCAGCCCACACAGGTTACGCCCGTCGGTGGATGTCGCCTTGCAGCGCATCACTTTCCAGAGTGTCTGTCCCGGCGGTCCGTTTGCCTGAGCGTTTCCGGGGCGGTTGCGCCTTCGGCGTCGGCTCGAAGTCCGACTCTCCCGCAGGGATGTAATGACGCCTTTTTGTCGCGGAAACCGTTGATTTTGTCAACCGAGGTAAATCTGCAGTTGTTTTGTAACCCAAGGTTCAGACTCATGCCCGCTTGGCGCGAAACACGAGTTTATCGCGCTGCCTTAAGCTTTCTTGAACTAATGTAAACTACTGAATTACCGTTATAAATTGGAAACGAAGATGCAGATGCAAAAGCCTAGCAATTCGGGAACATTTGATCTGTGGCGTATCACGATGGCTCGCAAGGATCCGCGCCTGAATCAACTGACCGAGGATGAGCAAGGCGAATTGCGGGCAGACAGGGTCAATGCCATCACGCGGCTGACCCCGGCGCTGATCGGGGCGATTTTTTGGAACGCCGTGGCGCTGATGTGGGTATTCTGGAACAATGGGCGCAATGGATTTCTCAGCCTGTGGTTCTGTTGCGTCGTTGTCATGTTGTCGAGGTGGTATCTCGATTGGCGCAAAATAAGCTTCAAGCCCATCAAGAAAACATTGCCCGAAAGAATTGTGAAGAAAATCGCAATTTTCAGTTTTGTCATGGGCATCGTCTGGGCGACGGCAATTTTTGTCCTGTTTCTCAATGCCAGCAACAAGGAGCAGACCATTTTGCTTTGTGTCGCTGCGGGCATTATCTGCGGTGGATCGCTGACGCTGGGAACCATATGGCAAGCCGCGCTGCTCTATGGCGCGCCTATCGTGATTGCGGTCGCGGCATCCATCATTCGCGTTGGCGATTCGACCTATTATTCCGCATTGTTTTTCGTCCTGACCTACTCGGTCATCATCTGCTTTGCCGTAGCCGAGCGCTCGGAGCTTTTTATCGCCAGCCGTTTGAACATTTTCAAACTTCGGGCCCTCAGCGCGCTGCGCGAACGCCAGCTCGAAGAAATCGAACAAAACAGCGCGGAAATTCAATGGCAGACCGATCCGCAAGGCCGCCTGCGGCATGTGACGGAGCGCCTGGCGGATCTTTTCAAGATTCAGCGTGAATATCTGGAAATGACACCCTTGAACACGGTGTTTGCCGGTGGCAGGCCATCGCCGATTTTTATGCCGGACTCAGCCGATGCACGGCACATCCGCTCCTGCATGCGCCACCAGCGGGCCATCACCCGCCGCACTATCTCGCCGATGCTGCGCGGCGAATCACGTTGCTGGGCGATTATCGGGCAGCCGCAGTTTGACACCGATGGTCAGTTCACGGGCTTTTCAGGAACCGTAAGCGATGTGACCGACATCTTGCGCAATGAGAGTTCGAATCAGATCCAGATCGATGCGCTCACCAACCTGCCCAACCGGGTTTCCTTCCAGCGCGTGGTTGAATCTCGGTTGAAAACATCCTCTGCGGGTTTCTCGGTGCTCAGCCTCGATCTCGACGGTTTCAAGGCGGTCAATGACAGTCTTGGTCATGCCGTCGGCGATGAATTGCTGCGTCAGTGCGCCGATCGCATGCGCCGCGATATTCGGCCCGACGAACTCGTCGCGCGCCTTGGGGGCGATGAATTTTCTGTCGTGCTCTCCGCCGCCCTGCCGGAGATGGTTCACAACATCGCCATACGCGTGCTCACCAAATTGTCGGAACCCTACAGCATCGATGGCAAGATGGTGGAGGTGGGTGTCAGCATCGGTTTTGCCGTGGCGCCGCAGGATGGAACCAGCTTCAAGCAGTTGTTTCATAATTCCGATCTCGCGCTGTATCGCGCCAAGACCGGCGGCAAGGGCCAGGTGGTCGCTTTTTCCAAGGAAATGGATTCCGAGCATCAGAACCGGCGTCAGCTGGAGATGGATTTGCGCCACGCCGTCGGAACCTCGCAGATCAGCCTCGTCTATCAGCCGATCATTGATCTATCGAACGGGCGGGTGGTGGCCTGCGAGGCCTTGGTGCGCTGGAAACACCCGGAGCGTGGCAACATCCCGCCATCCGAATTTATCCCGCTGGCCGAAGAATCCGGCATCATCATGGATTTGGGTAACTGGATTACCGAGGCCGCCTGTCGCGAAGCCATGTATTGGCCCGACTCTGTTCGCATAGCGATCAACGTCTCGACGGTGCAATTCCGAAATCAGGGCTTCGTTGCCCATATCGAAAGCGTTCTGGCGGCAACGGGCTTGCCTGCACGACGCCTTGAAGTTGAAATCACCGAATCAGTTCTGGTCAAGGATCAAGCCCGCACCGTCGCCATTTTCCAGAAATTGCGCCAAAGCGGCGTGCGCATTTCGCTCGATGATTTCGGCACCGGCTATTCGTCGCTGGCCTATCTATCTGATTTTTCGATTGACACCATCAAGATCGATCAATCTTTCGTGCGCAAGATGCCGCATCAATATGTCGCCGCCACCATCGTCAGGGCCATCACCACGCTCGCTGAAAACCTTGGTGTCGCGACGGTTGGCGAAGGCGTTGAAACGCGGGAGCAGTTGCAATTGCTTGCCGAGCATGGCTGCGACGAAGCGCAGGGTTATCTGTTCAGTGCGCCGGTATCTGCCGCAGACATCGGCATGCTGATTGATCTGCGCAACAGTGGTGCTGTCTCCTTGCGTAGTGCCAATGCCGAAGTTCACCATCAAGTCGACGCGCCCTACGCAAGACAGAGTGCCTGAGGGCTGATATAGGGGCTTGGCGCGCCGGGCTTGGCCTGTCGCGCGCTCTATGCGGCGTCCTCGGAGCCAGAATGCACAGCGTGGCACAAGACTATTTCCTTGGTATTGATGGCGGCGGTTCCTCATGCCGTGCCCGAATCCGCACGGCTGACGGCAAGCTTTGCGCCGAAGCACGCGGCGGCGCGGCGAATATCCATCAGAATTTCGATGGTGCGCTGGCAACCATGGTCGAGGTCGCAGGCCAGGCCGCTGCGGCGGCTCGAATTGCAACCCACCAGCTTCATGCCGGCCTTGGTCTGGCCGGCGTCACCACCCCGGCCATAGCCCATCGGGTGATGCATAGCGGCCTGCCTTTCGCGCGCACCCTTGTCGACAGCGATGGTTTGATTGCCTGTCTTGGCGCCCATGGCGGTGTCGATGGCGGCATTGTGATTTGTGGCACCGGTTCAGCGGCCTTTGCACTGGTTCAGGGCGCACGCCTTGGTCTCGGCGGCCATGGATTCCTGCTTGGCGACCATGGTTCCGGCGCGGTAATGGGCCGCAAAGCTCTGGGCGAGGCTCTGCTGGCTTTTGATGGCCTGCGCCGCCATACCCCGCTGACCCACGCGATACTGGCAAAGTTCCAGCATGAGCCCGCCCGGTGCATTGCTTGGGCAAAAACCGCGCCCTCGCGCGATTATGCCGCTTGGGTGCCGGAAATTCTGGTTATGGCGCGCCAGGGCGAACGCCTGGCGCTGCGTCTGGTGCATGAAGCGCTGGCGGATCTCGGCGCACTGGCGCAGGGGCTGCGCCGCCGCGGGGTCGAGCGCATCTGCCTCATCGGTGGCCTCGCCGCAGAACTGCAATCCTTCGCCACGCCTGCATTCCTTGGGCATTTCGTCGCGCCGCGCGCCGATCCGCTCGAAGGTGCGCTGATGCTGGCACGTCGTGCCGAGCCCTGGCCATGAAGCCGCTGGCGCTCACCGGGGCTCGGATATTCGACGGCGACAGCTGGCGGGACGATCACGCCCTGATCATCGGTGCTGATGCCATCGAGGCGCTGGTGCCAGTTGCGCAACTCGATTCGGCCATGGCGCGCCAGCACCTTGCGGGCGGCATTCTGGCACCGGGCTTTGTCGATCTGCAAGCCAATGGCGGCGGCGGTGTCCTTCTCAATGATTCGCCCGACATGGCGACCATGGCCGCAATAGCGTCAGCGCATCGGCGCTTTGGCACCACCTCATTGCTGCCGACTTTCATTACCGATCATCCCGGCAGAATGGCGCAGGCGCTGCAGGCGGCGCGCGCGGCGCGGCGGGCCGGTGTGCCGGGGGTGCTGGGCCTGCATCTGGAAGG
This sequence comes from Pseudomonadota bacterium, assembly GCA_021804825.1. Classification (GTDB taxonomy): domain Bacteria; phylum Pseudomonadota; class Alphaproteobacteria; order Rhizobiales; family Beijerinckiaceae; genus REEB77. Next base: position 199 of record JAJZGX010000053.1, on the reverse strand, counting down.
ACCTTTCATCGATGAAGCGCGCCGCGGCGCTCATCCGCGCGAATATGTGCGCGCCATGTTCCCGAGTGATCTTGAGCCGCTGCGCGACGCAGATTGCGGCACGCTGCTGGTCACGCTGTCGCCTTCGCAAGCCACGCCAGCCATGATTCGCGACATGGCCGATGCTGGCATCGTGGTGGCGCTGGGCCATTCTGACGCA
>JAJZGX010000145.1 GCA_021804825.1 Pseudomonadota bacterium | reverse complement strand
AACCTAGCACGGCCTGTGCTCGCTTTTGCGACAGCGACAGGTTGAGGGCGGCATTGCCATCTGAATCCGTATAGCCGCTGATGACGATATGTGATGTGGCACATTGCCTGGCGATCCCGGCGAGTTGATCGAGCAGCGGCTTTGAAGCCGGCAAGATATTCGCCCGCGCCACCGCAAAATGCACCTTGTCCTTGGCAAGCGCCGCAGCAAAATCCGATTGGCAATGCGTTGCCATGGCGAGCGCGGCGACTTTTTCTGCTGCGGCTTTATCTGCTGCTGCCTTGTCAGCGGCGGCTTTATCTGCGGCGGCCTTGTCTGATGCTGCCTTGTCTGATGCTGCCTTGTCAGCAGCAGCTTTTTCAGCGGCAGCCTTGTCTGCTGCGGCTTTATCAGCGGCGGCCTTGGCTGCGGCGGCTTGCTGCGCGGCGAGTTTGGCCGCTGCCGCCCGTTCAGCATCTGTCGTCGCCTGAAAATCACGCACAGAAACTGTGCTTGCCACAAGACCACCGGGTAATGCAGCCCCCAGTGCCGCCTTGACCTTGGTGGCCATGGCGGTCGTTGCAGCATCACCACTGACATCAATTCCAGCGGCACTGATAGCGGCATGACCACGGCTGAGATGTGCCAATTCCCCGAGCGCGAAGGCACTGGCGGCAGCAAAATCCATTTTCGGCGGCAGGCCGGAAGCCGGCACGAGATGATCGACGATGGTCGCACCGGCATCAGATGCCTGCGCTGCCTTCAGCACCGCAGCACGCGCCGCCGCGCTGGGCACATTGCCTGATAAAATCAGACTGTTGGCGCTCTTGTCGGCGGCAAAGGAAAAGTCCTTGACCGGCGGCGGCTGCACGTCCACGGCGCCCAATTGCATCGGCGGCGGCAGATGCTGCGTTGCGCTCAGCGCGTGCTGATAGGACATCACCGTGCTGGCGGTGCCCTTGATCGCAAAATTATCGTCGGTGAGTGCAACGCTGCCGCCGCTCAAATCCGTCAATCCGCCGGTGGCCGCGCCTGCCATGGTGCCGAATTCGGCTGGTGCGCCGCTGGCATAGGTCATCGCGTCGGTGATTTTCCCATCCGGATTGGCCTTGCCTGCCGCGGCCATGATGGCGGCGCGGGTGGCTGGGTCCGGCACATTGCCCGTGAGCCGCAGGGTGCCGGCCGCCAGCGTCGCCGCAAACAGATAGGGCTTGGCGACAGGCAGGGGGCTGATCCTTGAATTGACCAAGCGCACGCCATAAAGCTGACTTATCGCTGCTATTGTCTTGTCGCCCGCGGCGGCCTCGAAGGGTGTTCCGGTGAGGGTGACGTCGCGCCCGGCGACGCTCACGGTGCCATGCTCGAACGCACCGTTGGGCAGGATTGCCGCTGCGCGGACTTGCAAATCGCTTTCGATACTCGGGTCAGTTGTTAAATTGGCGAGCAACCAGAGAGGAATCAGCGCTAAAGCGCCCGCCCACCACTTGCGCGGTTCAAACATTTCACGCCCCCAAAATTTCTAAAAAGCAGCCGAAAACCGCCTTTGGCAATGGCTGTAGTGTCGCCTGTTTCAAAAGCTCGAGTCAAGCGAGCCTGCAGTGCGATGCCGCGCCCGTCTGGACCTATCTAAACCAGAGCGGGAAATCAGGGTTGTGGAAATCGCTCGGTATGGCCTCAAAAAGCGCGCTGCACCCGCAGGCGGCCGACCAGCGCCGTGTAATCTTTGGCAACGCCATAGGGAAGTGGCGGGGTCGCGGCGGGGCCAGGCCCGGCAAGGCGCTGCTGCACACGCTGCACCTCGCCTTCGAGGGCCAGCGACAGGCCATCAACCGGCGTCCATTCCAATTCCGATCCGGCGCGCAATTCCTGCCAGCGTCCAAGGCCCCCTGACGACCAGGACGCCACCCGGGTGGCGCGTCCCGGCAGGAGCACGCCATAGCCCACCAGCAAGGACTGGCGCAGATCGGCTTGCCAAAAATGGCTGTAGGCCGCCAGCATAGTCCAACCGCGCTGGCGCTCCAGCGTCAGGGCACCGCCGGTTGCGTCGGTCACCACCACATCGACATCGGGACGCGCCAACCCGACCCCCGAAAACAGCGCGGCATTGGGCCCGGCATTGCCGAAACCAAGATAGCTCAGGGCGCCATCGGCATAGGCGCTCTCAACCCAGAGCGCATCACCGATCGTCAGCCCGCTAAGGTCGAAGCGGGCGCCGATCTGGCCCGCAAAACCAAGACTGCTGGCCTGATAAAGCCCGCCCGCATCGCTGACAGAAATTCGCGTCTGATGCAGCGCCGCCGAGGTCTGCACCGTCAGGCCCTCGCCGTCGAAGCGCAGATTCGCAACCAGATCCGGCCAGCGCGCGCCAGCTGTGGTGGCACTGGCGCCGATGCCGCTCAGCGCCAAGGGTGCAAGCGTGCGGGTCGAGGGGTCTTCGAGGCCGAGGGAGGTGGACATGCCCATGGGCAGGATGGCGGTATAGGCAAGCATGTTGGTGGGTGCGTAAGAATCGCGCAGGCCAAGCATATCCGCGCCATAGGCATAAAAATCGAAAAATGATTCGGCGCGCCCGGCCGTCAGACCGGCAAACTGGATGAAGCCCCGTTCCAGCCCGGTGACCCCCGCTGTGCCCGCGTCAAAATCCCCCAGGCCATAAGCGCGCAGCGTGCCGTAGCTGGTCAGGGTTCGCAGATCGAGGCTCAGCGCAAAGCGGGATGTGAAATAATCGGCGTCCCTGGCACCGGCACCCGACAGGCCGGGCGCCACCGCGACTGGCAGGTTGAACCCCGGCATCACCTCGGCTCTGGGCGTCGTGAATGTGGTGTCGGCCCGCAGATAGCCGCCAATCTGTATGCAGGTATCGGAGGAGCCCGGGACGATGAAAAACCCCGAGCCGAACGTGTCGCAGGTGCGCACGTAGCTGGTTCCGGCATGCGCGGGCAGCGCATCAAGCGCCGCAAAGGCGAGAATGAGCACGAGAGCGCGCAGTTTGCGCCAGCGCACCGTCGCTGCGCCATGCGCGGCCACAAGGCCGCCCGCGCGGCTTGCATGTGGCTTGTCGGCGAAAGTCGGCGTGAAGTTGTCTGGCGACAGATTACACTTTGGCTGTTCGACCGACGTCATCAAGGCTTCCCACCCGTCATGTTCCTCACCGCTCAAAGGGAAGCAAGGTAGCGACGCTCACGCGCGCGTCGGCAGACGGTCTCACTATATGGTTTATACATGGTAACACTGGCCGTGTCAGCCGAAAATTGGTGGGCTCGGCACCCGGCAATTGCGACTGATCGGCTTAGCCGCCGCTGATAGCTGTCAAAATGAATACGTCGGCACCGGGCGGCAACGGGGTGTCGAGGCTCCCTCTGGCGCCGTTGACGAAGATGTTCACATGGCGGCGAATGGCGGGCGAGGTATCGGCAATGCGGTCACGCATGCCCGGCCAACGCGCGTCCAGCATCGCCAGAAGCGCTGCAACACTGGCCGCTTCCAGCGCCAGCAGGCGCGGTGCCTCCGGGAACAAACCCTCGAATTGTGCGGGCAGCCGCACGAGCACAGGCGCGGTTTCAGCCATCAAACGAATGCGTCTCGATCGAGGAAATGGTCGGCAGGTTTTCGGCCAGAGTCACAAAGCTCTCACCTTCATCGGCGCTGGCAAACAGCGTGCCGTTGCTGGCCCCGATATAAAGCCCGGCTGGTTCCAACCGATCAGCCGCCATGGCCTGACGCAGCACGCCGAAATAAGCATTATCGGGCAGGCCTTGGGTGCAGGCCTGCCACGTCGCGCCAGCATTGCCGCTCGTCCAAACTGCGGCGCGCCCGCCCTTGGGAAAGCGGCCCTGCTCCGCGCCGTTCAGCGGAAACAGGAACACCCGCTCGGGATCGCGCGGATGCGCCACGGCGGGAAAGCCGAAACTCGACGGCAACCCGGCCTCAATGCTGTGCCAGTTGGCGCCGCCATTATCGCTGCGGTACATGCCGCAATGATTTTGCTGGTAGAGCCGCCCCTTTCCGCCCGGCGCTAGAGCTAGCCCGTGCACGCATTGCCCGACGTCTGGCTCACGTTGGCCTTCGGGCGCGAAATCTGCCCTCGTGCCCTTGTTGCGTGCGGAAAAGCTCTTACCGCCATCGTCCGTGTGAAACACACCGGCGGCTGAAATCGCCACCCATAATTCCTTGGCATTATCGGGATTGGGCACGATGTGATGCAGAATCATGCCGGCACCGCCGGGGTTCCATTGCGGGCGGGTCGGATGATCATTGAGAGCCGAAAGAGGCGCAAAACTGTCGCCAGCATCATCGCTGACAAACAATCCCGCCGGTTCGACCCCTGCGTAAATGCGGCCATGCGCCGCCGCTAAGCTCCAGACGGCACTGATGCCGGTCTGGCCTTCGGCATAGGCGAGGCCGACGCTGGAGTGCGTCCACGTGGCACCTTGATCGGTGGATTTCCAAACTGCCGGGCCAAACCAGGCATTACCGCCCGCGCCGTAAAGCGTGCCGTCTGCCGGATCGGCGATGAAGTGATGGATCGGCCATGTTTCACAGTAAGGCCCGCGCCGCGACCATGAATGCCTTGCCGCATCGCTCTCGAAGATAAAGGCACCTTTGCGGGTGCCAACCAGCACCTGAACCTTGCGCGCCATCATGGCCATCCCTGACCCTTCACCCGGCATCAGCTTAACATCGGCATGCGAGCCGGGCAACCTGATCTAATGGTCTTGCCTTGCGCCAGCCGAAGCTCTGCTCTCTGGCCCGTCATAAAGCCAGGCCATCACATCGAACCATTGTTCGTCGCTCTTGGCGCTCATGATGGAATTGCGCAGCGCCGCATGGACACCCGCCGGATGATAAATGTGCTCACCTATTTCCCGCGAGATCAGTTGCACATGGGCAGCGCGTTGCGCGCGTCTGATGCGATAGGTGTCGAGCGCGGCGGCGATGTCTCGCGGGCGACCCGCGAGTTCTTCGGCCAGACAGAGTGAA
>JAJZGX010000144.1 GCA_021804825.1 Pseudomonadota bacterium | reverse complement strand
GGAGGAACAAGATGCGCTTCATCCAGAACGACCAGCGTATCCGCGCCGAGCAGACCAGCGTGAAAGGGTCGCATCTTGCGCGAGACGCCATAGCCCTCGAACAGAAGCCGCGAGCCGATCATGTCGACAGTTCCGACAATAATCGCTGGCGCAGCAGGATCGTCGAGCCATTCGCGGTTATCGACATGAGCGCCACGCAGCGTCGAAATGGGAAGTTCTCGGTCGCTCAGCCCGAGCGCAGGCTTGAGGTGCTCAGCGGCGTTGTTTAATGCCTGCCGCAGCTTTTCCGCCTCTTCCGTTGCCTGATCGACAACGGCGCGCCGGTCAACAATATAGACCAACCGACGCGGAATGGCCTTGAGTGCGCCAGTCTCCGCGAGAGCGCGAGCAGCAAGCCAGATCGCCATCACCGAGGTCTTTCCGATCCCGGTAGGCAAATCGAGCGCGCTTGGGAATTTGCCGCTGAGAAACTGAGAGAACAGCCGAACCTGCCACTTCATCGGCCGATAGCCGGTCAGGTGGGAAAAAATATTCGGGAACTGGTGCGAGTCAGCGCTCACCTTGCACCGACCCTTCCGCAGCGGGGAAACGCCTTTCCGGAAAAATTTCCGACATGAGCTCCTGATTCAGGTCGTAGGCTGCAGCTATTTTGTGCTGAGCCCCACCCCTTGATGGGCGGCGCCAAATGCCTATCGCGCCGTTCGAAGCAAGATGTCTGGAAATAACATCTGTCCGCATGATCGCCCCCCGTGCTCTCTTGCACGCTTTGCTTTTTGATAACATGTCGCCCACGCAGTCTCAATGGTTTTACTATGGGAAATGTCTCGGTCACTGTAGAAAAATAGATGAGCGACGTTTTTCGCCTTGCGCCTTTAGGCTCTAGGCGCTGATTTCACTGAAGAAATCGACGCTATAAGAGAAAATTGCTACTTCTGGGTTATTCCCGCGCTTGCGGTGAAGGCCGAGGCGCCTCCGGGCATGTCGCGTGGTGTTGAGTTTTACCGCGCGGCAGGGCAATGACGCCGCATTCGGCGGCTGTCACAAGGACAGCTGTGTGATCAATTTTGTGGGACTGGCGCGATCTTGTTATCGCCATCTTGCGGCACTGCGAGCAAATAGTCGCGCAGGACGCGCGCGGCGGCTGGCAAGCCGGCACGACTTCTTGAAATCAGGCGCAAGTTTCGCTTCGCCCAGGGTTCGTCGATCGCAATGCTGCACAGGCCCATGTGCGCGGCATAGGGCTGGATCATCCCGGTCGGCATGATCGCGACGGCCTGACATGCCGCAGCAAGACGCCGGGCTGCATCCATCGAGGAAACGCGAAAGCGATAATCCATCCGGCAGCCCAGGCGTTGCGCCGCATCGACCAAGAGCATCGAAATCGCGCCAAATTCCAAAATTTCGACCAGCGGATGGTCGAGGATTTCGCCAAAGCGCAGGCTGTCGCGCGAGGCCAGCGGATGTGGCGCGGCCACGACGGCGAAAAGGCGATCCTGTCGCCAGATCTGCGCCTCAATACCCGCGGGAATATCGGCGTTGGTGGTGATGAGGCCGAGGTCCGCGCGCCCGTCGGATATCGCCTGGAGGATTGCAAGGCTGGTATCCTCCCGCAGTTCTATGGTCACGCCGGATGGGCGAATGGCGAGAAACAGATCTTCCACTTGCGATTGGCTTTGGGTGGCATGTTCGGCATCGCGTCGCGCCAGCAGTGCAACAGCGATCCGGCGGCTCGTCGGCATCGCGCACCGGCCAACCCGCGGCTTGTCGCACGCATCCGCCGGAAGATGCTGCGCAGTCTTCAGAAACTGTGCGTCTGTCAGCCAAAAGTGATCCAGGTTCATCAGCGATTCCTCTCGCAATCCGTGACTCACAACGACGCACCGTGCCAACCATTTTATGGGTCTGAGTTCCTGAGTCCCAGCCTTGTGGGTGCCCTGCTGGGCGGTTGATGCTGCGGTGTTCATTTCCATTCGGAAATGAGTTGGTGGACGCGTAATTTCCATTGAGATTTGGGCCATGTGGCAGGATGGCTGACGGCATCCCGTCATTCAATGTTTTTTGCTGCTATTTCAATGCTTTGCTGTTTCCTCAAGCCATCGGGTGGTGATCGCGCTTGGATTTTAGATATATTGTTTGTTACTTTCAATATTTATCGCATTTTGCCATCATGAATAATAAGTCATTTGAATAAAATTGTAAACGATGGGTGTTATAGCTAGTGTTGCAAATAGTTTAACATTAACCTGTCATTAAATTCGATATGTTGTTATGAGTTCCTGGACTGAGCTTTGCCGGTTCGGCTTGGGGGCGCAGATGGCCGGTACGATTGATGCTCACACTCTTGCCCATCAGGCAGCCAAAATTTGCCTGGATGCAAATCCGATCCACGATCAGGATCTGCAACGGGTGGGCGCGCTGTGCGGCAATGCCAACAGGATTTGTGCGAGCGACATGGTGGCATTGCTGGTGCTGAAGCCCAAGTGCTTCGAGATCAAATACGGCATTGGTGTCGCGCCGCAAAATATCGATTATTCCGATTCGATCTCGGTTGAGACCGTGCGCCGCAATCAGCCGCTGGTCGTCACCAATTTGCGGCTGGACAAGCGCTTTGCCGCCAGCCCCTATGTCAGTGGTGACACGCATCTGCGCTTTTATGCCGGCGTGCCGCTGCATATTGCCAATGGCGATATTTTCGGTGTTCTGGCTTTATTGTCACGGCGCGCGAGCACGTTTGATCCAGAAAAACTGCGCAAGCTGGAAATCTGCGCCGAAGGCATCGAGAAAATTGCCCGCACCAACGCGGAGTCCAAGGGCGAAATCCTGCCGTTCAAGGTCGAGCGTCGCTCGGCGGTCATCAAGCCCGAATGCAATTTTGTTGAGAACAGCTGTGATGTTTTCGAGCCGGAGGTCTTTCTGCGCGAGGTTGACCGCGTGGTTGAAATGTCGCTGGTGCGCAGCCGCTGTGCCGGACTGGTCGGCATAGAGCTGCGCCGCAAGGGGCATCCGCCTGCAGCAGGGTTGCTTCCCGCCATCGAGCAAGCCCTGGTTGGGGTGTTGCGCCCGCGCTTGCGGCGGCATGATCTGATCGCGCGGCTGCCACAGCGACGCTTCGCCGTGCTCTTGCCGTTGCTGCGCTATCGCGCCGATCTCGAATTCGTCGGCAGCAGAATCGAGAGCCTGCTGCGCGAGGCCTTGGTCGCAACCGCATTCGAGGAATTCGAGCTGCGTGTCTCAACCGCCATGTATCCAATTGACGGTTACGACGGCGACGACCTCGCCAACAGCCTGTTCCAACGCGCGCCCGCACGCTTTTCCGTGAAATAACAGCACCCGCCCCCAAAGCATTCGCGCGGTGCGGCGCGGGTCAAACTTGCAACTGTCACATTTTCATCGCATCAGAGCGCAAGATTTTTCCAAGCTGAAAGCCCGCTCTCATGCCGACTGCCATTCAAGGTTCTGCGCCTGTCCTTGCCCGTTGCGACGGGCCGCTTGTCATGATCGGCTTCGGCTCGATCGGTAAGGGCACGCTGCCGCTGATCGAACGCCACATCGCGCATGATCCCGAGCGCATGGTGGTGATTGCGCCCGATGATACCGGGCGCGAATTGCTGGATGAGCGCGGCATCAAATTTGTCAAACTGGCGCTGACCCGCGATAATTTCGCCGAAGTCTTGAAGCCCTATCTCACGGCGGGTAGCGGGCAGGGCTTTTTGATCAATCTCTCGGTCGAGGTGTCATCCGTCGCGCTGGTGCAACTGTGCCACGAGGTCAATGCGCTTTATATCGACACATGCATCGAGCCGTGGCCGGGGTTCTACACCGACACGAAGCTCAGCGTCTCGCAGCGATCCAATTATGCCTTGCGTGAATCCATGCTGGAACTGCGCCGCAAGCTGAAATCAGGCCCGAGCGCGATTACGACCTGCGGGGCCAATCCTGGCATGGTGTCATGGCTGGTCAAGCAGGCCCTGCTGAATATCGCCAGCGATTGCAACATCGCCCATGAGCAGCCGCAAACGCGCCAAGACTGGGCGCATTTGATGCAACGCTGCGGCATCAAGGGCGTCCACATTGCCGAATGCGACACGCAGCGCGCCAGAAAGCAGAAGCCGCGCGGGGTATTTGTCAATACATGGTCGGTCGAGGGCTTCATTTCGGAAGGGCTGCAGCCCGCCGAACTCGGCTTTGGCACGCATGAAAAGTCCCTGCCGCCCGAAGGCCGCCGCCATGATTTTGGCCCCGATTGCGCCATCTATCTGCTGCGCCCGGGAGCCGGCACCAGGGTGCGCTCATGGACGCCCACCGCACAAGCTCAGCATGGCTATCTGATCACCCATAATGAAGCCATTTCGATTGCCGATTATTTCAGCTTGCGTGAGGGCGGCAAAATTACCTACGCGCCGACGTGCCATTATGCTTATCACCCGGCCGCCGATGCCGTGCTTTCGCTGGACGAAATGGCAGGCGCGCAATGGCAGCGCCAAAGCGCCGCGCATATTCTGGACGAGAGCGAAATCATCGATGGCATCGATGAACTTGGCGTTCTGCTCTATGGCCACGCCAAAAATGCCTATTGGTACGGCTCGCAGCTCTCGGTTGAAGAAACCCGCAAGCTCGCGCCCCACCAGAATGCCACCGGAATGCAGGTGACGTCGGCGGTGCTGGCGGGCATGGTCTGGGCGCTGGAAAACCCGAAGGCCGGCATTCTGGAAGCCGACGATATGGATTTTCGCCGCTGCCTTGCAGTGCAAATGCCCTATCTCGGGCCGGTCACCGGCCATTACACCGACTGGACGCCCCTGCAAGGTCGTGGCGGGCTGTTCCCGGAAGATATGGATACCAGCGATCCCTGGCAGTTCCGCAATGTCATTGTGAGGTGAGGCCCCAGACAAAGGGCGGCACCATCACCCGCTGCGTCACGCACCAATTGCGCGGTAGAGCGCAAATTCCAGAGCACCCAATTCCATGGTGATGAAATAAATCGCAAGCAACAACACCAGAGGTTTTAACCGCGTCAGGCGCGAACG
>JAJZGX010000143.1 GCA_021804825.1 Pseudomonadota bacterium | reverse complement strand
TTCCGAGAAATTCAGCGCCGGCCCCGGCACCCAGCCGCGCTCCTCGTCCAGCGGCCCCGCCAAACCGAATGCTGGATCCGCGGTTTCGAGATAATGAAAATCCATGTCGGTCGCCCTTAACCCGATCTGGTTGTTGGCATCGCGGATGGTGTTGCTGACGAAATCTGCCTGCGGCGGCGCTTGTGGATTTGTGCCGAGCCAATCGGCGGCCCGCGCGGCTTGGCTTTCCAGGCAAAAGGCTGCAAAAGCCACAACAAGCAGTGAGATCGATTTTTTCATTAACAGGGCCCCAGCCGAAACTTATGCAGCATTCTCAATTGAAATTATTGCATTGGTCAAAATACGTGCTTCACGCTCCGAACAATTACAGGCAATACCCAAGCGCAAATTGGTTAATGAAAGATGGCAACAAGTGATGAGCGCCAGCACTGCATTGGTCTCTTCATGACATCCCGCTACGGCATCCACAAAAAATTCCGACACGTTTGAAGAAGGGGTGCACACCGCCGTGGTCGCACACATGCCTGGTCCAGCACGCCCTAGCATGGCAGGCGGACTACATCTGCACTGGTGAAACGCCAACAATCTCGCTATAGGTTTCTGCCCTCTTGCACATGCAGGCCCCATGTCATCCAACGCGTCATCCACCGGAACTTTGGCTGATAATCTGGTGTATTTTGCCCGGGCACTGCATGAAGCCGGGCTGCCAGTTGGCCCGGCCTCTACCATAGATGCGCTGACAGCCATTGAAGCGGCCGGGTTTGGCGAGCGTGAAGATTTCCGCGCCACCTTGCACGCCGTGCTGGTAAAAAAACACGAGCACAGCATTATTTTTAATCAGGCTTTCGATATTTTCTGGCGAAGGCGCGGCTTCATGGAAAAGCTCATTGCCATGCTGTCGCCCGTTGCCGAGCCAAAGAACGCCAAAAAGCAAAAGGCCGATGGTGGCGCGACGCGCGTCTCCGATGCGCTCATCAAACACCCGCCACGCGAAGAAAATCCCGCCCCCTCGCTCGATCTCGATGCGCGTTTCACCATGTCTGCCGAAGAAGTGCTTCAGCACAAGGATTTCGCGCAGATGAGTGCTGATGAAATCGCCCGCGCCGAGGCGGCCATTGCCCGGCTGCACTTGCGCAATGATGCCATTTTGACGCGGCGGCTGACGCCCGATGCGCGCGGCCACCGCATCGACCCGCGCCGCACGTTTCGCCGCTCGATGAAGGGCGGCGGCGCGATGATTGATCTGGCGTTCCGCGCGCCTGCCGAAAAAGTGCCGCCTTTGGTGGCGCTTTGCGACATTTCCGGCTCGATGAGCGATTATACCCGCCTGTTCTTGCATTTTCTGCATGTGCTCACCAGCGAGCGGCGCAAGGTGCACACATTCCTGTTCGGCACCAGACTGACCAATGTCACCCGCAGCCTGCGCCATCGTGATATTGATGAAGCGCTTTCGGCCTGCGCTGCCGGCGTTCAGGATTGGTCAGGTGGCACGCGTATCGGTGCCTCGTTGCACCATTTCAATCGCGATTGGTCACGCCGGGTGCTGGGCGGTGGCGCCAGCTTGATTTTATTCACCGACGGTTTGGAGCGCGAAGGCACGGACGAACTCTCCCTCGAGATGCAACGCCTGCACCGCTCATGCCGCCGGATGATCTGGGTCAACCCATTGCTGCGCTTTGACGGTTTCAGCGCCAAGGCGGCAGGCGTTCGGGCGATCATGCCGCATGTTGACGAATTCCGCCCGATACACAATCTAGCAAGCATGGCAGAACTTTGCGCCGCATTGTCGTCGCCAGCACGACAGGATTTCGATCCTCGGCAATGGCTCGCGCGTGCGGCTTGAGGCGCAGGTTTGATGAACCGGAGGCATGAAATGGAAGATGACGTTCTGCAATCTGCACAGGACTGGCGCTCAGCGGGACGTGGCGTCGCTCTTGCCACTGTAGTCGAAACTTGGGGCTCGGCCCCGCGCCCGGTCGGCAGCCAGTTGGCCATCGACGAAAACGGTCATTTTGCCGGATCGGTCTCCGGCGGCTGTGTCGAAGGCGAAGTTGTCACCCAGGCCATGGATGTCATTGCTGACGGCAAACCCCGCACCCTGGAATTTGGCGTTGCCGATGAAACCGCGTGGCGTGTGGGCCTGTCCTGCGGCGGGCGCATCCGCGTTTTTGTTGAGAAGGTTGCCTGATGGACCTGCACGTACTCAGTGCCCTCAATGTCGAGCGCAAGGCTCGTCGTGCGGCGCTCGTCATCACCGACACCGCCAGCGGCGCGCAGCAACTGGTCAAGGCCGCCGATCTGGCCGCTCATCCGCAGGCCGCGATGCTGGAGGGATTCTTTCGTTCCGGCAAAAGCGGCCCGCTCGATCTTGACGGGCAGGCCCGGTTCGTCACGGTGCATAACCCGCCGGTGCGGCTGGTGTTGATCGGCGCTGTGCATATTTCGCAGGCGCTGGCGCCAATGGCGGGTATTGCCGGGCTCGATGTCACGGTGGTTGATCCGCGCACCGCCTTTGCCTCGCCCGAACGCTTTCCCCATGTCAAAGTGCTGGGAGAATGGCCCGATGACGCATTGGCACGCCAACCGCTCGATGCCCATACCGGCGTGGCCTTGCTGACCCATGACCCGAAAATCGATGATCCGGCGCTGATCGCCGCGCTCAAGGCCGATTGCTTTTACATTGGCGCGCTCGGCTCGCGCAAAACCCACGCGGCGCGGCGTTCCAGAATGACGGCACAAGGCTTTGACGAGGCGGCATTGGCGCGGATCCATGCGCCCATCGGGCTCGATATTGGCGCCGTCAGCCCCCCGGAAATCGCGGCCGCTGTTCTGGGCGAGATTATCCTCGCCTTGCGCAAGAAGCCGCTGCGCGCCGAGGCCGCATCTTGAAGTTTGGGCCGGTTCCGGTTGAGGACTGCCTCGGCGGCATAATTGCCCATGCGGTGCGCCGCGATGGGCTGATGCTGAAGAAAGGCACGCTGGTCGGCGCACGCGAGCATCGTCAATTGATCGATGCCGGCATCGGCAGTGTCATGATCGCCCACCTCGAGCCTGGTGATATCGGCGAGGATGAAGCCGCGAGCCAACTGGCGCAGGCTCTGGCAGGAGCCCACATCAAGGTTGAAGCTCCCTTCACGGGCCGCGCCAACCTTTTTGCTGAATCTGCGGGCTTGCTGGTCTTTGATGGTGCGACCATCGACGCCATCAATGCCCCCGACGAGCGCATCACCGTCGCCACCCTGAGCGCCCTCAAGCCGGTGGTCGAAGGCGAAATGGTCGGAACGGTCAAGATCATTCCTTTCGCGCTGGAGGCGGCGGCGCTCCAAAGCGCGCTGGCACGCTGCGGCACCGGCCTGAAGATAGCCCCCTTCATGCCGCAACGCGTCGCGGTGATTTCGACCCTGCTGCCAAGCCTGAAGCCTGCCACCATCGAAAAAACCCTGCGCGTGACGGAAGATCGTTTGACGCCGCTCGGCTCCAGCATTGTTGCGCAGGCGCAGGTCGCGCACGAGACCGATGCCTTGACGCGAGCCATTCTCGATCTCGAACAGAGCGCCGACCTGTTGATCATCTTCGGAGCCTCGGCAATTTCCGATCGGCTCGATGTCATCCCCTCGGCTATCATGGCGGCGGGTGGAGCGGTGACGCAATTGGGCATGCCGGTCGATCCCGGCAATCTCCTGCTGCTCGGGCGCACCAAGGCGGGCGGTGCCGTCATCGGCGCGCCGGGCTGTGCGCGCAGCCCACGCGAAAACGGCTTCGACTTCGTGCTGCAACGCTTGCTGGCCGGGCTCGAGGTCAGCGCCGCCAGCATTCGCGCCATGGGTGCAGGTGGTCTGATGATGGAGATCATTTCCCGCCCGCAGCCGCGCGGTGGCGGCGGCCCCAATGAATAGCATTGCGATTATCCTGCTCGCGGCCGGGGAGGGACGGCGTTTTCGCGCTGCGGGCGGCGGCGACAAGCTGCTTGCGTCCTTTCAGGGCCAGCCCATGGTGGCGCATGTGGCACGAACCGCCATCGCCTCCGGCCTGCCGGTGCATGTGGTGACAGGCCACGCCGAAGCCGCGATGCGCGAGGCCTTGCACGGCCTGCCGCTGCATTTTGTTCATAATCCCGCCTTTGCCAGCGGCATGGCGTCATCGCTCAAGGCTGGTATCGCCGCGTTGGACAAGGACGCCAGCGCGGCCATCATCATGCTGGGAGATATGCCCGAGGTCGGGGCGGGCGTGCTCGCTGAGCTTGCCCGCGAATTTGCCGCCCACCCCGCCGCCATGGCCATCGTCCCCATGTTTCAGGGGCGTCATGGCAACCCGGTGCTGCTCGCCGCCCGCGCCTTTGCCGATGTCATGGCCTTGCATGGCGATCAGGGCGCACGCCGGTTGCTCGCCGGTCGCGAGGATGTCATCGCACTGGCCATCAACGACGCCGCCATTCTGAAGGATATTGATGAACCTTCCCGCCTGCCTGGCTAGCATCACGCATGCTCAAGCCACGGCCCGCAGGTGAACGGGCAGTCGATCGCGCGGCTTGCTGTGCCAAAGAAGTACCAACGTCGCCGTCATCGCGAGACCAACGTCGCCGTCATTGCGAGCGCCAGCGAAGCAACCTAGGAGGCTGCTCGATCTATGCGCAAAATGCCCCGAAACCCCTAGGTTGCTTCGTCGCGGCGCTCCTCGCAATGACGGGTGTTGATAATGCTCCCCATCACCGTCATGGCGAGACCAACGTCGCCGTCATTGCGAGCGTCAGCGAAGCAACCCAGTGGGCTCGCTCAACCCTCGCGCAAGATACCCCGAAACCCTAGGTTGCTTCGTCGCTGCGCTCCTCGCAATGACGGGTGTTGATAATGCTCCCCATCGCCGTCATGGCGAGACCAACGTCGCCGTCATTGCGAGCGCCAGCGAAGCAACCCAGTGGGCTCGCTCAACCCTCGCGCAAAATGCCCCGAAACCCCTAGGTTGCTTCGTCGCTACGCGCCTCGCAATGACGACAAAATTTGTGTCTGTTGCGGTCGCCTTGCGAAAACTATCTACTTGGCTTGCCGTTTCAAGCGCGCCAACAACGGCACATTGATGTTGAAC
>JAJZGX010000142.1 GCA_021804825.1 Pseudomonadota bacterium | reverse complement strand
CAGGTCAAAGAACGGAAATTCCGGCTCGGTGCAGCCCATGCAAGGCATGCCGGCGCGCGTTTTGGAAGATTGCCTGTTCCACAGAATGCGGTTGCATGGCGAATGCGTCATCGGCCCACGGCATCCCAGGTCATAAAACAGGCAGCCTTTGCGTTGTCCAAATTCTGTTGCCGAAACCTTGTAGGCGAAATGCATGTTGCGGGTGCAACCGGTCTGGGTGAAGGCGGTGAAAAACGTCTTCGGTCTCTGGAGTTCATCAAGTGCCAGGTCGCCGGCCCGCCCTGTGGCGACGGCCACGACGATTTGCGTGATCCAGTCCGGGTGAGCAGGGCAGCCAGGAATGTTGATGACAGGCAGACCGGCTTTTGATTTGTAGTCCTTGCCCAAAAAGCCGCCGTGATTGCGTTTCAGAAATTGCAGGCCTCGGCTTTCGGACGGATTGGGGGCGGTTGCGGGAATTCCACCCCAAGTCGCGCAATCCCCGATGGCCACAGTAAAATTGGCAACTTTGCAGAGATCTCTCACCCAATCCATCATCGGACGTCCGGCAAATCTATTCCACTCGCCGGTTCCATTGGGGGCGGTGACCACCGATCCTTCGAATACGAAAATATCCAGGGCCAGTTCGCCGCTCGTCAGGGAGCGCAGCAATTTTTGCAGGTTATCTCCCAGTTCCATCCCCAACGAGGGGTGCCACAGCACATTGATCCCGAAATCGGTGACAAGGTCGCAAGCCGAGGGCTCTTCTGCATTGAGAAAGGACATCGTATTGCCCGAGCACGCTCCGCCTTGGAGCCATAAAAGATTTGCCAATGTTTCCTCCATCCCGGTTTCGACGCTTCGTTGAAGTCTGCGCTTCATGGACATGTCAGCAAATCCGGTGCCAAACTATAAAAATTGAGAAAATCTCGATATATCAACCAATTGCAATCATTCTATATTTGCTGCAGTGCAATATATGATCATAATGCGCCCGCATACTTAATTTGCACATGTCAACTAAGTTTGGGTTGTTGACGCTGGGGTTCCCTTGAAACCGAAAGTTCCTCAGGTCATCTTCGCAGGTCTCGGGGACGTTGCCGCGCTCTCAAAGGCCGCGTCGCCGGCACGCAGCATCATTGCCGAGTCGTGATCATCGGCGGCCATGTGAGCACTTGCGCCAGGCATCTTGCCCACACATGTGGTTTGCCAGCCAGCCCCGAAGGTCGCGTCGCTTCGATGGCCGCCTTGCCCTTCAGTTGAAAGGGCTCAATCAATGGCGTTGCCATCGCCACCCGCTAAAGCGTAGCGCTTGATTTTGTTGGCAAGGCCAACCCGTGACAGGCCAAGGTCGCTGGCAGTCCGGCTCTGGTTCCAGCGGTTGCGCATCAAAGCTTGCGCGACAATCTGCCTTTCCAGGCTCTCGACTTGGTCTTTAAGCGTCACGCCTTCCGGCAAGTAGCCGCGTTCCTGCTCAGGCGCTGCGCGCTGGGTCGCGGCCAACAGGGCAGCCGACATATTCCGTGTGGTCAGGTATTCGCCATCCTTGGCAAGGGCGACCATGCGGCGAACTTCATTCTCAAGTTCACGAACATTGCCGGGAAAGTCTCCATTGGCGAGCTTTTCAATGACCTTGGCACTGACGCCGAGAATTTTCTTGCCCATAGCGTCAGCATGTTTCGCGGCGAAGAACTCGGTCAGTGGCTCAATATCGACCGGGCGGTCGCGCAAGGGCGGAACCATAAATTCAAAACCCTTGAGGCGATAATACAAATCCTGACGAAACAAACCCCGTGCCACCAGATCTTTGATAGGGCGGTTGGAGGCCGCAACAATTCGGACATTGCAATGCAGCACTTTATCGCTACCAAGAGGTTTTACCTCGCCCTCTTGAAGAAATCTCAGCAAACTTACCTGAAATGACGGGGATACTTCCGATATTTCATCGAGGAACACCGTGCCACCATCTGCAGCACGAAATAGCCCGAGGCGATCCGAGATAGCCCCGGTAAAGGCGCCGCGCTTGTGCCCAAATAATTCCGATTGCAATAATTCATCCGACATGCCGCCGCAGTTTTGCATCATCAGCGGGCTGGTTCGGCGCAGGGAATTATAATGAATGGCGCGCACCAGCAGTTCCTTGCCGGTGCCGGTCTCGCCCTGAATGAGAATTGGCAATTCAGTTGGCGCCGCTTGCCGGGCCAGATCGCACACTTCAGCCATTTGCTCGCTGATGTACACCAGCTTCTCAAATCGCTGGCTTTCCGGCCGAAAGATCTTCGATTTACGGTCGTTGAAATCCAGCGTATCTCCTGAAATCTTGAATTCTCGCGACAATAACCGATGGCGGCGCGCCAGTTCACGCGTCTCCAATGCCCGTTCAACCACAAGACCAAGCTGCGCTTCATTGACCGGTTTCAGCAGGAATTGATAAATTGCCGCCTGAACCAGCTCTGTTCCCGAGAGACATTCAGGCGTATCTGCCACATAAACCCGCATCACATCAGGATTGCTTACCCGGAGACCGGCAAGGAAATTCAGCCCATCCTTGTCGCTCTCAACATCTTCGGCGACCACCAAATCGACGTGGATATTGGCCATGGTCGCGAGTGCGTCTTTGGCAGAACTGACCAAGAGGACGCGGTAGGCATATTTCTCCGAGAGCAACCTGTGTGCAGAAGCCCAATCGACACCGGGCTTCACCAAAATCACAACGGTCTTGGACGCTTCCATAAAGCTAGTTTCCTTTTTGTCAGCTTTGTTAGCAAAATGCGATGCCAGTTTCAACCATTATCCAAAATGCGCACCTGGGAAGCGATGCGGGTCACCTTGTTCGCGTTTTGCCGTGCGCAGGCCCGCGTCGCTCAAAGGCGCCACCATCGCCATTGCGGCACGGCTCATCGCCTTGGCAGGGGCTGAACGCGATGCTTCCCGCCCGCAGACTGGCGGCACGATCACACTCTGCCTATGGGGATGCGCAAACTAGCGGCCAAGACGATTGCCACCGCCCACCCAGCCGCAAACCTCGTTGCGCTGGCCTTGATGTTCGTTGGCAGCTAAGAGGTGAAATCCGCCAGATATTCCGACGTCGGCGTCACGCCTGTCAGCAGCAGGTGCTCGCGCGCCCGCGTGCAGGCGACATAAAGCAGGCGGCGCTCGGTTTCGTAGATGTCGTCGAGTTCCGCCTCGTCAGCGGCATCGGCGACGCGCTCGTCGAGCGGCAGGGTGCCTTCGTCACACGCCATCACCACCACGGCACGAAATTCCAGGCCCTTGGCGAGGCTCATGGGCGCGGTCGTCATCTCGCCCTCGCCAGCGAGTCCGGCGATGGCTGCGCGGGCGCGCGGCACAAGCTGCGCCGTGCGGACGAACAGGCCGATCTCCTGCGACGCGATCCCCGCGCCCAGCCATGTCGCGACCGTCTCGCGCACCGTGGCAGCTTCCGCGGCGACATCGGCAAGCGATTGCACCTCGGGCATCGGCCCATCGAACACCGAGATGATGCCACGCCGCTCGTCTTCGAGCCCATCGGTGTCGCGCAGCACGTTTGGCAACAGCTTGTCGGCGGCGCGGCGGATTTGTTGGGACGTGCGGTAGCAGACCTTGAGCGTGTGCGACCGGCCCCGCACGTCAACCCCGAGGCTCGCCCATGAGAACGGATGTTGAAAAATGCGCTGCCCGACATCGCCCGCCAGAAACAGGCTGTCCGGCTTTACCGGCGCCAGCGCGGCGAAAAACCGAAGCTCAGCGGGCGCAAGGTCCTGCGCCTCGTCAATAACGACGTGATCGAAGGGCTTGGTCTCGCGCCCTGCCAGGGCATCCGCCAGGCCACTGAACACATCCGCCCAGGTCGTGTAGCGCTCCGCTTTCAGCGCCTCGCGCACCGCCTGAAACACTGGCCACAGGCGCGCCCGCTGGTTGGGGCCGAGCCGGCTCTTGCGCCCCATCCGTTGCACGGTCGCATAAGCGTCGAGCGATGCCAGCCCCCAAGCGTCGATGACATGCGTCCACTCGGATAACAAGAAGCGCTCGGAAAAGCCCTTGAGGCCCGCCGCTGCAACCGCGGCGCGCAGCCGCTCGCGCAACACGGCGTCGCTGGCGATGCGTGGACGCACGCCATGTTCGAGCTGAAACATCTGCGCGGCTATGCCATGGAACGACGCCGTGGTGATCCGCGGCACGATGCCGCCGGCCTCGGGTGCCAGAACAAGCACGCGCTTCGCCAGTTCCGCCGCCAGCGGCTCGGAAAAACTCGCGAGCAGGATCTTCGCGCTCGGATGTTCGCGCGCCAGACGCACGGCGCGATGGATCGCCACGATGGTCTTGCCGGTGCCCGCCGAACCGGCGACCCGCGCCGGGCCGGCAAAACTGCGTTCGACCTGCGCCCGCTGCGAAGGATGCAGAAAGACACCCCATTTCGCCCAGGGAAAGGCCAGCGCCTGTTCCAACTCCTCCTGATCGGCGATCAGCCTGATCCGCCGCAAGGCGTCGGGATGCGCGAAAGCATTGGCAATAACAGGCACCGGCTCCGGTGTCACCAGCTTGCCGGTGGCGGCATAGTCCAGCAACGCTTCCGCGGCCTCGCCCGGCAGGTGCGGGGCCAGCGTGAAAAACCCGTCTTCGGAGGCGGCGCGGACATCGGCCAGCCAATCAACCGGCACGCCGATCGAGAGCAGCGCATCATCGCTCAACCCGGAAAACAGCGCCACAGGCGTCGTCTCCTTGCCTTTGGCTGGCGCAGCCAGGACGAAATCCAGCGTCGGCGGCGGGGCGACTTCCTCCACACGCTCGCGCACCTCGACAATCTGCACGGCCCCGGTGCGCGGATGCGCCTCGATCCGGCGTCGTGCCGCCCAGGCATAGGCCTCGTCATGATGGCCGACATAGGCGACCAGCAAGCTGTCGCCGGTTTTGTGGACAATCAGCCGGGTATCGCGATTGACGCGCGCCGACCAGAAATTCGCGTCCTTGCTCTTGTCGATGCGATGCAACTGGAGTCCGTTTCCGGACGGGTCCATTTGCAAATCGAAAACGCTGGCCTTCACCGCCTTCTGGTCAAGGCCAGACAGACGGTTGAACGAAGCGGTGAAGGTTTCGGCGATCAGGAAGTTCA
>JAJZGX010000002.1 GCA_021804825.1 Pseudomonadota bacterium | reverse complement strand
TGAAGCCCGGCACGTCTCGCTTCACCTCGACGGCGGTCTTGCCCACGGACGTCAACAGCGTCATCATGGCTGCCAGCGCCTGATCACTGGTGCTGGCGGTGCGGATGACCTCCACCAGCGGCACGAGATAGGGCGGATTCCACCAATGCGTGCCGAGCGCCCGGTTCTTGTCGCGCAGTCCGGCCATGATCGCAGTGATGGGAATGACCGAAGTATTGGACGCCAGGATCGCCTCCGGCCGGGCGGCAGCTTCAATCTCGACAAACAGGGCCTGTTTCAGGGCCAGGTCTTCGGGGGCAGCCTCAAAGACAAAATCGGCAGGGGCAACGGCCGATGCCAGATCATGGTGCAGTGTAATGGCCCCGGCAATGGCCTCGTCAAGCTCCAAGGCCGTGAGAAGGTCGCGGATGCGCGGCAAGGCCGCCTCCCGCGCCGCGGCTTTGGCATCATAGAGCGCCACATCGTGGCCGGCGGCGGCAAAAACCAAGGCAATGCCCGCCCCCATGAGGCCGGCGCCCACAGCAGCAATGGCCTGTCTGCGCGCCATGCTTCAGCCCGCCGTATAGCCGCCATCCGCATAGAGCGTATGGCCGGTGTAAAAATCGGAAGCCTGCGAGCAAAGAAACAGCAGCGGCCCCGCCAGATCTTCCGGTTCGCCGAGCCGCGCCTTGGGCACGCGCGCCAAAAATCCGGCCCGCACCGTTTTCGCCCGCTCGTCATCGCCGAACATCCATTCGGTGAGCGGCGAACGGAACACGGTTGGAGCTATGGCATTGACGGTGATGCCGGTTGGCCCCCATTCGCAGCCAAGCGCCCGCGTGATGCCGTCAATGGCGGCTTTCGAGGCGCAATAGGCCGAATAACCCGCGGGATGGCCGAGCAAACCCCGTGCCGATGACATCAGCACCACCTTGCCGCCTTCGCCCTGCGCCAGCATCTGCGCCCCCACCGCCCGCGCGATCAGCCAGGATTGCGTGACATTGGCGTCCATTACATCCAAGAACCGCTCCGGGGTCATCTCGGTGATTTTGGCCACGTCATTCTTGCCAGACGCCACCACCAGAATGTCCACCCGCCCAAAGCGCGCCGTGGCGGCAGCAACAATGGCGGCGCAAGCAGCTTCGGAGGTTGGACGTTTGTTGAGCGTCTCAACTTCGGCACCAAGCTTGCGGCATCGCGTCGCCACGGCCTCAAGCTCGCTCGTCTTACCGGCGGTGAGCACCAGTTTGGCACCCGCTGCGCCCAGAACCTCGGCTGCAAGCGCTCCAAAGGCGCCCGAAGCGCCGGTGATGACCGCGACCTTGCCCGCAACGTCAAACAGCGTCAGCGGATGGGAGAGCGTGCGCGTCATGGCTTCACTCCGGGTGGATAGGGAATGACCACCAGCATCTTGCAGATGTGATTGCTGGAATTGATGATTTCGCGCACCTCGCCGGGGGCGATGGTGCAGGAATCCAACGCGCCCAGCACCATTTCGACACCGCCGACGATGAGGGTCATTTCGCCTTCGAGCACGATGTAGACTTTCTCGAAGGGTGTCGAATCTGGCCCCGCGCCGCCGCCGGGCAGAAATTGCGAGAATCCCACCCATTGGTTGGTGGGGCCACCCGGTTCAAAACCCTGCAATCGCAGACCGACAACGCCGCGATGATTGGGTGCCTCATAGGGTTTGGCATCTTTGAAACGCTTGATGTGCATGACCCATCCTCCGGGCTGGCGCGTCTAGGCCTTGCCTTTGGCGCGCTTGGCGCCGGTCTCGAATGGTGCGCCATTGGCGATGCGATAGGACTGGCCCTTGTCGATCATCGCCACCAGACGGATGATGCAGCCATCGCCGCGATCCCAGTTCCACGGGAAAAACGCGAAAGTGACGCGCTTGCCGGTGACAGCATCGAGGTCGCCGCCGACATTCTCGATGCCCAGAATGCCATTGGTAAACAGTTTGCGATGCACCGGTTCCCACTCGGGATGAGCGACTTTCCAATCGATCCCGCCCGACCATTTCTTGAATTCTTCCGCGAGATGGGGGTGGAGCGGGCCGTTGCGATGCGGGCCAATGGCCGTCGCCAGCGGGTGATCATTGGCCTGGGTGTCGTGACCGACCACCTTCACCTTTTTTTCAACGAACCAGTCACCGGCCGACGGCACGAAGCCGGGGCATTTGCAGAAATATTCCTCGCTGTCGCGGTATTTGTGGTGCCAGCCGGTGTTGACGATGATGACGTCGCCGGGCCGCACCGCTTTGCCCGCCGCCTTTTCCAGATCGTCATAGGTGATCGGCTCCCACATTTTCTTGGGGATCGACACGACCAGCCCTGATCCGAAGAAATGCGGCAACGGCACTTCGTCGATGAAGGGCGTGTCTTCAACGACATGAGCCGGCGCATCGATATGGGTGGTGTTGTGCATGGACGTGGTGATGCGCTGCGACAACACACCAGATTTGGCCATGTAATGAATGCGTTCGATCTTCACATCCTCGAAATACGGCCAGTTGGGCGACTGGAACCCGAAGCGATGCGAGAGATTGTAAAATTCCAGACCCATCGCATTGTCGAGATTGTCTTCAAACTCAATCCCGCGCACTTTGATCGGCATGTTGGCTCCTCCAGAGTCAGACTAAATTCGGCGTTTCCATTTCCAGCTCGTCAAGCGGCTGGTTTTTTCTGTATCGTATGATAGTGCATGTGTATCATATACCAGTCAAGGCGGATTTTGAAATTTTGTAAATTCATCCTTGCGGGCTAAAGCGGGCGCAATGGGGATTGGCTGACGTGAGTGCATCAGACGTGAGGGAAGACGAAAAGACTGCGGGACTTGGCGTTCAGGTCATCGCGCGGGCTGCCAGTGTATTGCGGGCGCTGGAGGGCAAGCCAGAGGGCTTGAGCCTTGGTGCCATAGCGCGGCAGGTGGGCCTTGCCCGCTCCACCGTGCAGCGCATTGTCGCGGCCCTGGCGGCAGAAGATTTTGTGACTCAGGCGGAACCCGGCCATGGCGTGCGCATCGGGCCCGGCCTGGCACGCATCGCAGCCTCACTCAGCTCGAATTTCACCGATATTTTGCATCCACATCTCGTCGCATTGCGTGATGAGGTGGGCGAAACGGTTGATCTTTCGATCCTTTCCGGCGGCTCGGTGGTCTTCATCGACCAGATTCCGGGCCAGCAGCGGCTCGTGGCGCTATCGGCCATCGGCGAGCGGTTTCCGCTGCACTGCACCGCCAATGGCAAAGCCATACTGGCCTGCTTTGCCAAGGAGGACGCCATGAAACTCATCGACAAGAGCCTCGGTGAGCACGCCGATTACCCGCTTGCCGACCAAGGCCGGTTGCTGCGTGAAATTGACAATGTGCGGCGCAAGCACTTGGCATTTGACCTTGCAGAACATGGCCTTGGCATCAGCGCCGTCGGTATTGCGGTGGTTGACGCCTATGGGCGCCCGGTCGCGGTTTCCATCCCCGCGCCGACCCACAGGTTCGTTGCCGAACGCGAGGCCCTTTCGGCCGCACTCATGCGCTTTCGTGACAAATTAAGGGCGATCGTCGGGCGCTAGCAAGCTTGAAGCAGCGCCTGACGCCAGCTTCGGCGATATCCTTCCAGCTCCGCGATTGCTGATGGCGCTGAGGGAACCGGTGGCGTGCCTGCCACCAGCAGCGGCCAGGTTGCCAGCGCCGCAGCACCCGCGGCGGTACCAATGGCTTGGGCGGCGAACACCCTGTTTGCCGGGCGCAATTGCGCCAGCACGGCGGGAAACGTCGGGTTGGTGGAAAAATTTCCGTCGACGATGATGTCGCCGCGCACATCGAGGCGGGTCAGCATGTCATCGCACATCAACGCGCAATAGAGCGTGGCGAGCGCTGGTCGACATGCGGGCGCAAGCGGCCCGACAATCCGGCCTTCAAGAGTCGCATAAGGCCCGCCCATGGGCGAAAACGCCGGTAGCGCCATCGTGCCGGACGCAACCAGCGCGGCGACATCAGCAAGGTTGGGTGGCGCGGTCTCGCCCGCCAGCAAGGTCTCGTATTCGCGCCCGCCCATGAACCGCGCGCAAGCTATCGCATGGCCATCGGCCGCGACATTGGCGAGCATATCGGCTTGCGGATCAAGCCGGGCGAGATCGCCGCCGACATGCAGGGCAATCACCCATGTGCCGGTCGAAAGCAGGCAAAATGGCCGTTGCTGCTGCGCCAGATGCGGCAACAGGGATGCGTTGGAATCATGGATACCGACCTTGACCTCAACGTCATGGGCGAGGCCAGTGGCGTCGGCAATGCCGGAACGCAAGGTGCCGAGCGTCTCCCAGGCGCGGCGCAGCGGCGGTATTTTCGCCGCCAGCCCGAGGCCGATGGCGAGACCCGAGGGGCGCGCCGCCAGCGGTTCCCATAAATCCGTGTGGCAGCCGAGCGAGGTGATTTCGGATGCGGCCACCCCCGTCAGCCACCAGCCCCAATATTGCGGAAAGGTGAGGAAATGCCGCGCCGATGCAAAGGCTTGCGGGAAAAGATGCCTTTGCCAAAAAAGCTGCCGCCCGAGATTGAGTCCTTGCGGCAGTGATGGCGAAAAGCTCTGCGCATAGGGCGGGCGCTGGCTTTCATAATCGTCCCGCATGTCGAGCGGGCCGCTCCATTCGTAATCCATGATCGGCAAGACCAGCCCATGCTCATCGACCAGCGCCCCCGCAGCGCCGTGGGTGGTGACGACAATGGTCGCGATGTCGCAAACCGCAGCCGCCTCGCGCAGACCTGTTTCCAGAAAGCCTTGCAGCGCAGCGCTATCAATATGCGGATAGGGCGGCCCGGCCATCACGACATTGGCCATGGCAGCCTGCCATAAAACCTCGCTGTTCTCATTGAAACAGACCAGTTTCGCGGCGGTTTTGCCGACATCGAACACGGCTGTTGCGCTCAGGCGGGCCATGGTCATTCCATGTAGAACATCGGAACCAGCGGCGTGCTGAGCGGCGCTCCGTCCGGCGCGGTTGCCATGATGTCACGCATATGCGCCCACCAGCGTTGCATGACCGGATGATCCGGCAGATCGTCCATGGTGTGGCCTTCGCGGCGCTCGAGGCAACCTATGAGGAGGTTGGTGTCGGGGTCGAGATGGATTGAATAGGCGCTGATGCCGCTGGCGCGCAGCAAGGCCACTAGTTCAGGCCAGATGGCGTCATGACGCGCACGATATTCTTCGATCTTGCCGGGATGGAGGTGCATCTTGAAAACATAGCGGGCCATGTTCAGCGCCTCCCCCGCAGGCGTTGCAGCAGAAGCGGCACCCCAATGGCGACTATCAGCATCACGCCCTGCAGGATGTTGATAACGATTTCCGGCACATTGACCAGCGACAGGCCAAATTGCGTGAAGCCCAGCAGCAGCACCGCCAGCACCACGCCGCCAATGGTGCCGGAGCCGCCGGAGATCGACACGCCGCCCAGAATCGCCATGGTGATGACCGAGAGTTCCCAGCCTGTTGCGATATTGGGGCGGGTCGAGCCGATGCGCCCCGTCAGCAATATCGCTGCAAGGCCGGACATCAGCCCGGTCAGGGCAAACAGGATGAAGCGGATGCGGTTGACCGGGATGCCGGAAAATCTTGCCGCCACCGGGTTGTTGCCCATGGCATAAAGCCGACGCCCGAAGGGGGTGGCGTGCAGCACAAAGGCAAAGACCAAAGCCAATATCAGAAATACCGCAAAGGACACCGGAATGGGCAGCCAACTCGCGACGTAGTTCTGGCCTATGGCCTGCAACAGCGGCGGATAATGGGTGAGCGCCTTGTCGCCGAGCACAATATCGGCCAGCCCGCGAAACAAAGACATGGTGCCGATGGTGACGACAATCGAGGGCAGCGCAAATTTTGTCACCAGCCAGCCGTTGAACATGCCGCAGGCGAGGCCAAGCGCCAGCGCCGCCACCATGAGCACCGGCGTGCCGAAACCTTGGGCCGCAAGCAAACCCATGGCCAGCGAGCAGACGGCGATCACCGATGCGACCGAGAGGTCAATGTCGCGGGCGATGATCAGCAGCGCCATGGCCAGCGCAATAATGGCCTGTTCCGAGAAATTCGCCGTCGCATCCGACAGATTGCCAAAATCAAGAAAATACGGCGACAGCAAACTGTTCCCGACCATCATCACCACGCAAAGGAGCGCCAGCAGCGTCTCCCAGCGCATGAAGCGCGCCCAGACTGGTTTGGCCTTCGGGCTTGCCTTGGGGGCGTCGACGATGACGCTCATGGCGTGCCCTCGCGCGCTGGCGTCTTCAGGATCAGCCGCCCGGCCCGATGTTCCGAACGGGCGTTGAGCACCACCGCCAGCAAGATGATCACACCCGAGACCAGAACCTGCCAAAACGGCGAGACCTGCATCACCGGCAATGCATTGACGATAATGCCCAGAAACAAGGCACCGAGCAGCGCGCCGACGATGCTGCCGATGCCACCGGCAATCGACACGCCGCCAATGACACAAGCCGCAATCACCGTGAGTTCATAGCCCTGGGCAATCCCTGAATAGGCAATGCCATAACGCGACACCCACAGCAGGCCGCAAAGCCCGGAAATCACGCCGCTCAGAATATAGACCGCAAAAATCTGGCGCGTCAGGCTGATCCCGCAATAGCGCGCCGCCACCGGATTGCCGCCAATGGCATAAAGATTGCGCCCGAAGCTGGTATGATTGAGCAGCAACCAGAACAACACACTCACCACAAGAGCGACCACCAGCAGGTTGGGCAGGCCCAGCAGCGTATCGCGAGGGAACGCCAGAAAGCTTCGGCTCATATCGTTGGACGTGAGCCATTGCCCACCGGCGATGACGAAAATGAGACCCCGATAGATGGACAGCGTGCCCAAAGTCACCACGATCGGCGGAATTTCGACAAATGCAATGAGCGCGCCGTTGAAGGCGCCCAGGATGAGGCCACTCAAAGCGGCCAATGCAAACAGCACCGGCAGTGACAATCCGGGATGGGCGCGATCCGCCAAAGTGACGATCATCCCCGAAAGCGCCAGATTGGCCGCGACCGAAAGATCGATGCCGCGGGTCAGAATCACCGCCATTTGTGCGAGCGCCAGCATGAACAGAAACGACGTGTCGGTCAGCACCCCGAGGAGATTGCCGGGCGACAGGAACACCGGCGCACGCAAGCCTATGAGCCCGAGCAGCACGACAATAATGGCGGCGAGCATGGCTTCGCGCGGCACATTTTGCCCAAGCGCCTTCATGCCGCCACCTCGATGTCCTGGCTGGCGACAGCGACCAGTTTTTCCGGCGTCGCCGTCCCCGCGGCAAACTCCGCCACGATCCGCCCGGCGCGCATAACCATGACGCGGTCGGCCATGCCAATGATTTCAGGGATTTCTGATGACACCATGATCACCGCCATGCCTTCTTCTGCTTGCGTGCGAATGAATTCATGCACGGCTGCCTTGGCACCAATGTCGATGCCTTTGGTCGGCTCATCAAGGATGAGGATTTTCGGATTGGTGGCCAGCCATTTGGCAATCACCACCTTTTGCTGATTGCCACCCGACAATTGCCCCGCGGCCTGATCCTGCCCGGCGGCACGCAGATCAAGGCCGCCGGTAATGGCGCGGCTTGCCGCCAGCTCCGAACTTCGTGACAACACGCCATGCTTGGTATGTGGTTGCAGCTTGGCCAGCGTCACATTCTGATAAATCGGCAGGGCTAGGATCGCGCCCTCATGCTGCCGGTCTTCGGGCACAAAGCCCAGCCCCACGCTGATCGCCACCCCGGCGCTGTCGATGGTCACCGGCTTGCCATCTATGCGGATGCTGCCGGCTGAAATGGGGGTAAGCCCAAACAGCGCCTGCATCACCTCGGAGCGGCCCGCGCCCACAAGCCCGTAAAACCCCAGGATTTCGCCCCTGTGCAGCGAAAAACTGATGTCTGCAAATTCGGTTGGATGCGACAGGCCCTCGGCCTCGAGCACCAGCGGCCCGTATGGGCTTCGGCGTTGCGGAAACATCTGTCCGACCGGGCGCCCCACCATCAGGCGCACCAGATCGGCCTGGGTCACGGCGCCCATGCGCCCCTCGCCGACATGCACGCCATCGCGCAGACACGCCCAGCTATCGGCAATGGCGAAGATTTCATCAAACTTGTGCGAGATGAACAGGATCGCCCGGCCTTGCGCCTTCAATCTGGCGATGATCTTGAACAGATCAGTGATTTCGTGCCCTGAAAGTGCTGCCGTCGGCTCATCCATGATGATGATCCGCGCTTCCTGTGACAAGGCACGAGCAATCTCGACAAGGTGTTTCTGCGCAACTGACAAGGTGCTGACACGTGCATGTGCCGAAAAATCTGCGTCAACCTCGGCAAGCAATCGCGCCGCGCGCTGGTTGATTTGCGGCCAATCCACAAACCCGCCGCGGCCTTTGGGCATATGACCCATGAATATATTCTCGGCGACAGTGAGGTCGTCGAACATCACCGTTTCCTGGTGGATCGCGACGATGCCGTGCCGGGCGGCGTCGCGCACCCCTTCAAGCTTCACATCGCTTCCCGCAACGGTCAGTCGGCCAGCGTCGGGTCGATAAAGCCCCGTGAGGATTTTAACGAGGGTTGATTTGCCTGCGCCATTCTCGCCGATCAGCGCCGTGACTTCGCCAGCCCGCAGCGTCAGGCGCACAGCCTCCAACGCCCGCACGCCGGGGAACCCTTTGCTCACGCCGTCCAGGCTGAGGAGAATTTCCGCATTGTCTTTATGTGCCGCCATGGCTGTTTTTTCAGGATTTGGAGGATCGCGCGCACGCAAGGGGGCCCCGCCGCACTGGGCGGCGGGACATTGTCGGACTTGAACGCTGATCCAGCTATCAGAAAATCTTGGCGAATTTGTCGATGTTGGATTTATCGAACGTATAAGGATTGGCCATTGCCACAGTGGCATTGGGCGTGACTTTCAAATCACCCATGCGCCCGCAATGCAGCACGCTGCCCGGCTTGCCGGTGGTCTTGCCTTCGGCGATTTGGGCTGCGACCATGATGGCGGTATAGCCAAGATCGATCGGGTTCCAGATGGCGAAGGTGTCGGTTGCGCCCGATGCCACAGCGGCCTTCATTTCCGACGGCAGGCCGAGGCCCGAGACGAAAATCTTGCCCGTCAGCTTGGCATCAACCACGGCTTTGGCGGCGGCGACAATGCCAACCGTCGTCGGCGCAATGACGCCCTTCAGATTCGGATGCGCCTTGATCAGTCCCTGCATCTCGCGGTAGCTCTTGTCGGCGACGTCATCGCCATAAACCGTGGCGACCAGCTTCATTTTGGCATAAGCGGGCTTTTTCAGCTCCTCCTTCATTTTGCCGATCCAGATATTCTGGTTGGTGGCCTGCGCTGTTGCCGACAAAATGGCAATCTCGCCCTGATAGTTCAGGGTTTTGGCGATCATCTGAACGCATTTGGCGCCAATGAGGGTGTTGTTCGAGGGGTTGATCTGGAGGATGCGTCCTGCCGGTGCGATGCCGGAATCAAACGAAATCACCTTGATGCCACGCGCCATCGCCTTCTTGCATACCGGCACGAGGGCGTTGGTATCATTGGCAGATATGGCCATGGCATCGACCTTCTGGGCGATGAGTGATTCGATCACCGCAATCTGCTCTTCGGCCGTGGTCTTGGTTGGCCCCGTGTAAATGACTTTGACATTGCCCAATTGTTTGGCGGCCTGTTCGCCGCCCTCGTGGCAGGCATCAAAAAAGCCGATGCCGAGGGCTTTGACCACCAGCGCGATGCGCAATTCCTTGCCCGCCGCCAGACTTGGCAGGCTGGTGCTGGAAACGAGGGCAGCTGCACCCCCGACTTGAAGCAGATGACGACGTGAAAACATGATTTCCTCCTTGATGATCCGCCTTGTTGCGGTTTTGAGTGACCTTTAGGCTGTGTTTCAGGGATCAGGCTGCGGTCAAAGGCCTGTCCTCATTCCTGGATAGTTGGCACACCTCGATCCGCACGCCCGCCGCGCGCAGGATTTCCAGCGCATGCTCGGGCGCGGAAGGATCGGTGATGAGAAGATCAATGCGCGACAGCGGGCACACCACCAAGGAGCCGCGCGGCGCAAATTTTGAGCCGTCCGCCAGCACCACCAGCTTTTCGGCGCGCTTCAGCAGCTTTGATTCGGCCCGCGCGATCAGCGGATCGCCCTCGAGCACCCCGAGCGGGCCAATCGACACGGCGCTCATGAACATGCGGCTCGCCGAATAATGCTGGATCGCATCATCATCGAAAGGCGAGACGATGAGCCGCTGTTCGCGGTAAACCTCGCCGCCGGGCAGCGCGACCCGACATTGGCTGTCGCGGATCAACTGCTCGGCGAGCGGATATGAATTGGTGAGAATTTTGAGACGCCGGGGACGCAGGAACGCCCCCATCTCATAAGTTGTGGTGCCGCCGTTAATGATGATGGTCTCGCCATCGCTGCATAATTCAACGGCGCGGCGTGCGATGGCGCGTTTTTCGGCGCTGCGGTGCGTCTGGCTGGCAATGAACGAGCGCGTCGCCAGATGCGGCGCGCCAGCCTCGCCGGTAAAGGCCAGCTGAACGAGTTCGAGGCCGCCATGGACCCGGCGGGCCACGCCCTGCGTTGCAAGGGCAGCAAAATCGCGGCGGATGGTTGCGGGTGAGGCTTGCGTTGCTGAACAGGCCGCCGCGACCGCTACAAGCCCTTGGCTTTGCAACAGTCCGGTGATGATTTGACAGCGCTCACGCTCGTGCATTGTAGCCCTCCACAATGCCATGCAATCAAAACCACGCGATGATGTCAATATGAAATCGTCATATATAATCACAATTGCTCATTTGATTGAAAAATGACGCGACTATGGCGCAAATGATTGACTTTGCGCATATGACGGTTCAAGTTGATCAAAATTTTGGAGGCCCCTTGGATGACTGCTCGACATGCTGATCGCTTGCCCAACCTGTGGCGCGAGGCCGATGCCGCAGGCCTTGATGAAGCCGGGTTGCTGCTGCTGCGCTCGAACCTTTTAGGGTCTGATTTGCGCATCACCAATTTTGGCGGCGGCAATACGTCGGCTAAAATCATCGAGACTGATCCACTGACCGGCGCGCCGGTCACTGTCTTGTGGGTCAAGGGCTCGGGCGGTGATATCGGCTCGATGAAACGCGATGGCTTTGCCACGCTCTACATGGACAAGCTCGAAAGTCTGAAGGGCCATTATCGTGGTCTTGCCGATGAAGATCGCATGGTCGGGCTGTTTGAACATTGCACCTTCAATCTCAACCCGCGTGCCACCTCGATCGACACGGCACTGCATGGCTTCGTGCCGCACAAGCACGTCGATCACGTCCATGCCGACGCGGTGATCGCCTTGGCGGCGTCACAGGATGCCGAACGGCTGACGCGCGAGGTTTATGGCGCTGAAATCGGCTTCCTGCCTTGGCAGCGTCCGGGGTTTGATCTCGGCCTGAAACTTGGTACCATGGCGACCGCCCATCCCGAATATGTCGGCGTGGTGCTGGGCGGCCATGGGCTGTTCACCTGGGCTGAAACCGCTCAGGACTGTTATGAAGCCACGCTGCGCATCATCCAGAAGGCGGCCGACTGGCTCGCCGAAAACGAGCGTCAGCCCGCCTTCGGCGGCCCCAAAACCTTGGTGTTGGACACCGCCACCCGCACCCAACTGGCGCAAAGCCTGATGGTTGCCGTGCGCGGCAGGATTTCTACACCGACCAGCCCCAAGATTGGCCATTTCACCGATGCCCCCGCGGTGCTGGATTTCGTGTGCAGCCATGAGTTGGCGGCGCTGGCGCCGCTTGGCACCTCATGCCCGGATCATTTCCTGCGCACCAAAATCTGCCCGTTGGTGCTGGAATTTGACCCCGCAGCGCCAGACCTCGACAAGCTGATCGCCGGGCTGGATGCCGCCATAGCTGACTATCGCGCCACCTATGGCGCCTATTACGAGGCCTGTCGCCATCCCAACTCGCCAGCCATGCGCGATGCCAATCCGGTGATATTCCTCATTCCCGGCCTCGGCATGATGTCCTTTGCCCGCGACAAGGCGACGGCACGCATTGCGGCGGAATTTTACGTCAATGCCATCAATGTCATGCGCGGGGCTTCGGGCGTCAGCACCTATGTCGGTCTGCCTCGCCAGGAGGCGTTCGACATTGAATACTGGCTGCTCGAAGAGGCCAAGTTGCAGCGCATGCCCAAGCCGAAACCCCTGACGGGTCGCGTGGCGCTGATTACTGGCGGGGCCGGCGGCATCGGGGCGGCGGTCGCTGCCCGCCTGCTGAAAGATGGCGCATGCGTGCTGCTGGCCGACATCGACGAAGCCGCGCTGAAGCAAGCTCAGGCTGCGCTCGCAAGTGGATTTGGTGCCGATCAGGTGCGCGGCACCTTGCTTGACGTCACAAAAGAATCCAGCGTGATCGCTGGCTATGATGTTGTCGCGCGGGAATATGGCGGCGTTGACATTGTCATTTCCAACGCCGGCATTGCCTCGGCTGCGCCGGTGGCCGAAACGTCGCTCGCCCTGTGGCAGAGCAATATGGATATTCTCGCAACCGGCTATTTCATGGTGGCCCGCCAGGCTTTCCGGCTGATGCAGCAGCAGAACATGGGCGGGAGCCTCGTGTTTGTTGCCTCCAAGAACGGCCTTGCGGCCTCGCCCGGCGCTTCGGCCTATTGCACGGCCAAGGCGGCGGAAATTCATCTGGCACGATGCCTTGCGCTGGAAGGCGCAGCTTTTGGCATCAGGGTCAACACGGTCAATCCCGACGCCGTGCTGCGCGGTTCGAAAATCTGGCAAGGTGAATGGCGCGCCCAGCGTGCGCGCTCCAACCATGTCAGCGAGGACGACCTCGAAGAGGTTTACCGCCAGCGCTCGCTGCT
This sequence comes from Pseudomonadota bacterium, assembly GCA_021804825.1. Classification (GTDB taxonomy): domain Bacteria; phylum Pseudomonadota; class Alphaproteobacteria; order Rhizobiales; family Beijerinckiaceae; genus REEB77. The sequence continues at coordinate 55,090 of JAJZGX010000002.1, read as the reverse complement.
GAAACGCGCTGTCCTGCCCGAAGATGTCGCCGAGGCCGTAGCCTTTCTGGCCGGGCCGCTTGCGGAAAAATCCACCGGCAATATCGTCAATGTCGATGCGGGCAATGCCCAAGCCTTTACGCGATAGGAAGCGGCTATGACGTTTCGCATTGACCAGGCGTTTATTGAGCAAGCCAATGGTGCTGAAGCTTCGGCACTGGAAGAAGACCTTGAGGCCCTGACCCGAAACCTGCGGCGGCGCGGCATTGCGCTGGCGCCGGTGCTGGCCGCCCTGAAGCAGTTTCAGGTGGCGCTGCCCTCATGGGGTGTGGGCACGGGCGGCACGCGCTTTGCCCGTTTTCCGATGGCGGGCGAGCCGCGCGGCATTTACGAAAAGCTCGATGATTGCGCGACCGTGCAGCAACTGGTGCGCGCCACGCCCAACATTTCGCTGCATTTCCCGTGGGACAAGGTCGATGACAGCGCCGCGCTGAAAACTTATGCGCAGGCCTTGGGGCTCGGCTTTGACGCGGTCAATTCCAACACATTTCAGGATCAGGCAGGGGCGACGCAATCCTACCGCTTCGGTTCGCTCACCCATACGGATGCAGCGGTCCGCGACCATGCCATCGCCCACAACATCGAGTGTATCAAGCGCGGCGCGGCATTGGGCTCCAAGGCTTTGACAGTATGGATCGGCGATGGCTCGAATTTTGCCGGACAATCCAACCTGACCACGAGTTTCGAGCGCTATCTTGAGTCCATGACGGCAATCTATGCCGCGCTTCCTGCCGATTGGCAGATTTTCATTGAACACAAGCTTTATGAGCCGGCGTTCTATGCCACGGTCATTGCCGATTGGGGCACGAGTTACGCGGCAGCGGCGGCGCTGGGCCCTAAGGCCAAATGCCTCGTTGACCTTGGTCACCATGCGCCCACCGTCAATATCGAGCAGATTGTCGCGAGACTGGTGCATTTGCGCAAGCTGGCAGGGTTTCATTTCAATGATTCGCGCTATGGCGACGATGATCTCGATTCGGGATCGGTCGATCCTTTCCGGCTGTTTCTGGTCTTCAATGAATTGGTCGATGCCACCGCGCGCGGCGCGGCGGAATTTGCGCCGGCCTACATGATTGACCAGTCCCATAATGTCACCGATCCCATCGAAAGCCTGCTCTCGTCAGCGGTCTCGATCCAGCGCGCTTATGCGCAGGCTTTGCTGGTGGATCGCGCAGCGTTGGCCGAGGCACAGGCTCGGAACGATGCGCTCGGCGCGCATAACATCCTGAAGGCGGCCTTCAACACCGATGTTTCGCCGCTGCTGGCCGAGGTACGACGCCTGTCCGGCGGGGCGATTGCGCCGCTCAAGACCTATCGCGCTTCGCAATACCGGCACTACAAGGCCAGCGAGCGCCCCGCAGCGGCTGTCGCAGCGGCGGGGATCGTCTGAAGCACCGCCTGAGGACGCGTACCTTTGCGCGTCAACTGCCCTGATTCGCCAACTCCATGTTGAAAGTGCCGTCTGACTTGCCGCAAGCCTGGCGGCGGCCGCGCAACCGTCGCTTACAGGCTGAGCACAGGCCTCGGTGCACTGGCAAAAGTGTGTCAATTTTGCAACGCCGGTGATCAATCATTGATCAGATTGGCATAGACCGAAAAACTGCCTTAAATATAGGCAGTTGCTCAACATTTTGTCTTGCGCGCGATTGATTTCATTAGGCAAGCTAAGCCATCAATTTGGGAGCACCTCCATGAAACCCGCGGTTTTGAAATATCTCTTTGCCATGCTTTTGGTCAGCGGCTACGCGGCTGCGTCGGACCTTACCGACAACGGCGCTGCCCCCGTGCCAAAAGGGCCGGCAGCTCCGGCACCGCCAGTGTTGCTTCCGGCTTTCGCCGGGCCTTTGACGGCCAATCCTGACCCGTTCAATTTCGCGACTCCCTTCGGCAAAATTTATATCACCGGCGTTTTGAGCGGCGTGGCGCAAACGCAGGACAATGTGATTGTCAGCCCCTTCTTTACCGACAAGAAATCTCTGGCTGATCTGACCAATGCGCAAATCTTCATCCAGAAGGTAGATGGCCCGATTCAGTTTTACGCACAGTTGGGTGCTTATTCACTGCCGGCACTTGGCACGCCCTATTTCAGGTCGCTGCGCGCGACCCATGATTTCTTCTCCTATGTGCCGGAAGCCTTCCTGAAAATTGCTCCGACCGATTCGTTCTCTTTCGAAATCGGTGCCTTGCCGACATTGATTGGTGCGGAATATAATTTCACCTTTCAAAACATGAATATTGATCGCGGCCTGCTCTGGAATCAGGAAACGGCGGTCAGCAAGGGTATCCAGTTCAACTACACCCTGGGGCCCGTGGCTTTGTCAGCTTCACTGAATGATGGCTTTGACTCGAACCACTACAGCTGGTTGTCCGGTTCGGCGACCTACACCATCAACCCGCAAAATTCGCTGGCCTTCATCGCTGAGGGCAATTTGCAGCGCACGCGCGTCAACACGATCGTCACGCCGATCCTGCAAAACAATTCGCAAATGTATAATTTGATCTACACCTACACCAATTCGCCGTGGACCTTGGAAGCCTATGTGCAATATACGGCGGTTCCTGCTTTGGCAGCTTACACACCTGCTAATCTCGACCCTAACTTCACCACGGCAGCGACGACTTCAGGCAGCACCGCAGGCATTGGCCTCTTTGCCAATTACAGCTTCCCCACGACCAGCTTTCTTGCCGGTCTGAGCCTGCCCATCCGTCTTGAATATATTTCTTCGACCGGCAATGCCACCACAGGGCCAAGCCTCATCAACGGGCCGGGCAGCAAGGCCTATTCGGCGACCTTCACGCCAACCTACCAATACAAGCGCTTCTTCGTGCGTGGCGAGGTTTCCTATGTGAAGTTGCAGAACGGCACCGCGCCTCTCGAGTTTGGCCCGCTCGGCAACAAGACCTCGCAGACCCGCTTCAAGCTCGAAACCGGCGTGATTTTCTGAAAATCCGCTGCAAGGAACTGTTCATAACAAAAATCCCTGATCGCAGCGACCTGCGGTCAGGGATTTTTTTGCCTGCGAGGCCCGCGCTCAGCCCCGCATGCCGTGCGCGAGCACATAGTCGATCACCCGATCAGCCAGAGCCTCTGCCGATGCGCCTTCGGTGGTCAGCACCAGTTCAGCGGCTTCCGGTGCCTCATAGGGCTGATCGATCCCCGTGAAATTCTTGATCTGGCCTGCCAAGGCGCGCTTGTAGAGGCCCTTGGTATCGCGGGCGATACAGGCTTCCAGGCTGGTCTCGACGTAAATTTCGATGAATTCACCGGGTTCGACCAGTGCCCGCACCATATCGCGATCAGCTTTGAAGGGCGAGATGAACGAGCACAGCGCGATGACGCCCGCTTCCAGCATCAGTTTGGCGACTTCGCCAACACGTCGGATATTTTCCACCCGGTCAGCATTGGTGAAGCCAAGGTTGCGGTTGAGACCATGGCGCATATTATCGCCATCGAGCAAGGTGGTGTGGGCGCTCATGGCGTGCAGCCTCGCCTCCACCAGATTGGCGATGGTCGATTTGCCGGACCCGGAAAGGCCGGTAAACCACAGGATCAGCGGCTTTTGGCCCTTGAGTGTGGCGCGCTCGGCCTTGTTGATCACCAAGGCCTGACGATGGACATTGGTGGCCCGCCGCAGCGCAAAATCAATCATGCCCGCCGCTGCCGTAACATTGGTTTCGCGGTCGATCAGAATGAAAGCCCCGGTGGCGTGATTGTCGGCATAGGCATCAAAGCTGATCGGCACGCTGGTCGACAGGTTGCAGACGCCGATCTCGTTGAGGTCGAGAGTCGCGGCGGCCAGCGGTTCCAGAGTATCGACATCGATGCGCCTGCGGATGGCGGTCACGGAAGTCGGCACCAACCGCGAGCCGATTTTCATCAGATAAGAGCGGCCCGGCAACAGCTTGTCCGCGCTCATCCAGATGAGATGCGCGGCAAATTGGTCAGCAACCTGCGGACGACTTTCCGGCATCGAAACAAGGTCGCCGCGCGCCGCATCGATTTCGTGATCGAGCACGAGGCTGACGGCATCGCCGGTTGTGGCGCGGGTGAGATCACCATCGGCCGTGTGGATGCGGCGGATTTTGGCACTAGCCCCCGAGGGTGCCATCACCACGCTGTCGCCAACGCCGATGCTGCCGCTGGCAATGGTCCCCGCCAACCCGCGAAAATTCAGATCGGGCCGGTTTACCCATTGCACCCACATGCGAAAAGGCAGGGGCACCATGGTTGACGTGATGCTGACACGCTCCAGCGCTTCGATCAGCGTCGGGCCATCAAACCAGCCCAGCCGCTCGCCCCGCGCCGACATATTATCGCCAAACCGCGCCGCCAGAGGCAGAGCGACGACGCCTTCAAGCCCCAGACGCGTGGCGAAAGCGGTAAATTCAGCGGCAATGGCATGGAAGACGGCGGCATCATAAGCAACCAGGTCGATCTTGTTGACCGCCAGAATGACATGACGAACCCCCATCAGCGCGACAATGGCAGCGTGGCGTCGCGTTTGGCGCGAGACGCCCTTGCGCGCATCAACCAGCACCACAGCGCAATCGGCCTGCGAAGCGCCGGTCGCCATATTGCGGGTATATTGCTCATGGCCGGGCGTATCTGCCACCATGAAGGAGCGGGTCGGCGTGGCAAAATAGCGCCAGGCGACATCAATGGTGATGCCCTGTTCGCGCTCGGCTTCGAGACCATCTACCAGCAAGGCATAGTCGATATTGTCGCCATCCGTGCCATGGCGCAGACTGTCGCGCCGCAGGGTTGCAAGCAAATCATCGGGGATCAGGCGGCGCTCGAACAGCAGACGGCCGATCAGCGTCGATTTGCCATCATCCACCGACCCGCAGGTGATGAAGCGCAATGTCGGCAAATCCAAAGAATTCGTGGCAAGGGCAGCGGCGGACGCAGGAGCATCGGCGCTGGCTAGGGCATGAGCGGTCATGTCAGAAATATCCCTCACGCTTTTTCTTTTCCATCGACCCGGTCTCATCGGCGTCAATCAGGCGTCCCTGGCGTTCAGACACGCTGGAACTGCGCATTTCGGCGATGATCTCGGGCAAGGTGGTGGCGGTCGATGGCACGGCACCGGTCAGCGGATAGCAGCCAAGCGTGCGAAAGCGCACCATCTTGATCTCCGGGTTCTCGCCCGGCAACAACGGCAAGCGCTCATCATCGACCATGATCCAGGTGCCGTCGCGCCAGACGACCGGGCGCGGCTTGGCTAAATAAAGGTCCGGCACCGCGATATTTTCGGCGGCAATATAATCCCACACGTCGGCCTCGGTCCAGTTCGACAGGGGGAACACCCGCATGGATTCACCGCGCTTGATGCGGGTGTTGAAAAGATTCCACAATTCCGGGCGCTGGTTGCGCGGATCCCACGCATGGGCCGACGACCGGTGCGAAAAGATGCGTTCCTTGGCGCGCGATTTTTCTTCGTCGCGCCGCGCCCCGCCGAAGGCTGCGTCAAACTGGTGCTGGTCCAGCGCTTGGCGCAGCCCCTCGGTCTTCATGACATGGGTGTGCACCGACGACCCGGAAGTGATCGGCGAAACACCGCGTTCAAGCCCCTGCTGGTTGATATGGACAATCATCTTCAGCTCATGGCGCGCGGCCACCGCATCGCGAAAGGCGATCATTTCACGAAATTTCCATGTCGTATCGACATGCAGCAGCGGGAACGGCAGGCGACCGGGACTGAAGGCCTTGAGCGCCACATGCAGCATGACGCTGGAATCCTTGCCGATCGAATACAGCATCACGGGATGCGCAAATTCTGCCACTGTCTCGCGCATGATGAAAATCGCCTCGCTTTCCAGCGCGCGCAGATGACGACTCAGGGCAGGCATGACACGTCCTTTGGGTTCAACCGAATACCCATCTCCTATATTACCACAATCAAATTGTAAATTATTTTATTGCACAAATATAGTATGTGGTTATGGCAGCCTTGGTGTGGTTTCCGCCCAGGCCGGCAGCGCCCTGATGGACTCGAACCAGGCCATGATGGCCTTGTAGTCGTGCAGCGGCAATTTGCCAGCCTCGAGAAACATCAATCCGGCAGCCACCGCGAAATCTGCCAAGGTCACACTGTCACCGGCAAGCCAGGTGCGCCCGGTGAGCGCGCCCTCCAGCACGGTGGCGAACCGCTGCAACTGCGGCAGGGCCGCCGCCAGCACCGCTGCATCCGGCTCGCCCTGTCGACGCAACTGCTTGAAGTAATTTTCCCGGAAAAACGGCGCCAGCGCCGGCAGCCAATGCGCGACCGCCCAGAACTGCCAGCGCGTCACATCGGCCTGCGCCCTGCCCTGTTGCGGCCAGAGCCGCGTGCCAGGCACCTTGCTGCACAAAAACTGCGCTATGGCATTGGCCTCCCACAATTTGAAATCGCCATCCACCAGCACCGGAAACAGGCCATTGGGGTTGAGCTTGAGATAATCTGGCGACTTGTGCTCACCAGCGGCGACATTGACCACATGGGTGTCGAGCTCAAGCCCGAGATGACGCGCCGTCAGCAGGACAATGCGGCCATTGGGTGACAGGGGCGAATTATAAAGTTGCATCACGACGGACCTCTTCGAGTTGGATGCAATTTTGACGCTGCTTCGCGTCTGAAGCAAGGCCCTGCGCGGCGTTGATGCCGCAATCTTGCGGTTTTCCGCAATGGCGTGCGTCCCCGTGGCCACCTCGCGCGCGCGAAGAAAACCAGAGTCAACAAAACATTAAATAACATCATAAAATTGAACTATAAATATAATTTTATCTTTACTGCCTTTGTTAGCGATATGATCAATTTCCTGTTGTAAAACTTTTCGGACATGCAAGGTTAACTTCATTAAGCAAGAAGTTATCCAGAGAGCTTATGGAGATCGGCGTGAACATACATCAATCTATGCACGGCATGCTGGATGCGTCAACGAAGAAAAGCAGCCCGTTTGTGCAAAGTGCACACAAAATTGCCGCCATCGCCAACACCCATGCCGCGCAAGTCGATCGGGCCAGCCGCTTTCCGCATGAAGCCATGGCGGCGGTGCGCGAGCACAAATTGCTTGGTGCCATGGTGCCGACCACTTTTGGCGGCAGCGGCGCCAGCGTGCGCGACATTGTCGAGGTTTGCTTTATTCTGGGGCAGACCTGCGCCTCGACCGCGATGATTTTTGCGATGCACCACGTCAAGGCTGCCTGCATCATCGGCCATTATGGCGAAAGCCCGTGGCACATGGCCTTCATGCGGCGCATGGTCACTGACCAATTGCTTCTGGCCTCGTCCACCACCGAAGGCCAAAGCGGCGGCGATGTGCGCAATTCCACGGGGCCAGTCATCGAGGATGGTGGCTTTTTCACGCTGGAGCGGGCTGCAACAGTGTTGTCTTACGGCGAGCAGGCCGATGCCTTGGTGACCACGGCCCGGCGCAGCGCCGCCGCCGCCGCTTCAGACCAGGTGTTGGTCATTCTGGACAAGAGCGACTACAGCCTGACGCCGACCTTCGGTTGGGAGACCCTGGGGATGCGGGGCACGTGTTCGACCGGGTTCGGCCTCAAGGCCCGCGGCCAGATTGGCCAGATCATGCCGGTCGATTACGCCACGATCCATGCCGAATCCATGATACCCTCCGCGCATCTGATGTGGGGCGGGGTCTGGGCTGGCATTGCGGCGGGCGCGCACGAGCGGGCAAGGCGGCACTTGCGCAAATTGGCCACCAGCAGCGGCACTGTGCCGTCCGGCATCACCTGGCTGAACCGCGCCGCGACCCATCTCACCGCGCTGCGCGCCATGCTCAACAACACGCTGGACCAGTACGAAAATGCCGCCAGCACGCCCGATTTGCTGAACCAGCTCGATATTCAGACGGCGATCACTCTGTTGAAGGTTGATGTCTCGGAGCTTGCCGTCGCCTCGGTGATGGCCTCGCTGCGCGCCAACGGCCTGCCGGGCTACCGCGAAGATGGCGAAGCCAGCAACGCCCGTGCTTTGCGCGACGTTCTCTCCGCACCGTTGATGATCAACAATGATCGCATTCTGGGCAATCTCGGGATATCCCCGCTGATGATCTCGATGCCAGCGACGCTCACCGCCTGATCCAACGCCAACGGAGTCATATCCATGAATGTCGCCCTGAAACCAGCTCCGCTCGACGCCGATGGCCAGCAAGAGCTGATCGAGACCCTGTTTCGCCCGATGGGTGTGGACGGCGTGCTGGCGCGCACCGGGCGTTATGAGGCGGTGGTGCGTGGCCTCGAGGCGTTTATCGATAGTCGACGACCGGCACAGGCGGCGGTCTTCAGGTTTCCGCCGGTGATGAGCCGCAAGATGATCGAGCGGTCGGGCTATCTGAATTCCTTCCCCAATTTACTTGGGTGCATGTGCTGTCTTACTGGTTCCGAGCGGGAAATCACCGGCACAGTCGCCAGCTTCAATGCCGGGCAATCCGACTGGACCGATGCGCTGGCGGCGAGTGATCTGGTGCTCAGCCCGGCGAGTTGCTACCCGATCTACCCCATGGCGGCGCAAGCCGGGCCGGTGCCGCGCGCCGGCCTCTGGTTCGATGTCGCCTGCGATTGTTTTCGCCGCGAACCTTCAAAATCCATCGATCGCTTGCAGTCGTTCCGGATGCGCGAATTTGTGCGCATCGGCACAGCCGAGCAAATCCTTGCCTTTCGTGCCGAATGGATCGAGCGCGCCCAGGGCATGGCCGATGAGTTGGGCCTCGCCTATGGCGTGGATGTCGCCAATGATCCGTTCTTCGGGCGCGGCGGTGAGATAATGGCGGCAAGTCAGGTGCAGTTGGCCCTGAAATTCGAGTTGCTGGTGCCCGTGGTGTCAGCAACCAAGCCCACGGCCTGCATGAGTTTCAACTACCACCTCGAACATTTCACAGAAGTCTGGGACATGCGCGATGAGGACGGTGCGATGCCGCACAGCGGTTGCGTCGCCTTCGGCATGGATCGCCTCGCCGTCGCGATGTTTGCGACGCATGGGCTCGATCCGGCGCTCTGGCCTGCCAAGCTGCGACGCAGCCTGCAGTTGACCTGACGGAGGCATGGCGATGCGATTGGAAACATTGGCGATCCATGCTGGCTTCGATGGCGACCCCACCACCAGGGCAGCGAGCGTGCCGATTTATCAGACGGCTGCGTATATTTTCGACAGCGCTGACCATGCCGCCGCCTTGTTTGATCTTGAGGCCGAGGGATTCCGCTACAGCCGCATTTCCAACCCGACCACGGACATTCTCGAAAAACGCGTCGCGGCGATGGAGGGCGGCATTGGTGCACTCGCCGTCGCCAGCGGGCAGGCGGCCCTGCATTATGCCTTTGTGACGCTGGCCGATCACGGCGGCACGATTGTTGCCACCCCGCAACTCTATGGCACCACACACACATTGTTGGCGCATGTGCTGCCACGCCAAGGCATCAAGGTGCGCTTCGCCAGAAGTGACAGCGCCGAAGATATTGCCGCTGAAATCGACGACACCACCCGCGCGGTGTTCTGCGAGAGTGTCGGCAACCCGGCCGGCAATATCTGCGATATTGCTGCCATCGCCCGTGTCGCCCATGAGGCTGGCGTGCCGCTGCTGGTCGATAATACCGTCGCGACTCCGGCCTTGCTGCGCCCGATCGAGCATGGCGCCGACATTGTCGTGCATTCGCTGACCAAATTCATGGGCGGACATGGCACAACGCTCGGCGGCATCATCATTGATTCAGGGCGCTTCGATTGGCGCCTGCAGCCAACGCGCTTTCCGATTTTCAATGAGCCGGACCTTTCCTATCACGGCCTCGTTTATGCCGAGCGCTTTGGTGCGGGGGCCTATATCGCCCGCGCCCGCTCCGTCTGGATGCGGACGACCGGCGCCATTCTGCCTGCGACCAGCGCATTTCAGCTCATGCAGGGCATCGAAACATTGTCATTGCGCATGGAGCGCCATGTCAGCAATGCCAGCGCCGTGGCGCAGTTTTTGCGGAATGATCGGCGGGTGGGGTGGGTCAATTATGCCGGCTTTCCCGAGCATCCCGGGCACGCTCTGGTGCAAAGCCAGCTTGGCGGCAAAGCGCCTTCGCTGCTGACCTTTGGCATCGCCGGCAGCATGGAGGATGGCAAGGCGTTCTTTGACGCGCTGAAACTGGTGCGCCGTCTCGTCAACATCGGCGATGCCAAGACGCTGGCGTGCCATCCGGCCTCCACCACCCATCGGCAGATGACCCCGGAGGATCAGATCAAGGCCGGGATTCGTCCCGAAACCATCCGCATCAGTGTTGGCATTGAGCACATTGACGACATTATCGCTGATCTCGATCAGGCGCTAGGTGCGGCGGTAAAGCACCGCGCTCCCCTGCGCCTGGCAGCTGGAGGCTGAACCGATGCCGACCGATGACACGAAGCTGTTCCTGCCCAACCTGTTCCTGCCCAAACGGCGCAAGCCGCTGCGCATCGGCCTGGTCAATAACATGCCCGATGCGGCGTTGCGCGCCACCGAACGGCAGTTTGCCGAACTCATCGCCAACGCTGCCCGCCTGCTCGGCTTCGGCTTTCCCATGCTGACGCTCAGCCTGTTTCATATCAGTGAAATTCCGCGCAATCCTGAAATCGCCGCAGAACTTGCCGCCACTTCGGCCGATGTTGCCACGCTTGGCGAAGCTGGCCTCGATGCTTTGGTCGTCACCGGCGGCGAAGCCTTGTTGCCTGACATGCGCGCCGAACCGCATTGGGCCAAAATGGCGGCGCTGATTGCAACGACGGCGGCGCAGGAATTGCCGGTTTTGTGGTCGTGTCGCGCCGCGCATGCCGCCGTGCTGCATCTTGACGGCATCGAGCGGGTGCGCCTGCAAGAGAAACTCAGCGGCGTCTTCCAGACAGAACTTGTCGGCGATGCGCCGGTCTTGCGCCATCTTGCCGGCAATCCTTTGACGCCGCAATCGCGCTACAACACGCTTGATGCCGCGCAATTGCGTGCCAATGACTATGTCATTCTCACCCAGAGCGCAGAAGCCGGGCCGGACTGGTTTACCCGCGCCGCCAGCCCGCACATGCTCTTTGTCCAGGGCCATCCGGAATATAATGCCAATGCGCTCGGCCTCGAATATCGCCGCGACGTGCGCCGCTTTCTGAACGGCGAAACGGCCCACCATCCGGCCTTGCCGACCAGTTATTTTTCACCGGCGCTGCGCCAGCGTCTGCAAGACCTCGCCGCAACGGCCATTCAGCAGCGTGACCCAGCCTTGCTGCACCGCCTCGATGATGTGCTGGCGACGCACACGCCGCGCCAACGCTGGCGCGAGACCGCCGTTGAGCTTTATGCCGGCTGGCTGGAAACCATTGCGGCCAAGGCGCGCCCGGCCGTCATTGCAGCCTGAGCGGCGCATGCTCGATCGGCTGTCGCGGGCCTCCGAAGGAGCGGCTGTAGACCAGACAAGGGCCATTGCTGCGCTGCAATTGCGGCCAGCTGGTCGCATCCTCCAAACGGCCTTCGAGGTGCAATCCGGCTTTTTCAATGACCCGGCTTGAGGCGATATTATCGGGGTGGCAGGTGGCGCTGATGCGGCCGATGTCGCGCTGCGCTTCGGCCCAGTCGACCAGCGCCCTGGTTGCCTCGGTGGCATAGCCGCGGCCCCAGAACTGTTCTGCCAATATATAGCCGATTTCAGCAGCGCTGCCTTGCAGGGCTATTTCGATCGACCCCATGCGCTCGCCGGTATCCCGCAAGAGGATCATATAGGCAAAAGCCGTTGCCTCTTGCCAGTTGCGAAGACAGCGTTCGACCCAGGCCTGGCTCGCTGTCTGGTTGAGATGGCGCGGAAAATTCATCATTCTGGTGGCCTTGGCGCGCCCGGCCCAGCCGCGATAAATCTCGCGGGCGTCCCCGAGCGCCACAGGCCGCAGCGTCAGCCGCAGGGTCTCCACAATGCGTGGCGGCTGCATCTCGTGTTACAGCTTGCTCAGGCGCGAGCCGGGTTGCGCCCAATGGCGCTCCAGCGGCGAGCCCGCTTCAGTCTTGCGGAAAATGCTGTTTTGAAACGACATGGGCTTCAGATCCTCCGGGCAGTCGGGCAGGGATTCGGAGGCGCCCAAAACCAGATAGCCACCCGGCGCCAGCGCGGAGGTCAATTGCGCGAGTGCACTGGCGCGGGTTTTGTCGTCGAAATAGATCAGGACGTTGCGGCAAAAAATCAGGTCGAACTGGCCCAGTCGGCTGATGTTGCTCATGAGATTGATCTGCCGGAATTCGATCCGCGCCCGGATATGCTCGGCGATTTCCCAATATTCGCCGGCACGATGGAAATAACGCAGCAAGTGGTTGATCGGCAAACCGCGCTGCACCTCGAATTGCGAGAACAAACCACGCCGCGCCACATCAATGACCGAAGCGGAAATATCCGACGCCAGCAATTCAACCCGCCAGCCATTCAGCTTGCGCGATTCCTCATCGAGCAGCATGGCCAAAGAATAGGGCTCCTGCCCGGTTGAACAGGCCGCAGACCAGATACGGATGCGGCGATCGGAATCGCGCAGGCGCATGATATCCGGCAGCATGGTCGTGCGGAACTGATCAAACGGCAGGCGATCGCGAAAGAAAAATGTCTCGTGGGTCAGCATCGCTTCCACGGTTTCAGCGGCGAGCTGCGGCTCGAAACCGGAAACGATCTGGCCGATCAGCGCATCAATGGTGGGAAGGCCGTGGCGTTCCACCACGGGCTGCAGGCGGCTTTCGGCGAGCCAGGCTTTCTCGGGCGGGAAGGCGAGACCGGCCTGCTGCGACAGAAATCTCTGGAGGGCTTTGACGTTCATGTTCACGCCGTGACCCTCCGCTGCTTCGCCACCAGCAGGCCATCGAGCGCCGAAGCCATGCCGGCCAGCGGCAAGACCGCGCTGGCCAGTCCGGCGCGGGCAATGGACCCTGGCATGCCCCAGACAGCGCTAGAGGCTTCGTCCTGCACGATCACCGAGCCACCAGCGTCAACGAGCATCCGTGAACCGGCCAGGCCATCGCGTCCCATGCCGGTGAGCACAATGCCCAGCGCCTCGGGGCCAAAAGCGCGTGCGGCGCTGGAAAACAGCACGTCCACTGCCGGCTTGCAGAAATTCTCGGGCTTGGCATCGCTGTGCATCAGGATCACCCGGCGGTCGGCCCGCATGACTCGCAAATGCTTGTCGCCGGGGGCGAAATAGATCGTGCCGGGCAGGAATTTGTCACCATGGCAGGCGATCCGCGTGGGCATGCCGGAAGCGCGGGCAATATTGGCAGCAACGACCTCGATGAAACCGGGCGGCGCGTGCAGCACCACAGCGATGGGCAGCAGCCGCAGCCAGCTCGAGGCGGTTGTCAGCAAAAGTTCGAGGGCTTGCGGGCCGCCTGTCGAAGCGCCTATCAGCAGCGCGGCGGGGGGCATGGGCGAAAAACGTCGCATGACGATGGGTTCGCCCACCGCCTTTATGACATCGCCTGGAGCATCCGGTGCGGTTCGCATGTCGATCTGACCCCTGCTGCGTGGCGTGGCGGCGTTACGCGATGAGGCCGATTTCCTGGAGTTTCGAGCGGAATATATCCTTGTCGAACGGCTTCATGATATATTCGTCGGCACCGGCATGCATGGCCTTTGCAATATAGGCCACTTCGTTCTCGGTCGTGCAGAACAACACCTTGGGGCCGTGGCCACCTGGCATGCGACGCAATTCCTGCAGGAACTGAAACCCATCCATCTCCGGCATGTTCCAGTCCAGCAGGATGGCATCGGGCATATGCTCCTGGCAGGCAGCCAGCGCCTCGCGCCCGCCAGGTGCCTCGGAAGCGTCAAAGCGCATCGATTCGAGAATGCGGGTGGCAACTTTTCGGATGACGGATGAATCGTCGACAACCAGAACGTGTTTCATGACTTTTGACCTTGATGTGAGCATGGGTGAAGTTTCAGGAATTTGTCATCGCGGGCGTCAGGGCATAAATTGCCGCCATATCGAGGATGGAAAGCAGGCCGCGGGCATGGCGATAAACCGCGCGGGTCACGGCGGCCCGGCTGGCCGTCATGTGTCGTGGCAATTCGATCTGGTCATGGGCGTCGAGATCAATGACATCGCCGGCCTCATCAACGACGAGGGCCAGCATTTCACCCTCGTTTTCCATGACGATGGCCACTCTGGTCGAGACATTGAGCTCGGCAAGGCCGAGACGGCGCCGCAAACTCAGTGCCGTGACGATGCGGCCGCGCAGATTGACCAGTCCCATGACCGCTACAGGGGCCAAGGGCACCGGCGAAAGCCGATCGATCATGAACACTGTGTGGACAGCGGCCACCGGGATGCCAAATGTCTCATCAGCGACCCGGACGGTGAAAATTCTTGTGGTCGCGACGGCCTGCTGCACGACGGGAGCTAGAATGGCACGGGCCGAGGGGGTTGCAGAAATGGTCATGTGTGCAGCCTCGCAATCAAATCGGTTTCGATGGTCTGTTTCGCGATGGTGGCCTGATCGAGGACATCAGCCAGGCTCTTCAACAAGGCACGACGGTCGAATTTGCCGACGGCGGTCACCATGCCGCTGGCCTTTGCCGCCTGTTGAATGATCGGGCCAGCATAGGAGGCCAGCGCGAGGATGGGCGGGCAACTCCAGCGTTGATCGGCAATCAGCGCACGGGCCAGCGTATAGCCATCCATGTCCGGCATGTCGGTGTCGGTTATGATGGCTTCGAATTTGGCGCCGCGCTCCATCAGCATGATCGCCTGAGCGGCCGAATCCGTGGTGGTCACATCATAGCCAGCCACCGAAAGCACCGGGGACAGCAAGTCGAGGAAAAACGACTTGTCATCGATCAGCAACACATGAAAACGCTTGACCTGACCGCGCGCGAAAGCCTGCGGGCGGGCATTGTTCATGAACCAGGCACCGTCCAGCACTTCAACCGCCGCGTCGCCGATCTGCGCCATGCCCAGCACCCGATCATGATGCCCGGCAATTTCAATATCAAGCTCGACATCGACGATATCGACAATGGCGGAAATGATCAGGCCCATTGGCTCGCCGCCGACCGCCATGACCAGCACCGGGCATTGCGGCGCCAAAGCCAGATCAATGTCCTCGCCGACCATCAGCAACGGCATCAAACGGCCCTGGAACGGCACAACCAGGCAATTTTCGCCCTTCTGGATGGCGGCTGTGTCGAATTGCTCGACCCGGCTGATCACCGACAGCGGCAGGCACTTCAGCGGGCCAGAACCGGCGCTGAACAGGATCATTCTGGTGCGCGTGGCGGGGATGACAAACTCTTCGGCGCGCGCATGCACGCGAAAATCGCTAACGCGCTCGAGGCCAAGTCGCTGTGCAATTTCACCGGGATTGAGGATCAGCACGACCGCGCCGTCACCCAGAATGGTATTGCCGGAAAATAGCGGCAAAGGCCCGAGCAGCGAGCCCAGCGGCTTGACCACCACCTCCTGCACATCGGCAACACCGCGCACCCGCAGACCGAAGGTGAAATCCCGCAGGCGCATGACGACGATGCGGTCGCAGGCCGAGGATTCCGCCGCATGGCCCTCTTGCATGAGCAATTGGCAGAGATTGATCACCGGAATGACCGCTTCGCGCAGGCGCAGCAGACTTGCCCCCTGCACCCATTCGATCGATGGCCCCCCGGTTTCGTCAAGCCCCACCACTTCGACGACCCAATGCTGGGGCAAGGCAAACCGCTGGCCAGGTTCGCCCTCGATGATCAAGGCAGGCGCAATCGCCAGCGTCAGCGGAATTTTCAGGAAAAAGCTGGTGCCTTGCCCGGCCGTGGTCGAAAGCGCCACCGAACCACCGAGCGCCTCAAGGTTTTCGCGCACCACATCCATGCCGACACCGCGGCCGGAAACACTGGTCACTGCACTGGCGGTCGAAAAGCCCGGCGCAAAAATGAAGCGGCAGATTTCCTCGTCATTCATCCGCGCAATGTCGGCCTCGGGTACGAGGCGCATCGCCATAGCCTTGGCGCGGATGCGGGCAACATCCAGCCCGCGCCCGTCATCATAGATTTCGATGATGATCTGGCCGGCTTCATGGGAAGCGCTGACCCGGATGGTGCCCGTCTCGGCCTTGCGGCGGGTGGCGCGTTCGGCGGGCGGCTCGATACCGTGGTCGGCGCAATTGCGGATGAGATGGGTCAGCGGATCGCGGATCAGTTCAATGATCTGGCGATCAACCTCGGTTTCGGCCCCCGCCGTGATCAGTTGCAGCGGCTTGCCCAGTTCGCTGGCCAGTTCACGCACCAACCGCGGCAGCCCCGCGAACAGGCGCCCGACCGGTTGCATCCGCGAGCGCATGACGCTGTCCTGCAGATCCGAGGTCAGCGACGACAGGCGAATCAGCGGCTGGTTCAGCGTCTCGTCGTCGCGCCGCCGCACGATGTCGAGCAACTGGTTGCGGGTCAGCACCAGTTCCGAAACCAGCATCATCATGCGTTCGAGCGTATCGACGGAAACGCGCACGGTCTCGTGTCGCGCCGCAGGTTCGGGGGCCGTCACCGGCACGTCCGTCACCGCCATCGGCGTGTTGATCTCGGCAGCCGCCTCTGTCGGCGCGGGCGCGAGCGGCGGGGTCGCGGCACCAACGGCGCCGACATCACCCTCGCGCACGGCAGTCAGGCGGGCAATCAGTGCGGCATCATCGCCTTCCGGCTCGGCACCCGTGCGCTCAAGCTCGGCAATGATGAATTTCACCTGGTCGATCGCCGCCAGAATCAGCGAGACGTGCGAGGTTTCCGGTCGGCCACCGTCGCGCAAATGCGAGATCATCGCCTCGGCGGCATGAGCCAGCCGTGACAGACGCGGCAGACCGAGAAAGCCGCAGGTGCCCTTGATCGTATGCACCAGCCGGAAAATACCTGCGATCAGTTGCGCATTCGAGGGGTCGCGCTCGAACAGCACGATCTGGCTGCCCGCGGCCTCGATATGGTCGCTGGTTTCGGTCAGAAATTCTTTGAGCAAATCGTCCATGCGTCAGCCAGCCGAGACGCGCCGCTTGCGTCTTGCTGAACAGAATTTCAGAAAGGTATTAAGGGAGCCTTGAAATCAAAACCTGCAAGGGCCATCAGGCCGCTTCAGCATCGTTTTTCTCGACGATCTCCATAGAGCGGCCAGCAAACGCCACGCAATCGGCCTCCACTACGACGTTCAGGGTGAGGTTGCTGGCGCGTGCCACCACCCCGGTATAAAATGGCTGGATTGAATTGCCATCGACAGCGTCGTTCTCAGGCTTGCCCTCCAGCAGCCCCGGTATGGCACTCGGAAGCTTGGCATTGGTGCCGCGCGCTTCGACGCTGTAAGCAAAATCGGCGTCCTCGCCGGAGATTTTCACCGCCACAATGCCACCGCGATAGATGCAGGCATTGGCGATGAGGCAGAGATTGAGGATGACCTTCACCTTGTTCTTGGCCAGCAAAATGCGTGGCGCATCCCATTCCAGCTTCGTGCGCTCGTTTTCAAACAGATGGCGCGCCACGCGTTCAGCATCACCCGTGTCGATCATCGCCCCGATCGAACCCGATGCGCCGAAGGCAAGGCGGCAAAATTGCAGTTTGGCTGACGCCGATTGCGCGCTGCTGCGCACAAGTTCCAGCGCATGCTGGCGCATTTCGGGATCATCGACATTTTCATCAAGCACCTCGAGGCCGTTGATGATGGCGCTGACCGGGTTGATGACATCATGGCAGACCCGAGAGGCGACAAGGGCGGCAAGATCAAGCGAATCGAGGGTGAGCGTGGTCATGGCGGCTCCAGAAGCTTTGGTTGTGCGAATCATACTGCAAGAATGCGCCGAGCTTAAGCCAGAGATGGCGGGCGCTACAAGCGCCATTCTAACCCCGTCAGCGCTCCGACAGCGACCGCCAGTTTATGACGACGCGCGGCGCAGCCACCGCCAATGTGCCATAATAGTCAGGAGCCGGGGCAAATTCCTGCATGGACCAGGTTTCAGGCAAAGCTGCGCCCTGTGGGGCCGATTGCAATTGCAGGGGTTCTTCGGCGCTGATGCGCACACTGAAGGCCGACAGTGGCACCGACAATCCGACGCCCAGCGCCTTCAACACCGCTTCCTTGGCGGTCCATGCCCGGAAAAACGCCCGCTCGCGCGACGCGTCCGGCAGCAGTTGCCATGCGGCTATTTCTGCGTCCGAAAAAAACCGGCTGACAATATCCGTATCCAATCGGTGTCCACGCTCGACATCGACGCCCACGGCCTGCTCGCGGCAGACGGCCAGCACCGCCTCGCCATCGCTATGTGCCAAGTTGAAATGCGGCGCACCGGCTTCGGCCAGCATGGGTTTGCCATGCGGGCCATAGGTGAAGACCAGATCGGCCGGAGACTTTTTCATATAGCGCGCCAGCCGCAGCCGCATGCCGGCGCGTCCGACGACAAAGCGGCTTCCATGACGCTCGTTGAGGAAGCGCCCGGCGCGCACCCGTTCTTCGCGATCAAGCAGCGCTGCATGATGGGCAATGGCATGCGCGGACGGGTCGAGCGACCAAGCCCACATGTCCACCTGAACCACCGCGTTCATAGCCCGGCCTTCACTCAAAGAAAACGCCCCATAAAGGGGCGGACAGCATGCATCATGTGGCTAAATGGGCAAGGCCCGCCGCGCGAACGCGGCGAGCCTCGCTTGTTGATCAGGAATGCGCGTTCTGCACGTAGGTGATCTTGCCGCTCGGCAGTTTCTTCCACGTATAAACCACATAGTCGGCGTCCTTGCGGTCGCCCTTCTTGTCATAGGAGAAATTGCCGATGACGGTATGGAACACCATGCCGGTGTGGATTTCAGCAGCCACCTTCTTCGGGTCGATGGACTTCGCCTTGGTCGCCGCCTGCGCGATAACCTGCACGCCAGCATAGGCATAGAGCGTATAGGCTTCCGGATTGAAGTTCTTCGCGGCGAATTCCTTCACCACGGCAGCTGCGGCCGGGCTTTTGGTCGGATCCGGCTGGAAGGTATTCATCGTGCCGATGACGGCCGGGCCACCGATCTGTGCGAACTCATCGGAGACGACGCCGTCGCCGCTGAACATGGTTGCCTTCACGCCCTGATCGTGCATCTGGCGCACCAGAAGGCCACCCACATCCTGCAGGCCACCCCAATAAACCAGCTGCGCACCCGAAGCCTTGATCTTGGTGACTTCTGCCGAATAATCCTTTTCGCCAGCATTCACTTCGTCGATCAGCACCGGCTTGATACCGGCTTTCTCGACGAGCGCGAGGGTAATGTCAGCCAGACCCTTGCCATAGGTGGTCTTGTCGTCAAGGAAGGCAATCTTGTCGTTCTTCAGGTGCTTGATGATATAGGCGGCTGCCACGGCGCCCTGCTGGTCATCACGGCCGCAAACGCGGAAGATGTTCCAGTAGCCGGGGCGATCGGTGAGCTGCGGGTTGGTCGAGGCCGGGGTGATCGCCAGAATGCCGTTTTCCTTGTAAACATCGGAAGCGGGAATCGACACGCCCGAATTGAAATGGCCGACCACGAATTTCACGCCATCGCCCACGAATTTATTGGCAACCGACACGCCCTGCTTGGGATCTTCCTGATCGTCGCCCTCTTCTGCCACAAGCTTGTGGCCGAGCACGCCGCCCTTGGCATTGATGTCGGTAATCGCCTGTTCAGCACCCTGCGTCATTTGCTTGCCAAATGCCGCACCTGCGCCGGTGATGGGGCCTGCAATGCCGATTTTCAGATCGCTCGCAGCGTTTGCTGACCCACTCAGAGCCAACCCGGCCGCCAAAATCATGCCCGTATACATCAGATGTTTCATTTTCGAACTCCCTTGTCTTCCTCAATTCTTCGGTGCCATGCTGGCCCAAAGCCCGTTCCAAGTGATGCAATTATCGCGCCATCACTCCTGTTATTGGCGTGGGGGATTCACCCCTCCGCGCGCCGACCAGCCCGCCAGCCCGGCCTTTTCGAAGGCCCAGAAATAGCGTTCCGTCATCTGCCGTACTCTTTGCAGGCGCCAGGCAATGACGCCGATCACCGCAAGAGCAGCAAAATTCACCAGATAATAATGCAAGGTCAGCAAGCGCTCCTGATACAGCGCATAATGCAGGAATTGCACGCCCGCCGCAAGCAAGGCGCAATAGGCCAGCACCTTGAAGATAGGATTCCAGCCGGTCGCCATGGCGCGGCCAATCGACACCGCACCCAGACCGCCCAGAATGAGCGTCACGCCCACGAACACATAAGGCCCGCTAGGCGTGGCCGGCCAGAGCAATCCCATCAATGGCCTCCTTCGAGATAGGCAGCCTGCACTTCCGGGCGCGCCAGAAGTTCTTTGCCGGTGCCCGACATGGTAATCAACCCATTGACCATGACATAGCCGCGATCAGCCAGTTTCAGCGCCCCGAAGGCATTTTGCTCCACCAGAAGCACTGTCAGGCCTTCGCGTTTGTTGAGGTCACGGATAACATCGAAAATCTGCAGCGCGATCAGCGGCGCGAGCCCGAGCGAGGGCTCGTCCAGCATCAGCAGCCGCGGCCGCGACATGATCGCCCGCGCAATCGCCAGCATTTGCTGTTCGCCACCCGAGAGCGTGCCACCACGCTGCGTTGCGCGGTCTTTCAATCGCGGAAACAGGACATAGACCCGTTCCAGATCCTCGGTAAAATGCGCAAACTTGTTCAGCGACGCGCCCATTTGCAGATTTTCATAGACGCTCATGCGCGGGAAAATCCGTCGCCCCTCCGGCGATTGCGCAATGCCCAGCCGCGCAATCTCGTGGGTCGCGAGCTTGGAAATGTTGCGCCCATCGTAGAGGATCTGGCCTTCGCGTGCCCGCGGGCTGCCAAAAATCGTCATCATGAGGGTGGATTTGCCCGCGCCATTGGCACCGATCAGGGTGACGATCTCACCTTCGGCCACAGACAGATCAACGCCCTTGAGCGCAATGATATTGCCGTAATAGGTTTTGACGCCCTTGATTTCCAGCAGCGGCGGCTTGGCATTTGCTTCGATGCTCATGAGCGCATCTCCGCTTCGGCTGCATCAACTTCGGCCTCGTCGGCGACACCGAGATAGGCGGCAATGACTTTGGGATCGCTGCGCACGTCAGATGGCGCGCCGTCGGCAATCTTGATGCCGTAATCGAGCACGATGACATGGTCGGAAATCTGCATGACAACAGACATGTCGTGCTCGATCAGGAACACCGAAACGCCATCGTTATCGCGGATTGAACGCAGCAGCGTGTTCAGTTCCGCCGATTCCCGCGGGTTGAGGCCAGCGGCGGGTTCATCAAGGCACAGCAGCACCGGCTTGGTGCACATGGCGCGGGCAATCTCCAGGCGGCGCTGCGCGCCATAGGGCAGTTCACCCGCAGCATCGTCCGCCCGGTCGGTAAGGCCGATGCGGTCGAGCCAGTGTCGGGCAAGGTCAACAGCTTCCGCCTGGCGGCGACGGAACGACGGCGCGCCGATCAAGCCGAGCAGGCTGTAGCCGGAGGCCGCCATCAGCGGCGTATGTTGCGCGACAATCAGATTTTCAAGAACGGTCATGCCTGAAAACAGCCGGATATTCTGAAAGGTGCGGGCCACCCGCGCCTCGCGCGCCACCTCGTAACCCGGCAGACGCTCCAGCAGATAGAGGTCATAGTCCGCAGTCTGGGCACGCCGACCACCGGACTGGGTCAGGCTTTCCACCGGCCCGGTCTCGACCTTGCCCTGGCGCGCCAGCGCCAAACGGCCTGTGGTGGGCTTGTAAAAACCCGTCACGCAATTGAAGACCGTGGTCTTGCCAGCGCCATTGGGGCCGATGAGGGCGGTGATGTCGCCGCGCCCGACGTTGAATGACACATCATTGACCGCCGTCAACCCGCCGAAAACCATGCTCAAATGGTCAACCGCCAGCAGCGGATCGCTTTCCCAGCGCATCAGCCGTGCCCTTCTTTGACATTGGCACTGGAAATCGTCCGCGCCTCATTGAGGAAAATTGAAGGCGTGCGCGTCGAAACCAAGCCGCGCGGCCTGAAAATCATCATGACCACCATGCCTGCCCCGAAAATCAGCATGCGATATTGCACTGGATCGAACTGCGGTCCGAAAACATATTTGAGAAAGCCCAATTCACGAAGAATTTCCGTGCCGCCAATCATCAGTGCCGCGGCGAAAGCCACACCGATTTGCGATCCAAGACCACCGAGCACGACAATCGCAAGGATCGTCGCCGATTCGATGAAGGTGAAACTGTCGGGGCTCACGAAGCCTTGACGCACAGCGAAGAACGAGCCCGCGAAACCGGCGAACATGGCGCCCAGCGAAAAAGCCGTGAGTTTGGTGATGGTCGTGTTGATGCCCAGCGAGCGGCAGGCAATTTCATCTTCGCGCAGGGCCTCCCAGGCGCGGCCGATCGGCAGGCGGCGAATCCGCATCGTCACGAAATAGGTCAGCAGCGACAGCCCGAGGATCAGGAAATACAGGAAAATTGTCTGCTGGATCGGCTTGTAGTGCAGATGAAAAAATGACGCGAAAGTGGGGTGGCTGTCATCATCTTCAAATGGCAGCCCAAAAAAGCTGACATGCGGAATGGATGAAATCCCCGCATAGCCATTGGAAAAGGCCGTCCAGTTGATCAAGATCATGCGGATGATCTCACCAAAGGCCAATGTCACGATCGCCAGATAATCACCACGCAGTCGCAGGACGGGAAACCCGAGGATCATGCCCCAAAGCGATGCCAATAGCCCGGCGAGCGGCAGACAAATCCAGAATGATAGCCCGAATTTCGTGGAAAGCAGGGCATAGGAATAGGCACCCACCGCGTAAAAGGCGACATAGCCAAGATCAAGCAGGCCGGCCAGGCCGACGACGATGTTCAAGCCCCAGCCGAGCATCACGTAAATCAGGATCTGGATGCCGTAATTGTTGATCCATTTCAGCGAGCCAAGCGGCCCGGTCAACCCATACATGATGAAGGGATAGGCGATCAGCAGGACAACCAGCAAGCCTTTCAGTCTGAAGGCTGTTTGCGGTGAAATCGCAAATCCCGCAGATTTGGTTCTGGTGGTGCGGCCCGATTGCCAAATGACGATCAAGAACCGGGCAACGAATATCGCGGCAACAAGGCCAGCCACCAACACCGGCCGTGCGGTGACGACGAGCATGTTGTTGATATTGGCTCCGGCCCGGAATAACAGAATCGGGATTGACAGCGCTATGGCCGCCAGCGCCGCCCAAACCGCCTGCTTCAGCGCTTCTGCAATATCGGGTTGGCCGGAGGCGCGCTCAGGTTTCGTGGTCACGCTCATGAAATCAGACCTTCTCCACTTCGGGACGACCCAGCAGTCCCGAGGGCAGGAACACCAGCGTGATCGCCAATATCGAGAAAGCGGCGATGTCTTTGTAATCCGTCGAGAAATAGGCTGACCAGAACGTCTCGATCAGCCCAATCAGCAAGCCGCCCAGAACCGCCCCCGGCAAC
The DNA here is from genome assembly GCA_021804825.1 of Pseudomonadota bacterium. Lineage (GTDB taxonomy): Bacteria > Pseudomonadota > Alphaproteobacteria > Rhizobiales > Beijerinckiaceae > REEB77. The sequence goes on along the minus strand of JAJZGX010000002.1, from coordinate 31,626 downwards.
GAGCCGATGCCGCCAAGCACCGCCGCCGTAAAGGCCTTGGTGCCCGGCAAAAAGCCATCGGCAAAGTTTATGACGCCGTATTTCATGAGATAGAGCGACCCGGCCACCGCCGCGAGCGCCGCGCCAATGATGAAGGTCAAAGACACCGTGCGGTTGACATCAACGCCCAGCAGCGCCGCCATTTTCATGTCCTGCTCGCAGGCGCGTTGCGAACGCCCCAGCGACGTGTAGCGCACCATGAACCAGAAACCCGCCAACAGCACGATGGTCACCACGACAATGATGATGTCGCTGTAGGACATGGTCACGTCAAACTGGCCACCATGGGTCAGATTGATGGACCGGCCGAAGGGATTGGCAATCGGCTTGTTGCGCGGCCCCTGCGCCACCTGCACGAAATTTGACAGAAAGATCGACATGCCGATCGCCGAAATCAGCGGCGCCAGTCGAAACGACCCGCGCAATGGCCGATAAGCGATCCGCTCGATGGCCCAGTTCCAGACCGAGGTCATCAACATGGACCCCAGTGCCGCCAGCACAAAGACCACTGGCATGAACGTGACGCCCAGTTTCTGCGTCAGCAGCAGCAAAAACAGCAGCGCAATGAAGGCGGAAAGCATGAACACATCGCCGTGGGCGAAATTCACCATGCCGATGATGCCATAAACCATCGTGTAGCCAATGGCGATCAGACCATAAATCGCGCCCAGCGTCACGCCATTGATCAACTCTTGCAGGAATAAATCCATGCCTGTCACACCCCCCGCTACAACCCGCAGCCGGCGCAGCTTGTAGTCGCGCGTCCAGCTTGTCTGCCCATGTCGAGCACAGATCAGCCACGACAGTTGAAGCTTAAATCGTTCCCCATTGCAAGCCCAAGTTCGCCTCAATGTGCTAGCATTTTAGCCAACATTGGCGCGAACAGTTGCGCCAAAGGCCCGTGGAGGGCGTTTTTTCGCCTTGATGGCTCGTCACTACCGCTCCACTTTGTCCCGAATTTTGCACCGTTCCAGTGCGCATTGGCGCGGGCAAGGCGCCGTTTTTGCGGTTCATTTGGGTCAATGCTGCGGCCTTGTGGATCAGCCTTCGTCAATCGCCAGTCTGGCGCGTGCACGAAGTTTTTCGGTTTCGCTTTTGAGCTGGCCGCAGGCGGCGAGAATGTCGCGTCCACGCGGTGTGCGCACGGGGCTGGCATAACCTGCATTGAAGACGATGTCGGAAAAGCGCTCGATCGTCGCCCAATCGGAGCACTCATAAAGCGCACCCGGCCAGGGGTTGAAGGGGATCAGGTTGATCTTGGCCGGAATGTGTTTCAACAGCCGCACCAGTTCGCGCGCTTCGGCCGGCGAATCATTGATGCCTTTGAGCATGACATATTCGAAGGTGATGCGCCGGGCGTTGGACGCGCCGGGATAATCCCTGCAGGCCTGCAGCAAATCGGCAATCGGATAGCGCTTGTTCAGCGGCACGAGCTTGTTGCGCAATTCATCGGACGTGGCGTGCAGCGAAATCGCCAACATCGGGCCGCTTTCGGCGCCAAGACGCGGAATTTCCGGCACGACCCCGGAGGTCGAGACGGTGATGCGCCGGCGCGACAACGACAGGCCGTCACCGTCGCTCATGACATCAACGGCATCGCGCACCGCGTCGAAATTATACAAAGGCTCGCCCATGCCCATGAAAACGATATTGGAAACGGCGCGGTTGCCCTCGCCGGGAACGAGACCATCGGTCGGCGCGGTGGCGCCGGGAAAATCTCCCAGAAGATCACGTGCGACCAGAAGTTGCGCCACAATATCCTGCGTGGTGAGATTGCGCACCAGCCTTTGCGTGCCGGTGTGGCAAAACGTGCACGTGAGAGTGCAGCCGACCTGGCTCGACACACAAAGCGTCCCGCGATCATGCTCGGGGATGTAGACGCACTCGATTTCCGCGCCCTTGTCTCGCGCATCCACCGGCGGCATGCGCATCAGCCATTTGCGCGTGCCATCGGCGGATAGCTGCGCTGATACTACCTGCGGGCGTGCGAGCGTGAAATGTTCTGCGAGCTTGAGTCGCAATGGCTTGGCTATATTGGCCATGGCATCAAAATCGCGGACCCCGCGATGGTAGATCCAGTGCCAAAGCTGCGCAGTGCGCATGCGGATTTCGCGCTCGGGCACATCGAGGCTCGCCAGCGCGAGACCTAGATCGGCGCGCGTCAGGCCAGCCAATGAGCGCGTCGATCTGGTATTTGCAGGTGAGTTCATGGTTTCCATGGCGGCTTCCTAGCACATTTTTCGCCCCGCGAAGCGAATTTGCAGCGCGGCTCGCGCCAAGGCCGCGCCGCCGCCACTAGGCCGATGGCAGCGGCTGGGTCGGCGGGCTCAAACGACGATGATATCACTTGCCGCTTGCCTTGCCCCCCGATTCCGCCTTAGCCTAGTACCAAGGACGGGCTGCCGTCCTTTGCGTGGCAGGGTTGGGAGGACAAGTCATGGGCATTATTTCTATTCTGGTCATGGGGCTGATTGCCGGGTTCATCGGTAGTAAAATCGTCAACAAATCCGGATCGGGCCTGGTGATGGACATTGTCATTGGCGTGGTCGGCGCTTTTGTCGGCGGCTTCATCGGCCAGTTGTTGTTTCATGTTGGTATCGATCATTTCGGCCTGTACGGCATCATCATGTCGATCTTTGGCGCGGTTATCGTGCTCTATGCCTACCACATGGTGCGCGGCTCGCAGTCTTAAGGGCAGGATCAAGGCGTGTCGGAACTTGCTGTCAGCATCGAGGCGTGGCGTGACATCGATTTGCCACTGATCGAGCGGCTGGATGCCCGGGTCTTCGGCCCCGGGCGTTTTGCGCGCAGTGCTTACCGCCTGCGCGAGGGCGGCATGCCGGAGCTCGGGCTTTCCCGCCTCGCACGCATCGGCACGATGATGGTGGGTGCCAACCGCATGACCTTGATTCGCTGCGGCGATCTGTCAGCGCTGCTGCTTGGCCCGCTGACGGTTGAACCGGCCTTCCGCAACCACGGCATTGGCGGCAGGCTCATTGCCAGCTCGCTTGAGGCCGCACGCGCCGCCCACCACGGCTTCGTGCTGCTGGTTGGCGATTTGCCCTATTACGGGCGCCATGGATTTTCCAAAGTCAAACCGGCACAAATCACCATGCCGGGCCCCGTTGATCCGGCACGGTTGCTGGTCTGCGAACTCGAGCAAGGCAGCTTTGCCGCCGCCAGCGGCTTGGTGCTGGCGGCGTAAGCCGGGCTTTGTCAGCTATGGATCAAACCGCCGACCGATTTCCAATGCGCACCATCGAAGTCCTGGATTTGCAGCGCGCGGATCGGTGAATAATTGGTCGCCGACGTGTTGAGCGTGATGCCCGGCAACAGTGTCGCGCAGGTGAAATCCTTCAGGCTTTGGGCCTGTTTCAGGATGTTGGCGCGCGACAGGTCATTGCCACATTGTTTCAGCACCTGGGCCATGGTCTGTGCCGCGGCATAGCCATAAGCGGCATTGCCATCGACCACTGCATTCTTGTCCATGTATTTGCCGCAGAAAGCCGCCCATTCCATATAACCCGCATCCTTGGCGAGGGCCGGGTCGGATGTGTCCTTGACATAGGCCGCGGTCAGCAAGCCCTTTGCGGCATCGAGTCCCGCCGCCTTCAAAATCGGAAATGCTGCCGAAACATTCGAAAGGTAGCGCACGCCCTTGAAGCCGACGGCGAAAGATTTGTGCACAGCCTGCGCCCCGAATTTCGGCGTCGCAGCAAAGAGCATCACGTCAACGCCCGCGCCTTGCAACGTGACGATCTGCGATTCAACAGTGGGTTCGGAGACTTCGTAGGATACCGTCTTGGTGATCATGCTGGCCTTGTCACCGGTCAGCACCGACTTCAGCCCGACGAGATAATCCTGTCCGAAATCATCGTTCTGATAAAGCACGCCTATTTTGGCTTTGGGATTATTGGCGAGGATATGCTTGGCATAGATCGCGGCTTCCGCCTGGTAATTCGGGTTGAAGCCCATCGTCCATGGAAAATGCTTGGGATCGCTGAAAATCGCCGCGCCGGTCGCGACAAACAATTGCGGAATTTTGGCGTTGTTGAGATATTTCATGATGGCCGCATTGGACGGCGTGCCGAGGCTCTGGAAAATGAAGGCAACTTTTTCCTGCTCGACCAGACGGCGGATGTCCTCGACGGCTTTGGGTGGGCTATAGCCATCATCGAGGCTGATCAGATTGATCTTGCGGCCGTTGATGCCACCCTTGGCATTGAGCATTTTGAAATAGGCCGCTTCGGTGCGTCCGATAATGCCATAGGCTGAAGCCGGGCCGGAATAAGGCATGGTCTGGCCAATGCGGATTTCGGTGGCGGTAACGCCGGGTGCATTTGCGGCAAGGGCCGGTAGAGTTGCCCCTGTCGCCACCGTGGCAGCTGCGCCTGTGGCTAGCAGTTCGCGACGTGATATCATGGTGTTAGCTCCCTTGGGTTGTCCTGTGGTTTTGTTCCGCAGGTTGGTTGCCGGCCGAAATGGCCGGTAATTCGGGTGTGAGGTTGGGTGAAGCCTTCGCCATCAACCCGCGCACAAATGCGACAACACGTTGCACGGCGCCCGCAATGCCATGCGGGGCCAGAAGCAAGATCGCGATGAGAAATACGCCATAGACCGCCCAGGGCAGAGCCTTGGCGCTTTCGCCAAACATGTCCGAGAACGAATCGGCCAGATTGGGCACAAATTCGATAAAAATCGCCCCCGCCAGCATGCCCCACAGCGAGCCGAGCCCTCCCACCACCATGCCGACCAGAAGGGAAAGCGACAGGAACACGCTGTAACTGTCGGGAGCCACAAAACCGACCAGAGCTGCATCGAGCGCCCCGGCGACCCCGGCATAAAGCGCGGCGACGCCAAAGCAGGTGGCCTTCACCATGGCTGAATTCACGCCCATGGTCTGTGCCGCAATTGGATGATCGCGCAGTGCTACCATTGCCCGGCCTACCCGACTGGCCACCAGATTCTGGGCGATGAACAGCATCAGCATGGCCGCCGCAAGACAACATAAAAACAGCCATTGATCCTGGTTGAGCGGCAGATGCAGCGGCACTTTCGGCTTATCGACCTGCAGGCCGCTGGTGCCGCCGGTATAAGCGTCAAAGTGCTTGTAATTGAGAATGCCCGGCATGGTGATGGCCAGCGCGAAGGTGGCCAGTGCCAGATAAAGCCCTTCAAGCCGCAGCGCCGGCATGCCAAAGCCGAACCCGGCGCCAAAGCAGATGAATGCCATGATCGGCAAGGTCAGCCACCAGGCGACGCCCAGATGTGCCATCAAAATCGCCGCGCCATAGCCGCCAATGGCAAAAAATGCACCATGCCCGAGCGAGATCGAACCGTTGAAGCCGGTCAGCAGGTTGAGACCGATCAGCGCGATCATGTAGATCAGCACCTGGGCATATTGAAACAGATGATAACCGCTAGCATTGAAAGCCAGAAGAATGCCCGCGATCAACGCCGCAGCGAAGGCCGGAGCCCGGCCGAATTTGCGTTGCGGGACGCTTGCGGCTTGCGGTTTGATGCCTGCGATGGCGCTCATGGCTCTAAACCCGCGTCACGATTGTATGGCCGAACAGGCCGGAAGGGCGAACCAGCAGGATGCCTATGATCATCGTCAGTGCCACCGCGAGTTGTAGCTGGGTGCCCACGAGATAGGCGCCCACCAGATTGACACTGACACCCACGAGCAAGCCTCCCAGCACCGCACCCCACGGGTTGTTGATGCCGCCCAGCACGGCGCCGGCAAAGCCGTAAAGCAGCAGTGAACTCATCATCGAGGGATCGAGATAGACGATGGGCGCGGCCATCATGCCGGCAATCGCGCCAATCGCCGCGGCAAGGCCCCAGCCCAGCGCCAGCATCCAGCCGACCTTGATACCCACGAGGCGGCTTGATGCCGGATTTTGTGCCGCCGCCCGCATGGCGAGGCCCAGCGTCGTGAAGCGGAAAAATGCCCATACCACACTCATCACCACCAGGGTCACGAGCAATATTCCCGATTGGTGCGAGGATACCAGCGGGTTATTGAACCAATTATGTTCGGGAAAAGGCGAGGGAAATTCCTGCAACTGGTAGCCGAAAATCCAGCCGACCATACTGTCGATGATGAACACCAGCGCGATGAACACGATCACCACCGTCAGCACCGGCGCGCTGGCAAAGCGGCGGATGATCAGTCGTTCAATCAGCACCCCGGCTGCAAATGACAAAATGACCGTCAGGACAAAGGCCAGCCAGTAAGGCACGCCGTGCTGGATCAGTTGCCAGGCCAGATAGGTCGAAGCCATGGCCATTTCGCCCTGCGCAAAATTGAGCAGCGCCGTCGCCTGGAAAATCATCACCAGCGACAGCGCCAGAATGGCAAAGATGCCGCCCATGGCGAGGCCGGAAAAACATTGGTTGAGGAAGGCTGTCATCGGCAAGTTCCCTCAATAACCAAGATAGGCGCGGCGCACCGCATCATCGGCGCTGACAAGGCTGGCGGGCCCGGCCAAAGCCACAGTGCCGGTTTCGATCAGCACGGCATGATCGGCCAGATCAAGGGCGGCGCGGGCATTCTGCTCGACGATCAGCAAGCTGACCTTGCGCTTGGCATTGATCTCGCGCAGGGTCGCGAAAATATCCTTGACTACCAGTGGCGCGAGGCCGAAGGACGGCTCGTCCAGCAACAGCAGACGCGGGCGCAACATCAGCGCACGGGCGATGGCGAGCATTTGTTGCTCCCCGCCCGACAAGGTGCCCGCCTGCTGGAAAAGCCGCTCTTTCAGGCGTGGGAACAGCGCGAATATCTCAGCCAGATCATCGGCAATCGCGGCTTTGTCGCGCCGCACATAGGCCCCCAGCGTCAAGTTTTCCGAAACTGTCAGACCAGTGAAGGTGCCGCGCCCGTCCGGCACATGTGCGATGCCTCGGCGCACGATCTCTTCGGTAGTCATGGGGCAGAGGTCGCGGCCCTCGAACAGCAGGCTGCCTTCGCGCCGGATCATGCCGCAGAGCGCCCGCAAAATGGTGGTCTTGCCCGCGCCATTGGCACCGAGCAGCGCCGTCACGCCGCCGTCCTCGACCGTGAAATCCAGGCCATGTACCACTTCAACCGGCCCATAGCCTGCCTTGAGGCCTTTGACATCGAGCAGGATCGTCATGCGGCCTCATCTCCCAGATAGGCTTTCAGCACTTGCGCATCGGCCTGCACATGGGCCGGCGTGCCATCGGCAATGACCCGGCCAAAATTGAGCGCGACAACCTGATCCGACACGCGCATGACGAGGTTCATGTGATGCTCGACCAGCAGCACCGCGACCTTGCGACGATCACGAATGGCGCGGATTTCGGCGATCAGGCCCTCGACTTCCTCATGGTTGAGGCCGGCGGCCGGTTCATCCAGCAGCAGCAGGCGCGGGTTCATGGCCAAGGCCCGCGCCATTTCCACACGTTTGCGCGTGCCGAACGGCAATTGCCCGACGGCGCGGTGGGCGATGGCATTGAGACCGAATTCCTCGATCAGGCTTTCTGCCCGGGCAAGAATGAGTTTTTCTTCGTCGCGCTCGGCCCGTCGCCGCAGCGCTGCCGCGACGAAGCCGGCGCGTCCCAGTCCGTGCGCCCCAACCATGACATTTTCCAGAACGCTCATCTCGTTGAACAGCGCAACATTCTGGAATGTGCGGGCAATTCCGAGCCGGGCGATGTCGTGGCGATGCAGCCCCAGCAGCGATGTTCCGGCAAAGGTGATGCTGCCTTCCGACACATCATAGAGCCGTGACAGGCAGTTGAACAGCGTGGTTTTCCCGGCGCCATTCGGGCCGATCAGCCCGCATATCTTTTCAGGGGCTAGGGAAAAGCTCACATCCTTGAGCGCGACAATGCCGCCAAACCGCATGCTGACGCCGACGACATCAAGAAGCGGCGCGCTCTCCCTCATGCTGGCGACCTTGCAGCCAGGCCGCGCCAACGTGATCCTGCCTCGACAGCCTTGTGCAACACCCTTTTCCCCGATGGTCTTTTTATCGTTAGTTCATGATGCAACTATGTTGGGGCCATAGCAAGGGGCTTGTCGGGAGGCGTCAGAGGCGGCCACAAAAGATCCCGGTCTGCGACGATGGTCGTTCCCATTATAACTTGGCGCGGAACGCCATGAAGCGCTTGGCAACTTCCCGCGCAAAATGCGGTGTGGAATCAACACACTCGTAGGAGAATTGCTCCAGTTTGCCGCGATAGCGCCGCACCGCACCCGCTTCGACCAGCCGGTCGATGAAGCGCGTCATTTTCGGATGGCCCTTGCCCGACGGAATATAGACGTGTACCGGCACGCCTGTGGCCGTGGCCTCGCCCACCATATTGACGCTGTCGCCCGTGACAATGATTGCCGCTGCACGAGCCAGAATCCCGACATAGGGGTTGATGCCGACCCGGTTCCAGACAAAGGCCCGCGTGCCGAGCAGCCCGGCGCGGTCGAGCGCATCGCGGATGGTTTCCAGCAATTCGGGGGGCGTGCGCCGCGATGGCGTCACCATCAGCCCATAGCCGCCGCTGGCGTGGCGCACGGCAATTTCCGCGAGCCGGTCGGAATCGGCTGCCGTGAAATTATAATGGCCGCTGACCCCGCCCAAGATCATTGCGAGCCGCGGTTGCGGCAGGACATCAAGTCGCGGATCGGGGGTATCATGGGCCGCGCGAAACACCTCGGGCGAAAGACCATGAGGCGAAGTCATGGCCGTGATGATATTTTCGGCCCGCAAGGTGTCGTGCATCGGCAGGCACAGGACATCGGCGGTTTTGGCACCCGTATAGGGATCCTTCATGAAAACCGTGAAAGTGCGCCCGCCGGACGCGCGTTTGACATGACGCAGATAGGGCACCGTGCGGCGGCCGGCGGCAATCGCAATATCGGGAAACGGCGGCGCTACCGGGCTGCCCGGCTTGTGATGGGCATCGCGCGGATCAATCGGCCCCCAGGGCATCAGCGCCGCGAACAGCGCCCGCGGGCGCACGAGGTGGCGCTGCGGCTTGACGCCGAGCGCATGCGCTAGGCCAAAACATTGCACTTCATCCCCGATCTTGCCGTCGGTAATCACCCACACCGAAGGCGTGCCAATGAGTTCCAGCCCCGGCACGCGTGGCTCTGTCACCGCATATTGGGCGCGGTCATCGGGAGTTTTGCCTTTGGCGTGGCCTTTGCTCATGCAAATGCAATCTTGGTGATTTCGTAAGAGCGGCGCCCGCCCGGCGTCGCCACTTCGACACTGCTGTTGACCTTCTTGCCGATCAAGGCGCGGGCGATGGGCGAGGTAATGGAAATGCGTCCGGATTTGATATCCGCCTCGCTTTCGCCGACGATGAGATAGACCTTCTGCAATTCAGTGTCCTCATCAATCAAGGTCACGGTGGCACCGAATTTGACGGTATCGCCCGAGAGCTTGGAAATATCGATCACTTCTGCACGCGACAGCTTGTCTTCGAGTTCGTTGATCCGGCCCTCGTTGAGCGACTGGGCTTCCTTGGCGGAATGATATTCCGCATTTTCCGAAAGATCACCATGGGCGCGCGCCTCGGAAATGGCCTCGATGATACGCGGGCGTTCAACCTGCTGGCGGTGCTTCAACTCATCCTGCATGGCGGCGAAGCCGGTCGTGGTAATGGGAAATCTTTCCATGGTCGTCGTTCCGGTTTGGCTAATGCTTCGTAAAGACGCAGCCCCTGTGGGGGGCGGCGCCGTGCTCAAATCTTCGCTGGCAACATCATAACGCTCAATCTGGATTTATGGCAAAATAATCCTGCAAGGCCCGAACCTCCAACTCGCCAGCCATATAGGCCTCGATGCCTTCGGCCGCGGCGAGCGAACCCGCCAGCGTGGTATAATAGGGCACTTTGTGGAGCATGGCCTCACGGCGCAGCGAGCGCGAATCGCCGAGCGCCTGTGCACCCTCCGTGGTGTTGAACACCAGGTGGATGTCGCCATTCTTGATCGAATCCACCACATGCGGGCGCCCTTCCGACACCTTGTTGATGCGCATCGAATCAATGCCGGCGGCTTGCAGATAGCGCTGCGTGCCCCCGGTGGCGACAATCTTGAAGCCGCGCGTGTGCAGTGCCTTGATCGTGGCCAGAATGCGCGGCTTGTCATCATCGCGCACGGAGACGAAAACCGTGCCCCGCTGCGGCACTTTGGTGCCTGAACCGAGCTGGCTCTTGGCGAAAGCGACATCAAAGGCACGGTCAAGGCCCATGACTTCCCCGGTCGAGCGCATTTCGGGGCCAAGCAAGGTATCAACCCCCGGAAACCGGGCGAAGGGAAACACCGCCTCTTTGACGGCGACATGGCTGGGGCGCGCCGCGCCCAGCTTGAACGACGCCAAAGTCTCACCCGCCATGATGCGCGCCGCAATCTTGGCAATCGGCACGCCGATCACCTTGGCAACGAAGGGCACGGTGCGCGAGGCCCGCGGGTTGACCTCCAGCACGAAAATCTCGCCGTCCTTGAGTGCATATTGCACATTCATCAGGCCGATCACCTGCATTGCCAAGGCCATTTTGCGCGTGTGATCTTCCAGCTTCGCAATGGTTTCAGGGCTGAGCGAGCGCGGCGGCAGCGAACAGGCGCTGTCGCCCGAATGAATGCCCGCTTCCTCGATATGTTCCATGATTCCGGCAATATAGACGTCCCGGCCATCGCACAGGGCATCGACATCAACCTCGATGGCGTCCGACAGATAGCGGTCGAACAACAGCGGGTTCTTGCCGAGCACGGTGTTGATCTGCCCGGTCTTGTCATTGGGGTAACGCTGCTTGACATCGGCCGGCACGAGGCCCGGCAACGTGTCGAGCAGGTAATCATCAAATGTGCCCTGATCGCGGATGATCGCCATCGCCCGCCCGCCGAGGACATAAGACGGCCGCACGACCAGCGGCAGGCCCAATTCTCCGGCCACGGTGCGCGATTGCTCGACCGACCAGGCAATGCCATTTTTGGGCTGTTTCAGCGCCAGCTTGTCCAGCAGTCGCTTGAAGCGATCACGATCCTCGGCCAGATCAATCGAATCAACCGAGGTGCCGAGAATGGGAATACCCGCCTGTTCAAGCGCATGCGCCAGTTTCAGCGGCGTCTGACCACCAAATTGCACGATGACGCCCTTGAGCGTGCCGTTTTCCTGTTCCTTGCGCAGCACAGCAAGCACGTCTTCAGCCGTCAGCGGCTCGAAATACAGGCGGTCCGACGTGTCATAATCGGTGGAAACCGTCTCGGGGTTGCAATTGACCATGATGGTCTCATAGCCAGCCGCCGTCAGCGCAAAACACGCATGGCAACAGCAATAATCAAACTCGATGCCCTGGCCTATGCGGTTGGGGCCGCCTCCCAGGATCACCACCTTGTCGCGCAGCGAAGGTCGCGATTCGCAAGGCGCCTCACCGGCAAAGTCCGGTGCGAAGGTTGAATACATGTAAGCGGTCGGCGAGGCGAATTCCGCCGCGCAAGTGTCGATGCGCTTGAACACCGGTTTGACGTCAAGACCAAGCCGCGTTGCCGTGACCTTGGCCTCATCCATTCCGGCGAGGCCCGCGAGGCGCAGATCGGAAAATCCCGCCGCCTTGAGTCTGCGGAAATTTTCCGCGTCCGTCGGCAGCCCGTGCTTTTGCACGCGGCGCTCAAAGTCGACGATTTCCTGCAAACGCTCGATATACCAGCGGTCGATGCGGCAGGCTTCGTAAATATCGTCCTGCGACAGGCCAAGGCGTAGCGACTGACCCACCACCAGAAGCCTGTCAGGCGTCGGGCGGCCCAGCGCCGCCCGCATGGCATTCTTGTCATCGCCGCGCCCGAGCCCCTCGATCTCGACCTCATCGAGGCCGGAGAGCCCGGTTTCCAGCGAGCGCAGCGCCTTTTGCAGCGATTCGGCAAAGGTACGCCCAATGGCCATGGCCTCGCCGACCGATTTCATCGCCGTGGTGAGAATCGGCTCGGCGCCAGGGAACTTCTCGAAAGCAAAGCGCGGAATTTTGGTGACGACATAATCGATGGTCGGCTCGAATGACGCCGGTGTCGCCCCGCCGGTGATGTCATTGGCGATTTCATCGAGCGTGTAGCCAACCGCCAGCTTGGCTGCGACCTTGGCGATGGGAAATCCGGTCGCTTTCGATGCCAATGCCGACGAGCGCGACACGCGCGGGTTCATCTCGATGACGATCATGCGGCCATCAGCGGGATTGACCGCAAATTGCACATTCGAACCGCCGGTCTCGACGCCGATTTCCCGCAGCACCGCCAGCGAGGCGTCGCGCATGATCTGATATTCTTTGTCGGTCAGGGTCAGGGCCGGCGCCACCGTGATCGAATCACCCGTATGCACACCCATGGGATCGATGTTTTCAATCGAGCAAATGATGATGCAATTGTCGTTTTTGTCGCGCACCACCTCCATCTCATATTCTTTCCACCCCAGAACGCTCTCTTCCACCAACACTTCGCTGGTCGGCGAAGCGTCGATGCCGCGCTCGATGATGTCGATGAATTCGGCCTTGTTATAGGCAATGCCGCCGCCGGTGCCGCCCATGGTAAAGGACGGGCGGATGATGGCCGGCAGGCCGATGTCATCGAGGATCCCCAGAGCTTGCGAAAGGGTCTTGATCTGATGCGAGCGCGGTGTCGACAGACCGATTTTGGTCATGGCATTGCGGAACAATTCGCGATCTTCGGCCTTGTCGATCGCTTCGGCACTGGCGCCAATCATTTCGACATCGAATTTTTCCAGCACGCCCATTTTTTTCAGCGACAGCGCGCAGTTGAGCGCGGTCTGACCGCCCATGGTCGGCAGCAGCGCGAAACCACCGGGGATGGCGTGGCGCTCCTTCTCGATGATCTTGGCGACGATCTCCGGCGTGATCGGCTCGACATAAGTGCGATCGGCCATGTCTGGGTCGGTCATGATCGTGGCGGGGTTGGAATTGACGAGGACGATGCGATAGCCCTCCTCGCGCAGCGCCTTGCAGGCTTGCGTGCCGGAATAATCAAATTCACAGGCCTGGCCGATGATGATCGGCCCGGCACCAATGATCATGATGGTCGAAATATCTTGGCGCTTCGGCATGGCAGGCCTGTCGTTTCAGGGACGGCGGCGCGAACGAGCCCCGCGCTACCGCCCGGTTGGGAAAATTCTGCAAAGTCCAGAAAAAATCCGCGACGCGAACCTTGGTCAGGCAGCCGGGATTTAGCCCTGCTCTAACCTAAAAGTCGGCGCAAGCCAACCCGCATCCCGCGCTACGCGCAGGAAATTGCTGAAAAGCAGCGATAAGCTGTGCCTTTTGGCCGATCAGGCCGCGAGCAGGCGACCGACTTCATTGACCAAGTCCCTGAGATGAAAGGGCTTGGACAGAATTTTGGCATCGCGTGGCGCGTTGTTGCCAGCATTCAGGGCCACGGCGGCAAAGCCGGTGATGAACATGACCTTGATGTCGGGATCAAGCTCTGTGGCGCGGCGGGCGAGTTCGATCCCGTCCATTTCCGGCATCACAATATCGGTCAGCAGCAACTCGAACGGCTCCTCGCGCAGCCGGTGATAGGCCGAGAGGCCATTATCAAAAGAGGCGACATCATAGCCGGCATTCTGCAGGGCTTTCACCAGAAAGCGACGCATATCGGTATCGTCCTCGGCGAGCAGGATTTTGGCTGTCATCTCGGGCGCTTCCGTCATGTTGTCCTCACGTTGTGTCACGCCATGATAGACAGGCTTTTGGTAAACAGCCGGTGAACGACGCGCATAAACTCTTGAAATTTGCGCACATCGCGGCCTTGCCAAGACGCGAGCCTGATTGGTAGCATTGCCGCGAGGCACGAGGCGCTCACAGGGTGGCATAATGGCGCGCAACAATGATCCTGAACACAGCCGCCTTGATGACGCTGCCCGCGCCGGATGGCTTTATTATGTCGCCGACAACAGCCAGGACGAGATTGCCCGCAAGCTCGGCGTCTCGCGGCAAGTCGCGCAGAGGCTGGTGTCGCTCGCGGTCAGCCGCCAGCTCATCAAGGTGCGGCTCGATCATCCCGTCGCGGCCTGCATGGAATTGGGGCAAAAGCTGCAAGAGACCTTCGGCCTGCAATATTGCGATGTGGTGCCGAGTGATCCTGAAAGCCGCTCCACCACGCTGGGCACTGCACAGGCTGCGGCCGATTGCCTTGAACATGTGTTGCGCTCGCCAACGCCCATGGTGATTGCGCTGGGCACCGGGCGCTCGGTGCGCGCCGCCGTGACGCAACTGCCGAAAATGGATTGTCCGCAGCACAAGATCATTTCGCTGATGGGCAATATCGCGGCTGATGGCTCAGCCAGCTTCTTCGATGTCATCAGCGGCATTGCCGATCGCATCAACGCGCCGCATTTTCCGCTGCCAGTGCCAGTCTTCGTGTCGTCGCCCGAAGAAAAAGATGCCATCCTGACGCTGCGCAGCGTGCAGAATATTTACGCGCTCGCGGCGCGCGCGGCGTTCACCATGGTGGGTATTGGCAATATTGGCGATGATGCGCCCCTGCTGCTCGATGGCTTCATTGATCGCAACGAGATGCGCGTGCTGGTCAATGCCGGAGCGGTCGGAGAGATCGGTGGCCGGGCCTTTTCGGCGTCGGGCGTATTTCTCGAAGGCCTCACCAATGAGCGCGTGGTCGGCGCGCCGATCCGGCGCGATGGCGCAAGGGTGATCGGCGTCGCCATGGGCTTCAACAAGCGCCGCTCGATCCTGGGAGCGCTGCGCGGCCATTTGGTCAATGGCCTCATCACCGATGAGGCGACAGCAACTGCACTTCTGGACATGGCCTGAAATAATTTTGGCGCCACCGGCAAAAGCCGATTGACACGATGCTGCCACAATGTGATTATTTGCTTGCGTGTAGGGCAAAAGCCCAGAACCCTCGGAGGAACGCAACATGAGGTTTACCAAAGCCCTTTATGCGGGCGCGTTTGCGCTTGCATTATTGTCCACCGCTTCAGCACAGTCATTGACCATCGCCACTGTCAATAACGGCGACATGATCCGCATGCAGAAGCTTACCAGCGATTTCACGAAAGCTAACCCCGGCATCAAGCTGAACTGGGTGACACTGGAAGAAAACGTTCTGCGTCAAAAAGTGACGACCGATATTGCCACAAAGGCTGGGCAATATGACATCATTACGATCGGCACCTATGAAGTTCCGATCTGGGCCAAGAAGGGCTGGCTGGTGCCGCTCGACAATCTCGGCAAGGATTACGACGTCAACGACCTGCTGCCTGCCATTCGCAGCGGCCTGAGCGTCGGTGGCAAGCTTTATGCTGCACCGTTCTACGGCGAAAGCTCGATGGTGATGTATCGCACCGACCTGATGAAAAAGGCCGGGCTGACGATGCCGAAATCGCCGACCTGGGCATTCATTGCCCAAGCTGCCGCCAAGATGAATGACCCCAAGAATGGCGTCTATGGCATCTGCCTGCGCGGCAAGGCCGGCTGGGGCGAGAACATGGCATTCCTCACCACTCTCGCCAATTCTTATGGCGCGCGCTGGTTCAACATGAAGTGGAAGCCGCTTTTTGATGGCCCGGAATGGAAGAACGCCATCAATTATTATGTGAATCTGATGAAGGCTGATGGACCGCCCGGCGCCTCGGCAAACGGCTTCAACGCCAATCTGACATTGTTCAATGCCGGCAAGTGCGGCATGTGGATCGATGCCACCGTGGCAGCGGGCTTTGTGACCGATCCCAAGAAGTCCAAGGTAGCCGACAAGGTTGGCTTCGCGCTGGCCCCCAACGCCGGTCTTGGCAAGAACGCCAATTGGCTGTGGTCATGGGCGCTCGGCATTCCGGCAGCTTCCAAGCATGTCGCGGCAGCCGAGAAGTTCATCGCCTGGGCGACCTCCAAGCACTACACCGAGCTGGTTGCCAGCAAGGAAGGTTGGGCTCGCGTGCCGCCCGGCACCCGCACCTCGCTCTACAAGAACCCGGCCTATCTGAAGGCTGCGCCCTTTGCGCAAATGACGCTGGATTCGATTGATTCAGCCGATCCTTCGATGAACGGCACCGTGAAGAAGAAGCCCTATATCGGCGTTCAGTTCGCAGCGATCCCCGAATTTGAGGGGCTTGGCGATACTGTCGGTCAGTATTTCTCGGGCGCACTCGCAGGTAAAATGACGGTCGATGCTGCCTTGAAGCAGGCGCAGGACTATACCACCCGCGTGATGACCAAGGCTGGCTACATCAAGTAGGCTTTGCCTCATGCCGCGCGGTCACAGGCTGCGCGGCTGGCCCTCCGGCTTGGTGCCTCCTCCCGAGCCGGGGGTCCTTCTGCAGACTGCAGTCAAGAATTGTGCGCTGCGCAGCGTTCATGCAGCACAGCCAGGCTTTGCTCCCACGGGATAACTCGTATGGCGACCAAGCAAACTCAATCCGCAGCGCGACTTCTCGCAGCACCTTCGATAGGGCTGTTGCTGCTATGGATGATCGTGCCACTGGCACTCACAATATATGATTCGACCTTGAACTATACGTTACAGGGCAATCCTGTTCACAAGTTCATTGGCTGGACGAATTACTATTATTTCATCACCGACCCGGCCTTCCTGACTTCGATCTGGAACACGCTGGTTCTGGTCGGTTCGGTGCTGGTGATCAGCGTTGTCGGTGGCACAGGCATGGCCTTGTTGCTCGACCAGCCGATCTTTGGACAGGGCGTGGCGCGCGTCATGGCGATTTCGCCCTTCTTCATCATGGCTACCGTCGCCGCACTGGTCTGGAAGAACCTGTTCATGCAGCCGGTTTTCGGCCTGTTCGCCTGGATTGCGCATCTTTTCGGTGTGCCGCCGATTGACTGGTTCACCAATGATCCGATGATTGCGGTCATCATCATTGTCGCCTGGCAATGGTTGCCCTTCGCGACGCTGATACTGCTGACGGCCTTGCAATCGCTTGATCTCGAGCAGAAGGACGCTGCCCAGATGGATGGCGCTCCGCCTCTGAGCTACTTCTGGTATCTGGTTTTGCCGCATCTGGCACGCCCGGCGACCGTCGTCATCTTGATCGAGACGATTTTCCTGCTCGGAATCTTCGCGGAAATCTTCGTCACCACCGGCGGCGGGCCGGGTCTGGCGACGACAAATCTCACCTTCCTCGTGTTTCGCTCGGCTTTGCGTGATTTCGATGTCGGCGGCGCTGCGGCGGGTGGGATCATTGCCGTGGTGCTCGCGAATGTCGTGTCGATATTCCTGACCCGCCTTGTCGGCAAGAACCTGGAAGGTTGAGACCATGGCGCGCAAGGCTACAACATCCCGACGCCTGTTAATGACCTTCCTGGCCTATGCTTTTGCCTTGATGCTGTTCTTCCCCATTCTGTGGATGGTGATCACCAGCTTCAAGTCTGAGGCAGATGCCATTGCACTGCCGCCCAAGTTTCTGTTTTTCCATTGGACCTTGGCCAATTACATCGATGTGCAGGCGCGCAACAATTACTGGCGCTTTGCCTTTAATTCTGTCACATTGTCCTTCGGCTCGACCGTCCTGGGGCTGCTCGTTGGCATCCCAGCGGCCTATGCTTTCGCCTTCGCCCCCACCAAGAACACCAAGCAGATCCTGTTGTGGATGCTTTCGACCAAAATGATGCCGGCCGTTGGCGTGCTGGTGCCGATATATCTGCTGTTGCTGCAATTTCACTTGCTCGACACGTTCACCGGCCTGATCATCATCCTGTTCTTGAGCAATCTGCCGATCATGATCTGGATGCTCTACACTTATTTCAAGGAAATCCCGCATGAGATCCTTGAAGCTTCGCGCATGGACGGCGCGTCGCGCTGGAAAGAAATCGTCTATGTGCTCTCGCCCATGGCCGTGCCGGGCATAGCCTCGACCGTGCTGCTCAACATCATTCTCAGCTGGAACGAGACGTTCTGGAGCTTGAATGTGACGAATATCCATGCAGCGCCGCTCACGGCATTCATAGCTTCCTATTCAAGCCCGGAAGGATTGTTCTGGGCCAAGCTCTCTGCCGCTTCGACGCTGGCAGTGGCACCCATCGTGCTGCTCGGCTGGTTCAGCCAGCGGCAGCTTGTGCGCGGTCTCACCTTTGGCGCGGTCAAATAGCGGGCTCTACAAACAGGAAATTCCATCCATGGGTAAAATCAATCTCCTAGGCGTGCGCAAGACTTTCGCGGAAGTGGTGGTCATTCCGAGCGTCGATCTTGAAATCCCGGACGGGTCGTTTGTGGTCTTCGTCGGCCCGTCGGGTTGCGGAAAATCGACATTGCTGCGGCTCATTGCCGGGCTCGAAGATCTCAGCGCCGGGCATGTCTTGATCGATAACCAGGACGTCACCGATTTCGCTCCGGCGCAGCGGGGCCTCTCGATGGTGTTCCAGTCCTATGCGCTTTATCCGCACATGAGCGTCGCCAGCAACATCGGCTTTGGGTTGAAAATGGCCGGTGTCCCGAAGGCCGAAATAGACAAGAAGGTCGCCTACGCCGCCAATATGCTCAATCTGACAGAATATCTGACCCGCAGGCCCGGCCAGCTTTCCGGCGGCCAGCGTCAGCGCGTGGCCATTGGCCGGGCGATCGTGCGCGAGCCCAAGGCGTTTTTGTTCGATGAGCCCCTGTCGAATCTCGATGCGGCGCTGCGCGTGCAGATGCGCCTCGAAATCACCCGGCTGCATCAATCGCTGAAAACCACCATGATTTACGTGACGCACGATCAGGTCGAGGCCATGACCATGGCCGACATGATCGTGGTGCTCAATCGCGGCAATATCGAACAGGCCGGCGCGCCCATGGAGCTTTATGAATCGCCGAAAAACCTGTTTGTCGCCAAATTCATCGGCTCGCCGACCATGAACATCATCGAAGGCGAACGCGCGCAGAAATATGGCGCGCCGACCATTGGCATCCGCCCCGAGCATATCAAGATTTCCCGCGAGACGGGTGACTGGCCGGTGCGCGTCAGCATCGTCGAACGGCTTGGCAGTGACACATTCCTTTATGTTGAAGCCGAGGGCATGGGCCAACTCACCGTGCGCGCCGAGGGTGACCTTGGCGCCAAGCCCGGCGACCAGTTGTTTCTCACCCCGGATATTGGCCGGTTACATCGATTCAACCCAAAAGGCGAGGCGATCAGGACATGAGACTGCAAGGCAAAACGGCCATCATCACGGGCGCGGCCGGCGGCATAGGGGCGGCCATTGCCGCGGCCTATGTGAAAGAGGGCGCACGCGTCGCCATTGCCGATATTTCACACGAGGCCGCGCGGCAGACCGCGGCTGCCCTTGGCCCGCAGACCATGGCGGTGCATCTCGATGTCACCTCCGCAATCTCGCGGCAGGCGACCATCGAAGCCTGCCTCGGAACCTGGGGCGGCATCGATATTCTGGTCAATAACGCCGCCATTTTCGACATGGGGCCGATGCTCGAGATCAGCGAAAAGAGCTATGACAGAGTGTTTGCAGTCAATGTCAAAGGCCTGCTGTTCATGCTGCAAGACTGCGCCAAAGCCATGGTGACACGCGGCAATGGCGGAAAAATCATCAATATGGCTTCGCAAGCCGGGCGGCGCGGCGAACCTCTGGTCGCGACCTATTGCGCCAGCAAGGCGGCGGTGATTTCAATCACGCAATCGGCCGGGCTTGCGCTGATCAGGGATCGCATCAACGTCAATGGTATTGCGCCGGGCGTTGTTGATACGCCGATGTGGGCCGAAGTCGACGCGCTTTTTGCCAAATATGAGCATCGGCCGCTGGGCGAGAAGAAGCGGCTGGTGGGCGAGGCCGTGCCCTTTGGGCGCATGGGCCGCCCGGAGGATCATGTCGGTGCCGCTGTGTTTCTGGCTTCGCCGGAAAGTGATTATGTCGTTGCCCAGACATTGAATGTCGACGGCGGCAATTGGATGAGTTGAACTTAAGGAGCACTTTCGATGTATATGAAGAAATTCAAGGTCAAGGGCCGCAATGCTGTGGTGACGGGCGGCGGGCGCGGCATTGGCCTTGCCTGCGTTGAGGCCCTGTCCGAGGCAGGCGCGCACGTCATCATCGCCGATGCCGATATGGGCGTTGCCGAAGAAGGCCGCGATGCGATGAAAGCCAAGGGCTATGCGCCTGACATCATCAAGATGGACGTGACGGACTCAAAGCGCGTTACGCAAGTTGCGGATGAACTCAACGCCAAGCATGGCCATATCGACATTCTGGTGAACAATGCCGGCATTGCCCGCAGCGAGACGCCGGCCGAAACGGTGACCGACGAGCATTGGCTCAATGTCCTCGATGTCAATCTCAACGGCACGTTCTGGTGCTGCCGCGCCTTCGGCAATCACATGCTGACCGCCAAGCGTGGTTCGATCGTCAACATCGGCTCGATGTCCGGCTTTATCGTCAACATGCCGCAGGAGCAGAGCTATTACAATGCTTCCAAGGCGGCGGTGCACCATCTGACCAAATCGCTGGCCGCCGAATGGGCCAAGCGCAAAGTCAGGGTCAATTCGGTTGCGCCCACCTATATCGAGACGCCGCTGACCGCCTTTGCCAAGACCAACAAAAAGATGTTCAAGAAATGGCTCGACATGACGCCGATGGCGCGGCTCGGCCAACCTCATGAAATCGCTTCGGCCGTACTGTTCCTGGCGAGCGATGCTTCGAGCCTGATGACCGGTTCGATCATGCTGGTCGACGGCGGCTATACCTGCTGGTAAGCTGACGCAAAAGCCGGAGCAGGGTGAAATGGCTGAATTATATCTGGGGGTCGATGTCGGCACCGGCAGCGTCCGCGCGGGATTGTTCGATGCGGCCGGCACCTTGAAGGGTGTCGGCAAGCACGACATCAAGATCTGGCGTGCGGCGGGTGAACGGGTCGAGCAATCGTCGGATGATATCTGGTCGGCGACCTGCTCCAGCGTCAAAGCGGCGATGCAGGCGGCCGGAGCCCATGCCGTCGATGTGCGCGGCATTGGCTTTGATGCCACATGTTCGCTGGTTCTGCTTGATGCCCTGTTTCAGCCGGTACCGGTTGGGCCGGAGCAGGATCCCCGCCGCAATGTCATCGTCTGGATGGATCACCGCGCCACCGCACAGGCGACGCGCATCAACGCGACGCGGCACCGCGTCCTGCGCTATGTCGGGGGAGCGATTTCGCCCGAGATGGAAACGCCCAAGCTGCTGTGGTTGAAGGAAAATTTGCGCGGCTCTTATGATTTGACCAGCCATTTTCTCGATCTCAGCGACTGGCTTACCTTTCGTGCCACCGAAGATCTCACCCGCTCGACTTGTGCGCTGGTGTGCAAATGGACCTGGGTTGCCCATGAGCATCGCTGGGACGACAGCTATCTCGACGAGATCGGGCTGGGCGATCTCAAAGAGGCCGATCACGCCCGTATCGGCAACAGGATTGTCCCGCCGGGCACGCCTCTGGGTGCCGGCCTGAGCCAGAAGGCAGCTGACGACCTCGGCCTGATGCCGGGCATCAAGGTCGCCGCCGCGCTGATCGATGCGCATGCTGGCGCGCTGGCGACGCTCGGTGGCCGTGATGCCGCTGGCAAAACCGTCGATCCGCGCCACCGCATGGCGTTGATCATGGGCACATCGGCCTGCTGCATGAGCCTGTCACCCGGAGAAATCGGCGTCAATGGCCTGTGGGGGCCTTATTATGATGCCATAACGCCCGGCAATTGGCTGACCGAAGGCGGCATGTCCGCGGCCGGGGCGGCGCTCGATCGCTTTCTGCTCACGCATCCGCTGGCACGCGGCCCCGATGGCGGTCTGAAGGCAGGCTTGTTCGAGGAGCTTGAAAAAGCGGCCAGAGCCGCCGCGCCTGATCTTTCGCAAGCGGCTTTGTTGGCCCGCGACGTCCATATTCTGGCCGATGTCAACGGCAACCGCTCGCCCTTGGCTGATCCTGAAATGCGCGGGGTATGGTCGGGCATCGCATTGACGGAGGATGCGGCCAGCCTGTTGCGATTGCACATCGCCGCCCTGTGCGGGCTGGCTTATGGCCTTGCCGATATTCTCGACCAGCAGGAGCGAAGCGGCCTCACCCGTCAGGATACCATTGTTATCTCGGGTGGGCTTGGCCGCAGTCCGCTGGCAAGGCAGATCATCGCCGACGCGACCGGGCGGATCGTCAGTTTGCCGGCAACGGACGAGCCGGTTTTGCTCGGCGCCGCCATGCTCGGCGGCGTAGCGGCGGGGGCCTTTGACTCGTTGGAGCAGGGCATGGCCGCCATGTCACGCGATGCTGCGCAAAACCTGCCCGCGCAAGGTGAGATTGCCGCGTTTCATCGCCGCAAGCGCAAGGTCCACACCTTGCTGCAAGGGCTCGACCGCGAGGCTCGCGCGCTCATGGCGACGCCTAAAGACACGCCGCCCGCAGTTTGACGAAGGCGCGCGCCCGGTGGGAAATGGGCAGCCGGTCATCATCGGGCACGGCGTTTTTCTCCTCCGCCATCATTTCCCCGAAGGTGCGGCTCTCGCCGTCGGGCAGGAAGATCGGATCATAGCCAAAGCCTTGAGTGCCGCGTCGCGGAAACACCAAGGCACCGGCAACGCTGCCCTCGAATATGGCTTCATGGCCATCGGGCCACGCAATGATCAGTGTCGAGTTGAAACTGGCGCGCGAACCCAGCATGCCCATTGCCAAAAGCTCGCGCTCGACACGATCCATCGCCGCCCCGAAATCACGAGGATTGCCGGCCCAATCGGCAGAATAGACGCCCGGTGCACCGTCAAGTGCATCGACACACATGCCGCTGTCATCGGCAAAGGCGGGCAGGCCTGTCGCCGTCATGGCAGCATGAGCTTTGAGCCGGGCATTGGCGATGAAAGTTGTGCCGGTCTCGGGTGGTTCCGGCAGGCCGAGTTCGCCCGCCGAAATCGCATCGACACCATGGGGAGCCAGCAGCCGCTGCATCTCCCATAATTTGCCGGCATTATGGGTGGCGATGATCAGGCGGCCTTGCAGTTTGCGCCCCATGATCAGGCCACCGTGGCTTTTTGCAAGGTGACGAGATCAATGATGCCGCCGCGTGCGAGCGCCAGAAAGCTGACCAGTTGCGCCTCGCTGAAAGGCGCACCCTCGGCGGTCGCCTGCACTTCGACCAGACCACCCGATCCTGTGATGACAAAATTGGCATCGGTTTCAGCAGCGCTGTCTTCGGCATAATCGAGATCAAGCACGGTTTCGCCCTGAAACACCCCGCAAGATACTGCCGCCACATGATCACGCAGCGGATTGTCGCGGATGATCGAGCGCTGGCGCATCCATTTGAAGCATTCATGCAGTGCCACCCAGGCGCCGGTGATGGCGGCCGTTCTGGTGCCACCATCGGCCTGCAGCACGTCGCAATCAATCGAGATGGCGCGTTCGCCGAGGGCTTGCAGATTGGTGACAGCGCGCAAGGATCGCCCGATCAGGCGCTGGATTTCCTGGGTGCGACCGGAAGGCTTGCCCGCTGTCGATTCGCGTTTGGTGCGGGTGTGGGTGGCGCGCGGCAACATCGCATATTCGGCTGTCACCCAGCCGCGACCCTGCCCGCGCAGCCACGCCGGTGGCTTGTCTTCGAGCGAGGCCGTGCACAGCACATGCGTCTCGCCAAATTTCACCAGACACGAGCCTTCGGCATAGCGGGCGACGTTGCGCTCCAGCGAAACGGGGCGCATGACGTGGGCCGCGCGGTTGGAAGGGCGCATGGGAAGTCCTTTGGTTCGGGTTGATGCTTCAGCCAAGGCTCAACGCCCTGCGACAGGCGCGAAGTCTTACGACAATCTCATGGGCTGGGCTAGACGTGACGGGGCAAATCAAGCCGCCGCCTGGCTTGCGCCCATCATTTTGCGGGCTTCGTCGGCGGTCACCGGCTCGCGAAACGCATAGCCCTGGGCATATTGGCAGCCCAATTGATAGAGCTCGATCACGTCGGATTCGCTTTCGGCGCCCTCCGCCACCACTTCCATGCCGAGATCATGCGCCATGCCGACAATCGAGCGCAGGATCACCGGCCTTGCACCCTTGCCATTCTGGCGCACGAAAGACTGGTCGATCTTGATCGTGTCAAACGGGAAGCGCTGCAGATAAGACAGGCTGGAAAAGCCGGTTCCAAAATCATCGAGCGACAGGCCTGCACCCAGTTCGCGGATGCGTGTCAGCATTTGCGCTGCAAATTCCGGGCTTTCCATCACCATGCTTTCGGTCAGCTCAAGTTTCAGGCTGCCGCGGGTCACCTGCGTGCGGCTGAGCACATTGCGCACGTCGCGCAGCAGGTCATGGCGCAGCAGCTGCCGCGACGAGATGTTGATGCTTGCAAAAATCGGCGGTGTGACGTTGACGGCCCGCTGCCAGGCGGCGAGTTCGCGCGCCGCACGCTCCAGCACGAAAATGCCGAGATCAATGATGATGCCGGTCTCTTCGGCAATCGGGATGAAGGTCGCGGGGGCAATGCGGCCAAGGCGCGGATGGTCCCAGCGCAGCAGCGCTTCAAAACCGGCGATGGTGCGATCTTCCAGCCGGATGATCGGCTGGTAATAGACCTTCATTTCGCCCCGTTCCATCGCCCCGGCAAGATCGGTTTGCAGCACCAGCCGATCGGTGCGCGAGGCGCGCATGCCGGCCCGGAAAACTTCAATGCGGTTGCCGCCGATGCGCTTGGCATGCCGCATGGCGATTTCAGCGTCCTTCAGCATGTCCTCGCCGAGAGGATGCAATTGCGGGTCATAGAGCGCGAGGCCAAGCGAGGCGGTCAAAGCCACATTGCGCTGGTTGACTTCAACCGGAATGGCGAGCGCCTTGCGCACTCCATCAGCAAAAACAATGACCTGATCGCTTTGTGGTTCCGACATCAGCAGCAGCGCAAATTGATCTCCGGCAAGACGCGCCAGACAATCCTGAGGCTTCAGCAGGCGTCCGAGCCGCCGAGCCATGGCGAGCAGAACCGAATCGCCAGCCGGCAGCCCCGCGGCTTCGTTGACCTGGCGGAACCGGTCGATATCGATGGTCAGCACGGTGGGGCGCAGCGTCGAGTCGGCCCGGGCCATGGCCAGCGCCGCGTCGAGCCGGTCAAAAAACAACGGGCGGTTGGGCAGGCCCGTCAGATTATCGTGCACGGCATCGCGCAGCAAACGCTCTTGGGAAACATGCGCCTCGGTGACATCGGCCAGCGTGCCGATCACGCGCACCACGGTGCCATCCGCCGCCACGACCGGACGCGCCTTGAGGTTGAACCAGAGGTAATAGCCGTCATGCGAGCGCAGGCGGAAATTCTGTGAAATGCGCCCCTGCGCCTGCTCGATGACCGCATCGAGGCAAGCGCGGAAATTATCGCGATCATTGACGTGCAGCGTCTCGACAAAGCCGAGCGCCGGGCCATCGAGTTGCCCGGGGCGCAGATTGAGCTGATGGGCAAGTTCGCCGCTGGTATGGACATGATCGGCAACCACATCCCAGTCAAAGATGATATCGCCGGAACCCGCCAGCGCCAGAGCACGCAGCTCGGCATCATTGACCACACCTTCAGACAGCCCGCCTCCGGCAATGGCATTTTGCATGACCGTGAAACCGACCAGCATGACAATGAGCACCAGCCCCCCAATCAAGGCCGGCGACACATAGGCATTGTTGATGGCACCGCTGAGGGCAAAGCCTGCCGCCATCACCCAGGCCAGCAGGACGAACCAGGCAGGCAACAGCATGATCGCCCGCTCATAGCGATGCGCCGCCAGAAACACGATGAGCGCGAAGCCTACCAGCGCCACAGTGGCGATACACACACGCGCCAGCGTCGCGGCGATTTGCGGCTGAAAAATCGACAGGCCGACCAGCAAGGCCAGAGCAGTGAGCCACAGCGCAGTAAAGCGCGAGGCGCGCACGTGCCAGGATGAAAGATTGAGCCAGGCGAACAAAAACACCGTCATGGTTGCGGCAAGGATCGTTTCGGTCGCGGCGCGCAAAACCGGGCCATGATGCTGTGCAAACGCAAAAATCTGGCCAAGGAAACCGAAATCCAGACTGACATAGGCCAGCACCGCCCAGGCCAGCGCCGCCGCAGCCGGAAACATCACACCGCGACGCACAACAAAGACAATCGTCAGAAACAGCGCCAGCAAAGCCGAAATGCCGATGATGACGCCCTTGTAGAGGGCCAGACTGATCTGGCCGTCCTTGTAGGCGGTGGGCCGCCAAAGTTCGAGCTCGGGCAAGGTTTTCGTGCGCAATTCGCCGACATAGGTGACCGTCGAACCGGGGTCGATGGTCAGGCGGAAAATGTCGGCATCCAGCGAGGTCTGGCGCACAGGTGCGAAGCCCTGGCTCGCCGTCAGCGCCACAATGCGACCCGATCCGAGATCCGGCGCCAGAATGCCCGATCCCACCAGCCGAAAATGCGGGGCCACCAGCAAACGCTCGAGTTGCTCGCTGGTATCGTTCGTGAGCGAGATCGTGAACCAGTCCGGCGACGTGCCGGGATGGCGCGCCGAAACCTCGATACGTCGCACAATGCCATCAGACCCCGGCGCGGTCGCAACCTGAAGATGGTCGCCATTGGCAGCGTAAAGTCGGATGGAATGGGTCAGGTCAACGGCGGCGATCTTCAGCGGTACACGCACCGGCTGGGCTGCTGCCGTTGCGGACTGTGCCGAGGTCGGCGGCGCGGAATCAGCGGCAAAGCCTGGACGCATGAGAAGCGCCCACATCGCCAGACCCAAGAGCAAAAATCGCTGTATTGCAGACAAATTCATTGACCCAAGCGGCAAGCATCTTCGGACATGCTGCAAAACAACACCCGATCCTATCCTGCAAGTTCCCCTTGAAGTCATGTCGCATGATGCAGGGTCACCTGTCAAAATTCATCGCACGGCATAAGCCTCGGCACGCGACTTATGTCCCCAGAACGGCTTGAATCAGCGCCAGACCGGCAACGGCAGCAGTATCTGCCCGCAGAATGCGCGGTCCGAGCGAGAGTCGTCGCACATGCGGGCGCGCCAGAACCTGCGCGCGCTCCTGCGCAGTGAAGCCACCTTCCGGGCCGATCAGCAAGGTGACGGCTGCGGCCTCGGTGGCGGCAGAAAGGGCCTGCAGCGGCTGCGATGGCGGCGCGGCCTCATCGGCAAATATCAGCAAATCGGACGCGGCCTGACGCGCCAAAAAGGCCTCAAGAGGCAAGGGTTCGTCCACCTGCGGCACCTGAAGCACACCACATTGCTCGCAGGCCTCCACGACATTGGCGAGCATCCGGGCGTGATTGACGCGGGCGACCTGCGTGCGGGCGGTGATGCACGGCACGAGCCTGGTCGCCCCCATTTCGGCGGCCTTTTGCACCATATAATCGAGTCTGGCGTGTTTGAGCGGTGCAAAAGCCAGCGTGACGGCGCGCGGTGCGGGCTGCGCGCGCGTCTGTGCCCCGATGTGCAGCCGGACATCGCGCTTGCCAGCACGCTCGAGGCGTGCCCGCCACTCGCCGTTTTGGCCGTCAAACACCAGCAGCGCGGCCCCGTCCTCGAGACGCAGCACATTCAACAGATAATGGCTCTGGTCGGCACTGGGCGCGACACGCGTCTCGCCTTGCAAAGGCCCTTCCAGAAAAAGACGACACGCCGCAACGTCGCGTTCATCCATGGCGATACATCACTCCCGGCACAAATTGCGCTCGCTTCGCCACAATTCTTGCGAAATGTCGCGCGATAGTGGATAAAGCACTTCGCTTGGGCAGACAATGCGCCTGGGCCTTCGGTCAAGTTGATGTGCGGAGAGTTTGCCGTGGTGCGGAAGAGCTTCTATTCAGGAATTGCCTTTGTTGCAGTTTGCCTTGCAGCGACTGTGCCCTCCGCTTTCGCGCTGGATTGCCAGAATGACATTGCCGGCCTGATCAAGGCACGCCTGTCGATCATCGCTTCGCTGAACCGCTCGATGAAGGCGACGCATGGCAAGCTCAATCCCATCACGGCCTGCCCGTCGCTGCGCCGCCTTTCGCTGATCGAAAGCAAAATGGCGACCTATTTCAAGGCCAATGGCGCATGGTGCCACATTCCCGATGCTGCCGTTGCCGGCATCGTCAAAGCGCATTCCAGCGATACGGCCATGGCCGGCAAGGCTTGCGCCATTGCGGTGAAGATCAAGAAAATGCAGGCAGCGCGTTCGGCCGGGATGGCGCAGCAGCAACAGCAATTGCTGCAACAACAGGCAACACAATTGCCACGCGGCCCGCTGTGAGTGCCGCAGTGTGAGCGGCAACGCCGGTCTTCCAGACACGGATCAGGGCAGTCTGGCGGCGCGGTTGGCGTCCGGGCGCCTGCAGGCTTTCGCGCAACTGGCGCGGCTTGATCGCCCGATCGGCTGGCAATTGCTGCTGGCGCCTTGCTGGTGGTCGAGCGCTTTGGCTTCCATCGCCCGCCATGCCGGGCCTGCCTGGGGGCAATTGCTGCTGCTGGCGCTGGGGGCCATCGTCATGCGCGGGGCCGGCTCCACCTATAATGACATCGTTGATCGACACATTGATGCCAATGTCGAGCGCACACGCAACCGGCCCTTGCCGTCGGGACGCGTCAGCGCCAAGGCGGCGGCGGGCTTCATGCTGGTGGAAGCGCTGGTCGGTTTGGCAATCTTGCTGTGCTTCAACCGCTTCACCATCGCGCTTGGCATTGCCTCCCTGGCGATTGTCGCGGTCTATCCCTTCATGAAACGCATCACGTCGTGGCCGCAATTCGTGCTCGGCCTTGCCTTTGCCTGGGGCGGTCTGATGGGATGGGCCGGGCAGATGGCGGATGTAGCGCTGCCAAGTCTGGCGCTCTATGCCGCAGCCATCGCCTGGACCATCGGCTATGATACGATTTATGCCCTGCAGGACAGCCGCGACGATGCCATTATTGGCGTGCGTTCGACAGCGCGCCTGTTCAAGGGGCAGGTGCGCTTAGCCGTGGCCCTGCTCTACGGGCTGGCGGTGTTTCTGGCGGCCATAGCCTTGGCGCGCGTCGGTGTCGGTGCCATCGGCTGGCTCGGCCTTGTGGCCTTTGCGGCACATCTGGCGTGGCAGGTCACGAAAATTGATGAATCCGACGGCAAGGGCGCGCTGGCCTTGTTTCGCGCCAACCGCAACGCCGGGCTGCTGCTGTTTGCGGGCTTGCTGGCGCAAGCTCTCGCGGCCCATTTTGCTTGAACTGCGGCGGGCGCCGATCATGCCAAGATGGATGCAGTTGCGAGCGCCGCCTCGGGCCCCAATTCCTGAAATCGGGTTGATCTCATGTCCCTGCCTCGACCACGCCCAGCAGTCGGGCTTGCAGTTGCGGATCGGCCGCCAGCGTCACCGCGTCACCATCAAACGCCACCCGGCCATTGACCAGCACGCAGGCGCGGTCAACCATCGCCAGCACGCTTTCGGCGTGATGCTCGACAATGATCATCGCGATGGCCCCGCGCAGTGTTTCCAGCGCCAGGCGCACCTCCTGCACCACTGCCGGAGCCAGACCTTCGAAAGGCTCGTCCAACAGGATCAGGCGGCTCGGCGCGACCAGAGCGCGGGCAATGGCGACCATCTGCCGCTCGCCACCCGAAAGGTTTTCCCCCAAAGTGCCCCTGCGCTCTTCGAGGCGCGGAAACAGTGCGAAAATCTGTTTCAAACTCTGGCCGCCGGGCCGCGTCGCCAAGGCGAGATTGTCAGCGACGGACAGATTTGGGAAAATCCGACGCCCTTCCGGCACCAGCGCCAGCCCGGCCCGGTTGATCTCGAAGGGTTTGCGCCCTGAAATGCTGGTTCCCGCCAGTTGCACATCGCCGTCGCTGAGGCGCAAAGTGCCGGTCAGCGCGCGCAGCAATGTGGTTTTGCCAACACCGTTGCGGCCGAGCAAAGCCAAAGCCTCGCCGTCGCGCAGGTTCAGATCAACACCGCTGAGCACCGTACTGCCGCCATAGCCTGCCGCCAGCCCACGAACCTGCAACAAGGCCGGTGCGGCCAGCTTGGCCTGCCCGGTGACGGGGGCCATGACCTCGCCGTGGCTGGTGCCGAGATAGGCGGCAATCACCTCGGGTTTCGCAGCCACCTCCGCGGGCCGTCCATCGGCAATCAGGCGGCCTTGATGCAGCACGCTGATGCGATCCGACAGCGCCAACACCCTGTCGATGTCGTGCTCGATCAGCAAAACGGCATGGGTGGCGGCGAGTTTCTTGATCAATTGCGCCACAATATCGCGGTCGCTCTCGCCAAGGCCCGCCAGAGGCTCATCGAGCAGCAGCAGGCGCGAGGGGCTGGCCAGCGTCATGGCAATATCGAGCAGGCGCTTGGCACCATGCGGCAGGTTCGCGCAGGATTCGGCGGCGCGATCCGCCAGACCCACCGCGTCGAGCACCGACCATGTCCGGTTATTGACGCTTGCATCGCGATGGGCATCGCGCATGAACCCGAAAGCGCTGCGCTGTGCTGCCTGCACGCCAATGCGGACATTCTCGAACACGCTGAGATGCGGGAAGATCGACAGGATCTGATAAGAGCGCGCCAGCCCGAGCCGCGCCCGCGCATGCACCGGCAGCGTGGTAATGTCGCGCCCTTCGAGGAAAATCTGGCCGCTATCGACCGGCAGCACGCCTGCCAGCATATTGAAAAACGTCGTCTTGCCCGCGCCATTGGGGCCGATCAGCGCGTGCAAACGGCACGGCTCGACCTGCAAATCCAGCGAATGGGCGGTAACGAGATGGCCAAAGGCCTTGGCGACATGGCGCGCTTCCAGCACCGGGATGCCCGCCGCAAGCTCCAGACCATCCGGCACATAGGGGGTTATGACCGCCGGACGCGGCGGAATCGTGCCGCGCGTCAAAGTCCAGCGCGGGCGCCCGAGCAGACGCTGTGCCAAGCCTTGAATGCCTTCAGGCGACAACAGAGCAAAGGCGCCAATGATCGGCGCGAAGATCAGCCACCAGTTTTCGGTGAGCGCCGAAAGGCGATCTTCCAGAATGATGAAGGCCACCGCGCCCCACAAAGGCCCCAGAAATTGATGCACGCCGCCCAGCACGGTCATGAGCAGACTGTCGCCCGCATGCTGCCAGCTCAGATTATCGGCATAAACGCCCTGCAGCATCAGCGTCAGCAAGGCCCCGGCCAGCCCGATGATGCCGCCCATCAGAGTGAAGGCCGTGAGCCGCACACCATAGACATCGATGCCCAGCGAGCGCGCCCGCATCTCATTGTCGCGCACCGCCTGGATGATCCGGCCAAACCTTGCATGAGCGAGCCGCCATAACAGCCACAGACCCGCCAAAACCAGCGCCACCACAAAGACGTGATACGCCCTGTCTGTCGGAAACAGCGCGCGAGGCACATTTTGCAGGCCATTCTCGCCGCCCGTCACGGGCGTCCAGCGGTTGGCAATTTCAAAGGCGACCTGGCTGAAAGCAAGGGTCAGCAACGAGAAATACAGCCCCTTGCGGCGCAAAATCAGCGCACCAATCGCCAGTCCCAGCACCAGCGCACCAAGTGTCGCGACCAGAATGCCGAGCAGCGCATTGCCATTCAGGCTGCGCAGGAAAATCGCGCAGACATAGCCCGCCGTGCCAAAGAACACCGAGGCACCAAACGGCACGAGGCCCGTGTAGCCGACCAACAGGTTCACGCCCGCGCCATAAAGCGTGTAAAT
>JAJZGX010000052.1 GCA_021804825.1 Pseudomonadota bacterium | reverse complement strand
CTTCCAAGACAGCCACGGCCTCGATCTCGGCAGCAGCCACCGGCGCCGCCGACTCGCTGGCCTCGGCCTTGCGGCCACGCCGACGGCGTGCAGGCGCCTCCTGCTTGGCAACATCCGCTGTGGTTTCGGCGGGCGGCGTCTCATCGGCGCTGGTACGGCGGCTCCGACGCTTGCGCACCGGTTCTGCCGCCTCACGCGCCGCTTCCGCGAGCGCGGTATCTTCCACCGGTGCTGGCGCAGCATCATCCGGTGCCGCGCTGTCATTGTCCTCGACGGCAACAGGCTGGGTCTCGCCCGACATGTCGCCACCGATGCGCGCCATCAGCGCCATACCGTCATCAGACGGTTGCTCGGCATCCGAAAGCCCTGAGCCATGCGCCGGACGCTCTGCTCCACCGCGCCGACGCCGACGCCGACGCCGACGCCGCATCGTCTCGTCATCCCCCGCACGCTCCGGCGATGGCGCATTGGCGTCTCCCGAAGCTGCAGCCGCCTCATCCTGGGCGTCATCATCTTCTTCCAGGATGTCATCGTCCAGAATGGCTCGGTCGGCAGGGCGCACAGGATCGGTGCGCAACTGGGCTGCAGCTTCCGCCTCGGCCGGCCGCATCACCGCCTCGCCGCGTTCGATCACGTGATAGACGCCGGTTGCCAGCGTGTCATCGCCGACAAATGTCAGCGCTATGCCAAACCTTTGCTCGATGCCGCGCAGATGCTCGCGCTTGTGATTGAGTATGTAGAGCGCCACATCCGATCTGGTGCGCACGATGAGATTGAACGACGAATTGCGGATCAGCGCATCCTCGATCAAGCGCAGCACATGCAGCACCACCGAAGACGTCGAGCGCACCGACCCGGCGCCGCTGCAATGCGGGCACACCACGGTCGAGCCTTCAAACACGCCGGTGCGCATCCGCTGGCGCGACATTTCCAACAGGCCGAAATGCGAAATCCGGCCCACCTGAATGCGTGCCCGATCATTGGCCAGCGCGTCCTTCATGCGCCGCTCGACCGTGCGGTTGTTGCGATGTTCGTCCATATCGATGAAATCGACGACAATCAGCCCCGCCAGATCGCGCAGACGCAATTGCCGCGCTACCTCGTCGGCCGCCTCCATATTTGTGCGCACCGCCGTGTCTTCGATATTGTGCTCGCGTGTCGAGCGGCCCGAATTGACATCGATCGCCACCAGCGCCTCGGTCTGGTTGATGACGATATAGCCGCCAGATTTCAGTGTCACCTGATTGGAAAACATCGCATCAAGCTGCGTCTCGACACCCGCCTTGGCGAAGATCGGCTGCGGATCGCGGTAGGCACGCACGTTTTTCACGTGGCTCGGCATCAACATGCGCATGAAATCACGCGCCTCATTATAGCCCGCCTCACCCGCCACCGACACTTCGTCGATGTCGCTGTTGTAAAGATCGCGGATCGAGCGTTTGATCAGCGAGCCTTCCTCATAAACCAACGTCGGCGCCGAAGATTTCAGCGTCAATTCCCGCACGGTCTCCCACAGACGCAGCAGATATTCAAAATCACGCCGCACCTCGACCGGTGTGCGCGCCGCGCCCGCCGTGCGCAGGATCACCCCCATGCCTTCCGGCACTTCGAGTTCCTGGGCAATGGCCTTGAGACGGCTGCGATCTTCCGAATCGGTGATCTTGCGCGAAATGCCGCCACCGCGCGCCGTATTGGGCATCAGCACGCAATAGCGCCCCGCCAGCGACAGATAGGTCGTCACCGCCGCACCCTTGTTGCCGCGCTCTTCCTTCACCACCTGCACCAACAGCACCTGGCGGCGCTTGATCACTTCCTGAATTTTGTACTGCCGCCGCAGACGATTCTGCCGCTGCGGCACCTCCTCCATGGCGTCGCCGCCCATCTGGTCAACGGCCTCGGTCTCCCGATCCTCACCATTGGCAACTTCGGCAGGCACCGGGCCGCGCGCCCGCGGGCCGCGCTGGAACCGTCCACGCCGACGACTGCGGCGCATGCGCTGGCCCCTGTCGCCCGACTGCGCCTGAGCCTCGCCGTTTTCCTCGCCACCGACCGTCTCGCCCTGAGCTTCGTCGTCGGCGGCCTGATCATCAAAGCTGCCATCTTCGGCAGTGTCTTCGCCGCCGACCTGCGGTTCCTCCGGCACGCCGACAAATGGCGGCTCTTCCTGAGCTTCGGCCTGCGCCACCTCCCGGAAGGTGTCGTCGAGATGCTCGACCAGATGTTCGCCCGCAGCTTCAGCTTCCTGCGCCGGGACTACGGCCGGTTGTTCAACGGTGCCTTCAGCAATGACCTCGCTGACGGTATTGTCCTCGGGATCAACCCGGCGCGCCTCGGCGCTCTGGTGATTGTGGCGGCGCGAATGACGCGGTTCGGCATCCTCCGCGGCGGCACGGGCAGCTTCACGCGCATCCTCGTCGAGCAGCGCCTGACGGTCGGCCACCGGAATTTGGTAATAGTCGGGATGAATTTCCGAGAATGCCAGAAATCCGTGGCGATTGCCGCCATATTCCACGAAAGCTGCCTGCAGGGCAGGCTCCACTCTGGTGACTTTGGCTAGATAAATATTGCCGCGCAAAGGACGGCGGGCGGCGGATTCAAAATCAAATTCTTCGACCTTGTTTCCGCGCAGCACCACAACCCTTGTTTCCTCGGGCTGGGAGGCATCGATCAGCATTTTGTTGGGCATTGTTCACACTTCTTGAGGTGGTATCGGGCCGGAGGCTCCAGATGGCGTCGCGACGACGCACGGCAACGCCGCTGGTTCCTTGCGGAACGCGGCGGGCCAGACAGGTGGAAGCTCCAACGCGAAGGTTGGTAAAACCGCAGACGATCCCGGCGCGCCTGAAGCTACCGGACAGATATCTGCGTTGAGCCGCGATGCTACGGACGGACAACCGCAGCGCAAGCTCGTCGGGCAAATGCGCATTGCGCATATGTTTGGTTGAATGCGCAAAGCGCATGGGTTGGTGCGGATTTGGCATGATCCGGCGCAATATCAAAGACATCGCCGCCAACCGAGACAGACCGCCGATAGCACGCGCGCCAAAGCCCAGCTTTGACACGAGCAACGATGCGGAACGGACGAATGCCATTTCAGTCTCACGGGGCCACTGATCTCATTGAAAATCAGGGCGAAAAACAATGCCTTGCACAATGCGTGGCATGACGCGACAAATTAACCAGCGAAAAGTTCGCGCGCTTTCTTCAGGGTGCTGGGGCAGACGGCCCTCGCCGCCGCTCCCGCAGCCACCTTCAAGGCCCGGTACGTTATCGCTGAAGTTACCTTGCGCCAAACTCATTCAGGATGCAACAATCATTTGAGTTTCGTCACAATTGGACTTGACCGCAAGTCTTCCTTGTCGATCCTCGGGCAAATTCCCCGGCTACCGGTTCTGCAAAGCCCTCCTGGCGGGACGGCCCCCACGGCTGGCGCGCGGCCTTGGCTGGACAAAGCCGCGTTCACGAACATGTGAGCGGACAAGCGCGGCACCCGGCGTCGCGCCTTTTCAAGGTTTTGCGGGTTCATTACACTTGCCATCTGCTGCTTTGCCTTCCATGCTGAAGCAACAGGTCTTGCAAATGACAGCATGAAGCAGCCCCCATGATTGACGGCCACAGCCTCTGCGCACAACTGGATGCGCTGGCAAGGATTTCCAGCCAGCCCGATGGCCTCACCCGGCTGGTGATGAGCGCGGAACACCGCAAAGCCAATGATCTCGTCGCCTCGTGGATGCGCGCCGCAGGCATGCAGGTGCATGAAGATGCGATCGGCAACATCATCGGGCGCTACGAGGGGCTGCAACCGGACGCCCCGGCGCTGATCGTCGGATCGCATCTCGATTCGGTGCGCAATGCCGGGCGCTTCGACGGGCCGCTTGGCGTGGTCGCCGCCATAACAGGGGTCGCCTCCTTGCAGCAGGCAGGCGAAAGACTGCCGCACGCCCTCGAAGTCATCGGCTTTTGTGACGAGGAAGGCACACGTTTTGGCGCGACCATGCTCGGCAGCCGGGCCGTGGCCGGGACCTTCGATTCAGCGACGCTGGCGCTGCGCGATGATGAGGGCATCAGCCTTGCCGAGGCCATGTGGGGTTTCGGGCTCGAACCGGCCGCCATCGGCAAGGCCAAGCGGCTTTCACCCGAGGTTTTGGGCTATCTCGAACTTCATATCGAGCAAGGGCCTGTGCTGGAGTCGCTGGGCCTGCCCTGTGCAGCGGTCACCGCCATCAATGGCGCCACCAGACTAGCGGTCACGCTCACCGGAACTGCGGGTCATGCCGGCACAGTCCCGATGGCCGGGCGTCATGATGCGCTTTGCGCAGCGGCGACATGCGTTCTGGCGGTCGAAGAGACTGCCAAGGCAGTTGGCCTCGTCGCCACCGTCGGGCGGCTCGAAGTGCACGATGCCGCCATCAATGTGATCCCCGGCGACGTGCATTTCACCATTGATCTGCGCGCCGCGCGCGATGAGGCGCGGCTTGCGGCCCTGGCTGCGCTCGACGCGCATATGCGCGCCGTTTGTTCCGCCCGCGGCGTCGGCATCGCCATCACCAAACTGCACGAACTTGCGGCGACGCCCTGCGCCCCGCAGATCATCGCGGCCATTGATCAGGCCTGCTCGAAGCTGGGGCTGGCGTCACATCACCTTGCCAGCGGCGCCGGTCATGATGGCATGGCCATGGCAGAACTTTGCCCGATCGGCATGATTTTTCTGCGCTGCAAGGGCGGCATAAGT
Source organism: Pseudomonadota bacterium (assembly GCA_021804825.1). GTDB lineage: Bacteria > Pseudomonadota > Alphaproteobacteria > Rhizobiales > Beijerinckiaceae > REEB77. Next base: position 15,063 of record JAJZGX010000052.1, on the reverse strand, counting down.
CATCATCCCGACGAATCGATCACGGCGGCGGACGCCGGCCTTGGTGCCAGCCTGTTGCTTGAGGTGATGCGCGCACCGGGGCTGACAGGCTTCAAGGCAACTTCACACAATTTATAGAGGGTGCTTTGGTGGCATTCAGCGACAGGGAGATGGTTGGTGAATCTTGGAAGTGACAATCTGGCCGGAGCCAGCCCGAAGATCATGGCGGCGCTGGTTGAAGCCGCGCACGGCACGCAAAACCCCTACGGCCAGGACGATCTCTCCACAGCCGCGCGCACAGCCCTGAACCAGGCCTTTGAAGCTCATGCCGAGATTTTCTTCGTCGGCACCGGCACGGCAGCCAACGCGCTGGCGCTGGCGCAGATCAGCAAACCGTGGTCAGCGATTTTCTGCCACGCCACCGCGCATATCAACGAAGCCGAGGCTGGCGCGCCCGAAAGCTTGACTGGCGGCGCCAAGATTGTCGGCATTGAAGGCGCAGGCGGCAAGATCGATGTCGCGGGCCTGAAGGCGGCGGCGAACCGGTTTCGCAAGGGTTGGCAGCCGCATGTCCAGCCTGCCGTGCTGTCGTTGTCGCAAGTGACCGAATGCGGCACCCTCTACCAGCCAGGCGAACTCGGCGCGCTTTGCGCCTTTGCGCACGAACAGGGCTTGAAGGTGCATCTGGATGGCGCCCGCTTCGCCAATGCGCTCGTGGCGCTAGATGGCACACCGGCCGAACTGAGCTGGAAAGCCGGCATCGATGTGCTCTGCCTCGGTGCCACCAAGGATGGCGCCATGGCCTGCGAGGCCATCATGTTTTTCGATCCCGCCCTCGCCGACGAATTTACCTGGCGGATCAAGCGCGCCGGTCATGTGCTCTCCAAAGGCCGCCTGCTCGGCGCGCAGATGCTGGCATGGCTGGATCAGGACCATTGGCTTGATCTGGCGCGCCAAGCCAACGCCATGGCGGCGCAACTGCAAGCCGGTCTCAGCGAGATCGAGGGGGTTGAACTGGCGTGGCCGGTCGAGGCCAATGAAATTTTCGTCTGGCTGCCCGCAGCCTTGCAGCAGCGCTTGCGTGCCGCGAATATCACCTATGCGCCGTGGTCGACATCGGGGACATCCTTCAACGGTCGCTTGCCGCAGGAAGGAGTGTTTGCGCGCTTCGTCACGTCTTTCGCGACCACCCCAGATATGATAAAAACTTTGTTAAGGGTGGCGACATCTTCATGACTTTCGCCCCAAGCGCGCCGTAATTAGCAGCGACAAGTAGTACGAACGTCATGTTACTGTGACGATCAGGTGCGACGTTGCAGTTCGCCGAAGAGGTTTGATCATGCGTGGGCTATCGAGTGGTTTCCGCAAGGGCGTCAGCGCAGCGACGCTGGCCTTGGTTGTCAGCGCGGCGGGCCTCGTTGCACCGGCGCAAGCGCAGTTTTTCAATTTCTGGAATCGGGGCCCGGCGCCCTGGCAGCAACAAACCATCGGGCGCAGCGCCGTCAATGGCATCATCTATCGGCGCGGCATGCGGCTGCTGCGGCCGGCGCGGCGCAACGGCGGGGTTTATGTTGCCGATACCGTTGACCGGTTCGGACATTCGTTCCGGCTGATCATCGACGCCTCGAACGGACGCGTGCTCGAAATTTTCAACACCAGCCGATTGGCGGGCGCGCGCGACCAGCGCCAGCAGCAGCCGGCCCTGGCGCACCATGGCAAGCCTTCTGCCCATGATGTTCTGGCGCGGCTGCGTATCAAGCACCCTGCTCACACCAGGTCGTCCACGCCGCCCGTGGCGGCCCAACCCAAGACCTTGCCCAAGGCTGACATTCCGATCGAGGCCGCCATGCCTGCACCCGTGGCGAAACCAGCGACCGCGGCCATCGCGCCCGCCAATGCCACGCTGGTAACCCCCGCTGCCAAACCGGTGACATCGGTGCAAAAGGTGGCGGCACCGGCTGTCAAGGTCGTGACCCCGGCCGCAAAGGCGGCAGCTGCGCCTGCGCCCGCCGCGCCGCCGCACAAGATCAATGATGTGCCGGTAGCTCCGCTTGATTGACAAGGCGAAATTGCAAAACTTCCGCCCTCTTTCAAACACAGTTGCGCGTAACTATATCCTTCCGGCGGCGCGCCCAGAGGTGGCCGCTTTGACCTGCCGCGACCGGGGGTCTGACAAGGAGATTTGCGATGAGTGCTGCCCTTCCGATGCTGGCTGGTGACTCTGGTCTTTCCCGTTATCTCAATGAAATTCGCCGTTTTCCGATGCTCCAGCCGCAAGAAGAATATATGCTGGCGAAACGCTGGCGCGAGCATCACGATCCCGACGCCGCACAAAAACTGGTGACCTCGCATCTTCGTCTCGTGGCCAAGATCGCCATGGGCTATCGCGGCTACGGCCTGCCCATCGGCGAGGTGATTTCCGAGGGCAATGTCGGCCTGATGCAGGCGGTGAAGCGTTTTGAGCCCGAGCGTGGCTTCCGCCTCGCCACCTATGCCATGTGGTGGATCAGGGCCTCCATCCAGGAATATGTGCTGCGTTCATGGTCGCTGGTGAAACTGGGCACAACGGCCAATCAAAAGAAGCTGTTCTTCAATCTGCGCAAGGCCAAAAGCCAGATTTCGGCATTGGAGGAAGGCGATTTGCGCCCCGACCATGCAGCGCAGATCGCCACGAAACTCGGCGTCACCGACAAGGAAGTCATCGAGATGAACCGGCGCTTGTCCGGTGATTCCTCGCTGAACACCCCGATGCGCGATGAAGGCGGCGGCGGCGAGTGGCAGGATTGGCTGGTCGATGAGACCGACAATGCCGAGACGCATCTGTCCGAGGGCGAAGAAGCAAACAACCGCCATCAGGCGCTGATCGGCGCGCTGGCTGTGCTCAATGCCCGCGAGCGGCGCATCTTTGAAGCGCGGCGCTTGCAGGACGATCCAGAGACCCTCGAAGGACTTTCAACCGAATTTGGCATTTCCCGTGAGCGGGTGCGCCAGATCGAGGTGCGGGCCTTCGAGAAGGTGCAGGACGCTGTGCGCTCCGGCGTGGCGCTGCTCGAAGCCAAGCCGCAACCGCTTGCCCTGCAAAGTGGCATAACCGCCGCCCGCTGAGCGCGCGCGCTCAGACTTCGACGTGTCGGCTGCGGTCCGGCACACCCCATTCGACCTTGCCCGACAGCATGAATTCCCATCCCCAGGCGGCGGCGGCATTACGCAGGACCTGAAAGCTGTAGGGCTCGATCAAGGCAATGATGATGGCCACCAGCGGCGACAGGCCGGTTGGCTTGGCGAGCCAGCGCCGATAAATGATCACGGCCCATGCGTGGAAGGCGATATCGAGGCCGGTTTTGGCCAGGATGAGCGCGCCAACCGGAATGACGATCGACCATCGCCCCGTGGCAAGATAAAAAATCAGGAACCCCAGAGAAAACAGGCCGTATAGCGCTTGCAGCGACTCGATCGCGGTGATCGGCAGCATGATTAACCCGAGGCGTCCGTAATGGCGATTGCCGACCATGCCGCGAAAGCGATATTGCGTTTGCAGAAAGCCACCGAACCAACGTCGGCGTTGCCGCATGAAGGCCATGGGCGAAGCCGGTGCCGAAGTTTGGGCGCGGGCGCCACCCACCACCACGCTTTGCCAGCCGCGCTGATAATCGCCGCTATGGCGCATCAGGCGATTCATGACATCGTAGTCTTCCACCAGCGAGGCCGTATCAAAGCCCCCGACTTCATTGACCGCGAGGCGGCGGTAGCCTGCAAAAGCGCCCGAGACGAGCAACAGACTGTTTTGCTGCATCCAGGCATAGCGGAACAGGAAACTGCGCATATATTCATAGGATTGGAACAATTCGAGGCTTCGCGCCATCAAGCCCCTGCCGCATGAGGGCTGCAAAATGCCGGTCGCGGCCACCAGATGCGGATTGTCCCCAAAGGCCCTGCGCATCGCCGCCAGCGCATCCGGCTCCAATCTGGTGTCGGCATCAACCGTCAAGACCACTTCGGTCGTGAGACAAGGCAGCGCGGCATTCAGCGCGGCGGCCTTGCCGCCATGCGCCAGCCGCAGCCAGCGCATGCCGGGAGCCTGAGGGCTAGATTCGGAAAGGCCACCGATAACCGGCGGCGCCAGACCAAAGGCTGCGCGCATGACGGCGGCGGTCGTGTCCACCGAGCCGTCATCGGCGATGATGATTTCCTGCGGCGGCGTGCTTTGGGCAAGCAAGGCCCGCACGGTAGCCTCCAGCACCATCCCCTCATTATAGGCCGCGACAATCACCCCCAGTGACGGCAGGTCGGATTTTGCCGGAACCCCGGCCACAGCGCGCGGCGGGCCGTGGCGCAGCGGCAAGGTCTGCCAGAAGGTGAAAGCCAGCAGCAGCGTGTCATAGCCGAGATAAACCGCCCCAACCGCCCAGCCAGTCGGCCCGTTGACCGTGAAGGCGCGCAGCACCAGCAGCACGAACAGTGCCGCTATCGCCCCATAAATCGCGACGCTCGGCCATGTCCACACATCCACCGCGCGCCGCAAGTCTGAAGGCGTCGCATTGATTCCCTGAGATTGCGACAAGTCTTGCCTCTCCACGCGTCCGTCTGATTGACCTCGGAGGCCATTCCGGTGGACGGACAAGCCCTAACGTGCTGGTTTCGCGCAATCCGCCCTGACCGCGGTTCTTCAAGCGCATCGCCAGCGTGAGGCCCATATAGCGCGCGCCCCTCGCCATGGCCAGTCCATGAACGCAGATCGTCGGCGGGCTCTGGCCGCGACGCCGTTTGTCAGGCCAAGCCTACCGCATGGCGAATGTCGAGGCGCCGGCATGGCTTGACGAAGCCCGGATTTCAGCGTTCGTTACCGGTCGCCGCTCTGGCGAAGGAGCCCCGATCATGCCCGAACCCGTTGCCCTTGTCATCGGCGCTGGCGATGCCACTGGCAGCGCGCTCGCGCGTGCCTTCGCGCGCGACGGCCTGACGGCTTGCGTGACCCGCCGCCCCCGCCATGCCGAGGCGCTGGAGCAACTGGCTCGCTCCATTCGCGACGAGGGGCATCATGCCCATGCCTTTCCCGCCGATGCGCGCGAGGAGACCGAGATTGTGGCGCTGGTCGAGCATATCGAGCGCGACATCGGCCCGGTGGAAGTCGCGGTGTTCAACATTGGCGCCAATGTCCGCTTTGCCGTGACCGAAACCACCGCCCAAGTCTATCGCAAAGTCTGGGAGATGGCGTGTTTTGCGGGCTTTCTGGCGGGTCGTGAGGTCGCCCAACGCATGGTCCAACGCCAGCGCGGCACCATCATCTTCACCGGCGCCACCGCGTCCCTGCGTGGCGGTGCCGGTTTTGCCGCCTTCGCCGGGGCCAAGGCGGCATTGCGGATGCTGGCGCAGTCCATGGCGCGCGAACTTGGCCCGCAAAACATACACGTTGCGCATGTCGTGATCGATGGCGGCATTGATACGGAATTCATCCGCTCGATGCGCCCGAATTTCGAAGACCTGCGGGCCAGCGATGGCGTGCTGGCACCCGATGAAATTGCCCGCAATTATGTGATGCTGCATCGCCAGCAGCGCAGTGCCTGGACCCACGAGCTTGACCTTCGTCCCTGGAAGGAAACTTTCTGATCATGACCCGCAGTGTTGAATTCCTGTTCGATTACGGCAGCCCCAACGCTTATATGGTGCACAGGGTGCTCCCGGCTTTGCTGGCGCGCACCAGTGCCGATATGGTGGCGACGCCCTGCTTGCTTGGCGGCATTTTCAAGGCCAGCAACAACAAGTCGCCGATCGTGCAATATGCTGATATTCCCGCCAAGCTTGCCTATGAGCGGTTGGAGATGCGCCGCTTTGTGATCAAGCACGGCCTCTCCCGCTTCAGGATGAACCCGCATTTCCCGGTGAATACCTTGCTGATCATGCGCGGCGCCATGGTCGCGCAGGAACTGGGGTGCCTGCCGACCTATAGCGAAGCCATGTTTGCCGGCATGTGGGAGCAAGGCTTGAACCTGAGCGATCCCGAAGTGGTGGCCACACTTGTTGCCGCTGTCGGGTTGGACGCCAAGGCCCTGCTGGACAGAACGGCTGCACCCGAGATCAAGGCCGCGCTCGCCGCCACGACCGAAGCCGCCGTGGCGCGCGGTGTCTTTGGCATTCCGACGTTTTTTGTGGGCGATGAAATGTTCTTCGGCAAGGACAGGCTAGGTCAGGTCGAGGAGGCCCTGCTTTCCGCCTGAAGCCGGGCAGGCAAGCCAGCGTGGCTTGGGCTACAAGGCAAGAAGTCTGAAGCGAGCAAGCTACATGCACCGCCGGGTGGTGCGCATTTTCATCAAACGGGCGCTGCATGAGCTCCAGCCATGGTGTATCGATCCCGCGTCAGGATCGAGGCTTCATTGGAGACGTTTCGGCGCAGGGCGACCCCGCCTTACTGCGCCCAGCGCAGCACCATGGCGTCGAGATGGCGGGCTATCTCGATCAATCCGGCACGGGTCGCGGGATGAAGCGGTTGCAGCGGATGGCGCACCATGTCCGAGGCAATGATCTTGCCTTCTTGCATCAACACCTTGGCGGCGGCGAGGCCACACTGGCGGTTTTCGTAATTGATCAATGGCAGCCAGCGGGCATAGGCCGCCGCCGCTTTGGCCCTGTCCCCGGCCTGCCATGGGTCCATGATTTGCCTGATGCCATCGGGATAGCCGCCGCCCGTCATCGCCCCGGTGGCCCCGGCTTCAAGATCAGCCATCAGGGTGATGGCTTCTTCGCCGTCCCACGGGCCTTCGATCGCCGTTCCACCGAGCGCGATCAATTCACGCAATTTGGCGGCGGCAAAAGGCGTTTCGATCTTGAAATAGCGGATCGTCTCCAAGTCTCGCGCCATACGCGCCAGAAAACTGGCGGACAACCCCGTCCCGCTGACCGGAGCGTCCTGGATCATCACAGGAATGGCGACCGCTTCCGCCACGCGTCGGAAAAACTCAAAAATCCCGGCCTCGCCGACCCTGATGGTGGCACCATGATACGGCGGCATGACCATCACCATGGCAGCTCCCGCCGCCTCGGCGCTCCGACTGCGCGCCGCGCAAATCGCCGAACTGAAATGTGTGGTTGTGACAATCACCGGAACCCGGCCCGCGACATGCTCGAGAGCGCAATGCATGACGCGTTCCCGCTCATCATCGGTCAGCACGAATTGCTCGGAGAAATTTGCAAGGATGCAAATGCCTTGCGAGCCGGCGTCGATCATGAAATCAAGACAGCGGCGCTGACCTGCAAGATCAAGCGCCCCCGCCGCATCGAAAACTGTCGGCGCGACGGGAAACACCCCCCTGTAGGGCCGAACAAGCGGCATTTGCATCCTCATCTCCCCACCCCTCAATCACGACCGCCAGTGGCGGTGATTGGCAAAATCGCCCTTCAGCGCTCAAGGCTTCAAGCCCTTGGGCACCTCAGCACACAACACAGGGCTTAGCATAGACGCAATCACTAGACCCGACCGCACCCGCCAGCTTAAGCCTCATTTTATCGCCATGTGGCAAGGAACACGCCCACTAACCTCGCGCATAGCGGAACCGCTCTGCCAACTTGGCTTGCGGTTTTTAAGGTTTCCAATAATGTGCTCGTGTGAGGGGCTATGACCAACATTTCAAATATATCGCCAGGAGAGCAAGGCAGGCTCGTCACAAAGGCAGCATGGCGAATACTTCCACTTCTGATGTTTGCGTTCTTCATTTCATTCGTTGATCGCGTCAATATCAGTTTTGCAGCATTCCAGATGAAGACCCAATTATTGATCGGCCCGCAAGTTTTTGGCTATGCGGGCGGTTTGTTTTTTGTCTCCTACTTCTTGTTCGAGCTGCCGAGCAATGTATTGATGGAAAAATTTGGGGCACGGCGCTGGTTGGCGCGCATCATGATCGTCTGGGGCTTGATTGCCGCCGGCATGGCATTGGTAACCGGCCCAATTTCGTTTCTGACCATGCGGTTTTTGCTGGGAGCTGCGGAAGCTGGATTGTTTCCCGGCGTCATCCTCTACATGACCTATTGGTTCCCTTCAGCCCGACGCGCCCAATTTATTAGTTGGTTCACCTTGGCAATTCCGCTTTCAGGTTTTTTGGGCTCGCCCATTTCGGCGTCCTTGGCGCAATTTCCGGCGCTTCTCGGGATAAAAAGCTGGCAATGGCTTTATATCTTCGAGGGCGCACCCGCTGTGGTTCTCGGATTGCTGACGCTTTATTGGTTGCCAGACCGCCCCGCGCTGGCGCGGTGGCTCAGCACGAGCGAGCGCACGGACTATCAAGCGGTCTTGGCCAACGAACCGCATATGACGCAGGTTGAACAAGCCCCCTTCTGGAAAACCTTGCGCGATCCCCACATCCTTGCCTTGTCGCTGGTATTGGCGGGCACAACTGCTGTTTCTGGCACTTACGCCATTTGGTTGCCCATCATTATCAAATCATGGGGTTATTCGATTTCAGCGACGGGATGGCTCAATGCCGTGCCATTTTTAGTCGGCGCCTTGGCCATGCTCGGCGTTGGCTATCTCTCCGATCATTGGCGGGAACGCGTCTGGATGACCGCGATTCCGCTATTTTTGTCCGCACTTGCAACCTTTTTGATGTTGTTTGGTGGTGGTTTTGTCGCTTTCTATGTCCTGGTGATTGTCGTGATTGGCGGGATTTATGCCTGCAAGGGGCCAGCCTGGGCGGTGGCGACGGAGGCGCTTTCGCCCTCAACGCGGGCCATTGGCATCGCGCAAATAAATGCCTTGAGCAATTTGGTCGGCTTTTTCACCACGTCCCTTATCGGCACCATGCGCGCGCACAAATTCAGCTTTATCGAAGCGTTGTTGCCGCTCGCAATCCTGTCAGGGCTGTCAGCGCTAACGGTTTTGCTGATGCACAAGGCGGGGCGCAGATTGCCAATTCAAAGCGGGACTTAGCCGACTCTCACAGACGTCGCCTGACTTGGACCCTGTGCCCTCCGGTCGAGAAAGTTCATTCGCGCGAAGCCTTTGCGGATTCGAGAGCGCAACTCTTCCGCTTGAGAGTCGCCTTGGCCGACATGTTCGGCATCACACGGGCTCATCGAACTTTCGTTGCGGCGTGCTGGCACCATAACCCTTGCCGCCACGCAGAACTTCGCAACCCGCAGGCAGCGCCCCGCCAACCAATCAGCCTCATTGCAGCCATTTTGCATAGATCTTATGAAAGGTTCCGTCTTGCCGGTCGATGTGCAGCCATGTGTTGACGAATTCCTGCAAGGGCAGATCGCGCTGCAGGAGATAGGCCTTTTCGGCGAAATCGAAGGGGTGGTTGGGGTGAATGGAGCACAGCACACCCTTGTGCAGCTTTGCCTGATACCGCGTCTCTGACGCATCAGTGATCATGACATCAGCCTTGCCGGCTGCCAATTTGTCGAAAATGCTGAGATTGTCCTTGTTCAACACAATGGTCGCCGATTTCAGCCGGGCACGATCAAAAGCTTCATTGGTGCCGCCGGGATTGACGATGACGTGCACGCCTTTCTGGTCGATGGCGGCAAGCGTCGGATATTTCGCAACCGCGCCACAGGGGGCAATGGCAGCTTTACCCTCGCGCAGGTAGGGGTGCGAAAAATACGCCTGTTTCGCGCGCGGCAGCGTGACTGAAATGCCACCCATCGCCATGTCAAATTTGTTGGCCGCGAGGTCTTTCATGAGATCAGCCCATTTCGTCGGCACGAAGACCAGCTTGACCCCCATTTTGGCGGCGAGGTCACGCGCCAGATCAATATCAAAACCGTGATAGGCGCCGGTGGCGGTGTCGAGGAAAGTGAAGGGCTTGTAGTCGCCGGTGGTGCCAACCCGCAGCGTGCCGCTTTTCAGGATAGCATCGAGCGTCGATGAAGACTGCGCTGCGGCAGGCAAAAGCCCCATGAGCGCCAATCCGCAGGCAATCAGGACAGATTTGTAGTGCATGGCAGCCTCCCTTTGGCAGGATCATGCCACGATCCACCCCAAATGCCAGCGCATATTTGCCGACATGTTTGCGGTAGCTGGTCGGGGCAGGTCATAATTTCGCAGCCTTGGCATTGTTTGACCAATTCGTTCGCTCTGCGAACACGACTTCGAGCGCCAAGCGCCGTCTGCATCTTGGAATTTATGCAGGCGATGGGTTAGTCTGGCGCAGCCATCAATAATGCGGTGACTTTCGGCGACCGCTAAATCCAAAACAGGGAGCACTTCGATGCGCACGAAATATCTGCTGGGCATTTCATGTGTCGCGCTCATGGCCGCGGCCACGGCAAGCGTCAAGGCCGACCCCGTGAGAATTGGCCTGATGGCGACCTTGTCCGGCCCGGCTTCGGTGCTGGGCATTCAGGTGCGCAACGGCTTCATGCTGGGCGTCAAGGAACTGGGTGGCAAGCTCGGTGGCCAACCCACCACCATCACCATTGTCGATGATCAATTCAAGCCGGATGTCGCGGTCGCCCGCGTCAAGGATCTGTTGCAGCGCGACCATGTCGATATCGTCACCGGTATCGTGTTCTCCAACATTCTGATGGCGGTCGAAAAACCGGTGCTCGCGGCGGGCAAATTGCTCATTTCCGCCAATGCTGGCCCCTCGCCTCTGGCGGGTGCTGCTTGTTCGCCTCTGTATTTCTCAACCTCCTTCCAGAACGACACGGTGCATATGGCCATGGCCGATTATGCCAATGCTGAAGGCATCAAGAAAGTCGTGCTGATCATGCCGAATTATCAGGCGGGCAAGGACGCTGCCGCAGGCTTCAAGCATGATTTCAAGGGCAAAATTGTCGATGAAATCTATACGCCGCTCGGGCAAATGGATTTTTCATCCGAATTGACCAAGGTGGCATCTGAAAAGCCCGACGCCATCTACACATTCATGCCCGGCGGCATGGGCGTTGCCTTGGTGAAGCAATATCATCAGTCGGCGCTGGTGGGCAAAGTCAAACTGCTCTCGGGCGACACGGTGGACGAAACATCGCTGCCCGGCATTCAGGATGCGGCGCTAGGGACGATTTCGGCCAGCCATTGGGCTCCCAATATGGACAACCCGCAAAACAAGATCTTTGTTGCCTCCTACGAGAAAGCCTATGGCGCGCCCCCGTCTTTCTATGCAGCTCAAGGCTATGATGCCGCCAAACTGATCGATGGCGCGCTGCGCAAGACCGGCGGCAAGGTCAACATCGAGGCCCTGCGCAAGGCCATGGATGGCGTGCCGTTCAAATCTGTGCGCGGCGCCTTCAAATTCAACAATAACGGCTTCCCCATCGAGAATTTCTATCAGGTAAGCATCATCAAGCGCCCTGATGGCAAGTTCGTCACCCAGGCCGGTGCCAAGGTGATGGACATGGCCAAGGATATTTATGCGGGTGCCTGCAAGCTGCCGCCGCGCTGATTCCACATGGATTTTGCGCTGCTCGCAGTCCAGATTCTGAACGGCCTTGATTTGGGGTTCATCCTGTTTCTGGTCGCCTCGGGATTGACGCTGGTGTTTGGCGTTATGGACTTCATCAACCTCGCCCATGGCGTGCAATACATGCTCGGGGCCTATTTCGCCGCGGCCCTCATCGCCTGGTCAGGCTCATTCTGGCTCGGACTGGTGCTGGGCGCCGCGGCCTCGCTCGCCATGGGGCTGGTGCTGGAATGGACGGTGTTTCGGCATCTGGCCAGAGCCGGCCATCTCGAGCAGGTTCTGGCGACTTTCGCGCTCATCCTGATCTTCACGGATGGCGTCAGCATGATCTTTGGTGCTGGCGCATTGTCGATCAATCTGCCTGCCTCGCTGGCGCAATCCGTGCCTTTGACCCATGGCTTTTCTTATCCCTTATGGCGCTTGATCATCATCGCGGCGGGCCTTGGCGTCGCCTTGCTGCTCTGGGCGCTGATCGCCAAAACGCGGCTTGGTATGCTGGTGCGGGCCGGCTCGACCCATCCTCAAACTGTGCAAGCCCTGGGCGTGGATATCGACCGGCTGTTTCTGATGGTGTTTGCCTTTGGCGCGATGCTGGCAGGTTTTGCCGGCACCATGGCCGGGGCGCTGACCGGCGTTGAGCCGACAATGGGCGACAGCGTGCTCATTCTGGCCTTTGTGGTGATTGTGGTCGGCGGCGTTGGCTCGGTGCGCGGCGCGCTGATCGCCGCCCTGCTGATCGGCCTCGTCGATACTTTGGGGCGCGCCTTTGCCACTGACATCATGGGCCTGTTTCTCAGTCGGTCTTCGGCTGCCAGCGCTGGGCCGGCCCTCGCTTCCATGTTGATCTATGTGCTGATGGCGCTGGTGCTGGCGGTGCGTCCGTCAGGCCTGTTTGCAAGCGGGGATTGACCGACTTGTTGCCGCAACGGCTGAAAAACTTCGTTCGTCATGAACCCACCACCGCCTTGCTGGCGCTGGTGTTCATCATCGCTTTGCTCGCCGGGCAGGTGCTCGGCGTCACCGCGCCGACAACCCTGCTGGCCCGCGCGGCGATTTTTGCCATGGCCGCCCTGTCGCTGTCGTTCATATTGGGTCAGGGTGGCATGGTCAGCCTTGGCCATGCCGCCCCCATGGGGCTTGGTGCCTATGTGACGCTGAGCCTGTCGATGCTCGGCTTCAAGGACCTTTTCCTCGTGATGGCCTGCGCCTTCGTCGCTGGCGCGACGTTTTCAGCCCTCACCGGCCTTATCGCGCTGCGCACGCGCGGGGTTTATTTCATCATGATCACGCTGGCCTTCGCGCAAATGGCCTATTACGCCATGTCCAGCCTGTCGGTGTTTGGCGGCACCGATGGCATCGCCCTGCCGGTGCGCTCGACCCTGTTCGGCTGGCCGCTGCTGCGCGCCGACAGTGCCACCGCGCTGCTGGCAGTGCTGATGTTGGGTGTCATGTTCTGGGGCCTGTCACGGGTGACGCGCTCGCGCTTCGGCATGGCGTTGCGTGCCAGCCACCTCAACGAAGCCCGGTTCACCGCGCTTGGCTTTGAGCCGCTGCCCTACCGCCTGCTTGCCTACAGCTTTGCGGGAGGACTTTCGGCGCTGGCGGGCGTGTTGCTGGCCAATCTCACTGATTATATCGCGCCGTCATTTCTGGATTGGCACCGCTCCGGCGAACTCATCGTCATGGTCGTGCTGGGCGGCGTCGCGCGGCCCGCTGGGGCGATATTGGGCGCCTTCGCGCTGATATACCTCGAATCCCTGCTGGGTGGCCTCACGCAATACTGGAACCTGGCACTGGGCCTGATTTTGCTCGCCATCGTGCTGCTGCGCGGCCGGTTCGAGGGCGCGACAAGGATCACCCCATGAGCGAACCGGTGCTGGCCATCCGCGACTTATGCAAAAGCTACGGCGCGCTGCGGGTGACAGATCATGTCTCGCTTGATGTCAATGAAGGCGAAATCCACGCGATCATCGGCCCCAATGGCGCCGGCAAAACCACGTTGATTGCCCAGATTGCCGGGGCCCTGCACCCGGATGCGGGCAGCATCGTGCTATCGGGCAAGGATATTTCACGCCTCAGCACCGCCGCCCGCGCGCAACTGGGCCTTGCCCGCGTGTTCCAGATCTCCAATCTCATCGCGCCCTTCACGGCGCTTGAAAATGTCGCCCTCGCCGCGCAGGCGAGATTTGCCACATCGCTGTCATTCTGGCGTGCCGCGGCAGCCGATCGTGATCTCGTCGCGCGCGCCCAAAGCGCCCTTGCAACCGTCGGCCTTGAAGCGCGCGCGCAGGCGAAAGCTTCCAGTCTTTCGCATGGCGAGGCCCGCTCGCTGGAAATTGCCATGTGCCTTGTGCAACAGCCCAGACTGCTGCTGCTCGATGAACCCATGGCCGGTGCCGGCCCGGAAGAAACGCGTGAGCTTACCCGCGTGCTGCTGGGCCTCAAGGGAAAGATCGCCATGCTGCTGATCGAGCATGACATGGCAACGGTATTTGCCCTGGCAGATCGCCTGAGTCTGCTGGTCGGCGGAGCCCTGGCCGCGACGGGCACGCCGACAATGATGCGCAATGATCCGAACGTGCGCAAAGCCTATCTCGGGGATTCGGCAACATGAGCGCGCCGCTGATCAGCCTCGAGGATGTCGATGCCGGCTATGAACGCGCGCAGGTGTTGTTTGGCGTGTCCATGGCGGTGGCCGAGGGCGAAGTCGTGGCGCTGATGGGGCGCAACGGCATGGGCAAGACCACCACCATAAATACCCTGTTCGGACTGATCGCCTGCCGAGCCGGGCGCCGCCTGATTGACGGTATCGACATGACCAATGCCTCCCCGCATGCCATTGCCCAGCACGGCCTCGGGCTGGTGCCGGAGGGTCGGCAGATTTTCCCGCGCCTCAACGTGCGCGAAAACCTCGTCGCCACCGCCCGCCCCAAGGCCGGGCCCTGGACATTGGCCAGCGTTTACGCCCTGTTTCCGCGGTTGCAGGAGCGTGCCGCCAACATGGGCAATCAGCTATCTGGCGGTGAGCAGCAGATGCTGGCGATTGGCCGCGCCCTGATGACCAACCCGCGCCTGCTGGTGCTCGATGAAGCCACCGAGGGGCTGGCGCCGCTGATCCGTGCCGAAATATGGGCGGCGATCACACAACTGAAAGCCAGCGGCCTGGCGATCCTCATCATCGACAAGAACCTCGATGCGCTGTTGAACATCTGTGACCGGCATGTGGTGATGGAGCGCGGCCATATCCGCTGGCAAGGCGCCACCGCCGCATTGCGGGCTGATCGCCGCCTGGCCGAAGACCATCTCGAAATCGCTGCCGCCGCCGCAAATCCGCTTCCAAGCTAGCAACAATGGCCGAAACCACCACCAAAAAGCAGGGCATCATGAACGTCGCCATCCTCGGCGCCGGCCCGGCGGGCCTCTATGCCGCCTATCTGTGGAAGCGCCGCCATCCTCAAGCACGCGTCGATGTGTTCGAGCAAAACGCCGCCGATGCGACCTTCGGCTTTGGCGTGGTGTTTTCCGAGCAGGCCATGGGTTTCTTGCGTCAGGATGATCCCGACACCGCGCGGGCCATCACCCCGCACATGCAGAGCTGGCAGAATATCACACTCGATCTCGACGGCGCACACATCGAGATCGATGGCATCGGCTTCAGCGCCGTGGGCCGCCTTGCACTGCTGCAGAT